>CANRJF010000183.1 GCA_947630855.1 uncultured Lachnospiraceae bacterium
CCCGGTGAAAAAGCGGGCCGGACTGGTGGAACAGTTTAACGGAGAAGACTATGTGCCCTATATGGTATTATCGGTGAAAGCCGGAGGTACAGGGCTGAACCTGACGAAAGCCAACCATGTTATCCATTTTGACCGCTGGTGGAATCCAGCAGTGGAAAACCAGGCCACAGACCGGGCATTCCGCATCGGGCAGAAAAACAACGTATTTGTACATAAGTTAATCAGTGAGAAAACCATTGAAGAAAAAATAGATGCCATGATTAACTCCAAGAAGGAACTTGCGGAAAATGTCATTGGTTCCGGCGGAGAAAACTGGATTACTGAACTGGACAATGAAGAGCTGCTATCCATTTTGCGGCTGGATTTATAAGGAGAGAAAACAATGAGCCGATATTGGGACGGGGCGGTCTATGAACAGCCCACGGAAGCAAAATTAAAGAAAAATGCCAGCGAAACCATGAAAAAAGATAAGAAAAAAGGAAAGGAAATCCACCCTGTTGTCATCCAGGGCAGAAAAATTGCCAGAACCTGGTGGGGGGAAGCCTGGTGTAACAACCTGGAGCGGTACGCAGATTATGAAAGCCGCCTGGACCGGGGAAAACGCTATGTCCGAACAGGCGCGGTGATTGACCTTCAGATTCGGAAAGGAAAAGTTCTGGCAAGAGTCCAGGGCAGACGGAAAACACCCTACAAGGTGGAAATCCGCATCAGCCCTATTTCAGAGGCTCACTGCCAGAAAATCATAGAAAAATGCGGCAATAAAATTGAGAATCTGGAAATGCTGCTAAACGGCGGATTCCCGGAGGACTTAAAGAGCCTGTTTCTGGAAAAAGACGGCTTGTTCCCCTCCTCTAAGGAAATCAGTTTCCAATGCAGCTGCCCGGACTGGGCTATCATGTGTAAGCATGTGGCGGCAGTGCTTTACGGCATCGGGGCAAGATTTGACGAGGATCCCCTGTTGTTTTTTGAACTCCGGGGAATCGATGTCAGCCGGTTTGTAGATGTGGCTTTAGCAGACCGGGTAGAGAAGATGCTGGAAAATGCGGACAAAAAAAGCAGCCGCATCATAGAATCTTTGGATTACAAGGCTCTGTTCGGGGTGGAATTATAACACACCCCGGACAGAATATCCTATTCCCTATTCTTTAACACTTCCGCCGGAAGAATTTTATTTACGTGGCGCATCAGAATGCAGTTAATCATAAAATACAGCACAAGGATTGCCCCCATTAATCCCGCATACATCTGCCAGGGAAAAACAAGATTGATTCCGCAGGCCACATTTGATACCAGATACGGATACAGCCCGTCCATGACAATCTTAGACAGGGGAATCCCAAGCAGGGCACTTACCGCCACCACAAACAGATTTCCGTTCAGGTACAGTCTGCGGATTTCCTGCTTCCGGTAGCCAAACACTTTCATCAGGGAAATGGACATAGCCGAGCGGTCAATCATAACTTTCATCATCAGATACATCACCACCACAAAGAGCAGGCCGGACACTGCCGTTAAAGTTACGACCATGGGCATCATCTGATTTACAAAGACGGACGCGCTCTTTTTGATTTCTTCCCTGGAAACCGTTGCGTAAAGCCTGCCGTTTTCAATACCTATGTCATGGTCTGCAAACACCACATTATAATAATCCGAATCCTGTCCCATCAGCTCCCGCATACTGTCAATATCCATGAAGGCAAAAAAGCTGGCGGAATATGGCACAATCCCCTCTACGGTAAAGGCATAATTTTTGTCATTTTCCTCATCCTTAAGCACCAGATCGTCCCCCGGAGCCAATCGGTATTTCTGGGCCATAGCCGAAGAAATCTGTACCTTGTTTTTTCCTGAAAAAAACTCCTTTTCCCCTTCTATCTCAAAATACGGATTGTCTCTGCTAATCCCCAGAAGGGTTACATCCAGATTATACCCCAGCATCTTCTTTTTCAACGTAACTCCATAAGCCGCTTCTCCCTCCTTTGGTGCCTGTTCTTCAGGATATTTATAGGTATACATGTATTCAAATTTTGTATCCGCACTGTTTTCCGTTTTTATATGGATGCAGAGCACATAACAATTCAGGGCGAGCATGATAATCAACAGAGAAAAAAACATTCCGAAAAATACGGTAAATGCCGTCCGGCTCTCCCGAAGCATCTGACGGATTTGGAAAATGCGTATAAAGCTGCCGTGCCGGATGGTAATATTCTGGACTTTTCCGTTTTTCCGTTCTTTTTTTATCAGGGAAAGCGCCGGCTGTTCCAGTTTTTTACGGATCACCAGAAAATTGGTAAGCGCAGCAGCAGCCGGAGGCATGACAATGCCATAGAGCAGCAGATACGGCTCATATACCACATCCAGGACAGGCAGTGAAAAGTATGCATAGCAGTTACGCATCTGCACCGGAATCCCCAGGCTGCTGTAACCCGCCGCCGTTCCCATAATACCTGCTGCCAGTGTGATACATACCGGCAAGGCTAGATAATGGCACAAAAGCTCATTTTTTCTCACCCCCATGGCATACAGCGTCCCAATGATTCCTGATTCCTGCTCAATTTTATTCACAACAAAAACCGATATCACATAGGCAATGAGAACCAGCAGAATAACGCCTGCCGCAAGCCCCGCCTCTTTATTGATTAACTGGTCATCTGCCGCGCCGCCGATTCTTCCATTGTCCGCAGCCGGAAGAAACTGTGTGAGTTTAGAGAGTTCTGTGTCCATATACTCATCCATAAAATCTGACGCCCTGCCTCCGGTATGTTCCCAATACTCCTGAAAATAACTGTCACCTACATCCTCCGCCGCAATATCAAACTTCTTTAGTTTTTTCTTAAGTTCCTCCTGAGTCAGTTTTCCATTCAGAAGATAGGCATACACATATTCCTGGGAATGAATGCTTTCTTTTTCTTCCTCCAGTCGGCTGTAATCCTCCCCGGTGAGGAATCCCACCCCAAACAAGCCACTGTCTGCTGTGCTGTCGGAAAGATTTCGCAGGGGCGTATCATAATCCGGCGAAGAACCGATTCCGCATACCAGAAACCGGCGTCCCCCCACAGAAATTTCATCCCCTGTCATAATAGAATGTTCCTGACAGTACCTTTTTTCCAGAAAAATCTCCCCTGATTTCTTCGGAAGCCGCCCTTCATCTGCCTTTGGCAAATCAATTCTTTCTCTCTCCGAAAACACCCGGAGCACCGACGCATCTGCCATGGCATAATCCAGATAAAAATGCTCTTCCAGCGTCACTCCAGCCTTGGTCAGCGCAGACTTCTCTTCTTCCGACAGCGGAACAAACAGACCAAACTGCCCGTCTTCCACCTTCTGGTTTTCTGCCGATTCCGCCGTACCATAAATAATCGTATCTGCCGCCCCCACAAGGCTGATAACCATATACATGCCCAGGACAATCATCAGTCCCAGCGCCAGATAACGGAACAAGTTTTCTTTCAAATCCCGAAGGATTCTTTTTCCCAGAATCTTCTGCATTATAAGTCCTCCAACTCTGCGGCAGATACCTTTTTTTCATTTAGAAAATCCTTCTTAATCTGCCCGTCTTTTAAAATAATCACCTGGTCAACCATATATTGAATGGAATTGTTGTGGGTAACAATCAACATGGTTGTGCCGTATCTGCGGTTTATTTCCTCCAGTAAGATGAGAATATCCCTGGAAGTTACGGAATCCAATGCGCCCGTAGGCTCGTCGCAGAGCAGAAGCTTCGGATTTTTAATCAGCGCCCTGGCAATGGCACACCGCTGCTGCTGGCCTCCGGAAAGCTGGGAGGGGAATTTATTCTGATGCTCCGAAAGCCCCAATGTCTCTAACAGCTCTTTCATATCCAGGGGGCTGTCTGTTAAGTACTCGCACACCTTGACATTTTCCCTGACAGTCAGATTGGGAACAAGATTGTAAAACTGGAAAATAAATCCAAGGTTTTCCCTCCGGTAATCTGACAGCTTCTCCTGGGACAGCCCGGATATTTCTTTTCCGTCCACCCGGATAGAGCCGGAATCCATTAAATCCAGTCCTCCGATACAGTTTAGCAGTGTGGATTTCCCGGAACCGCTGGCACCCTGGATCACGCACATATGGCCCTGATGGACAGAGACGGATATCCCTTTTAATACCTGGGCAAAACTCCCGCCCTCCCCGTAACTCTTTTTTAGATTTTTTACTTCAAGATACATACTTTCCTCCCTCTGCGCAAACCTGCGCATACAAATCCCTTTTTTCGTATCTGTTTAAGTACCTTCAGGCTGTCCTAAGAAGTTACCTTTTTTCAACATTACATAACAGCGTTATGTATCAGGCATACATATAAGATAACATTGTTATGTCGTTAGTATTAAAGAAAGGAACTGTTATTCTGTTCCTTTTTTTGACAAAAAAAATCCATTCCAGCCCGACACCAGATACACAACAATCTCTTTTATATGCCTGATGGCTTTCTGTTCATCCGGTTCATGGGTGAGAAGATGGACAAATGCATCCACCTGCATATGCGACATCCAATGAATCAGATACTGCTCCGGCTTTGGAATGCCACAGCTTGCTGCCATCTGCTCTACCAGCGCCTGGTAATGCCGCTCCCCCCAGTCTGCAAAGCGGCTCACAATATCCTCGTAAGCACTCCCCTGGCTTTTGGTGATAAGGATTATAAAAATATCATAATGCTGGTACATAAAATGCACGATCTCTTCCGAAGCCTTAATATCCCTGGTATTATCCCACTCCCCGGAAAATGCCTGCCCTGCGTCCAGTTCCTCTGAAAGATGGGCCTGAATCAGCAGGGTCAACCCCTTTAAGGGTTCCTCCACAAGCTGTTTTAACAAATCTTCCTTGTCCTGGAAGAAAAAATACAGGGCGCCGGTAGTTACGCCGGCATTTCTGCATATAGTGCGCAGGGAGGCTTTCATGTAACCTTTTTCCAGAAACTCCTGTCTGGCACTGTCCAGAAGCTTCTGTCTCGTCTCCTTATCCTCGCCCAACCTGTCTGCCCCCTCTCAGCATAACACTGTTATCTTAATATGTAGCATAACCTCTTTTTCTGAGATTGTCAATGGATTTTTCAGTTTATATTGATACTCCTGAAAAAATGAAGACTGTTCATCATTTTTTCCGTATGAAACCGTTCCTATCCGACTGACTGCCGGACAGGTCGGGCTTTATGCGTCGGGAAGTTCTACCTTGCCGACAAAAGAATAATAGATTTCGATTTCCTGTCTGCGGAGCTTCCCCCAGCGTTTGCCGTGGCTTCCAGTGTCCTTGAAAGCTCGCCCCGCAGAACGACGGCTTTCTCTTTCAGTTCCTTTTGCTCGGCTTCTTAGTCAGCCGAAAACTCCGTGAAACGCTCGTTTGATATGCGCCCCGTCACGCTGTCCTCATACAGCCGCTTTGAAGATAGCGGAGAGTTCCGCAATCCGCTTTTCTGCCGTTTTCAGCTCATTCTTCTTGACGGCGTAGCTGGTGACTTTCCGTAGGTTCTCGGTCACTCCGGCAGTCAACAGATCGGTGCGGATAAAGTGCGCCGTACAGTCTGCCGTGCGCTTCTTGTAGCTGCCACAGATATACATGATGTGTTCTTTGTATGCTTCTGTGCAAGGCATAGATAATTCCCTCCATTTCTCCCAAAAGGATATTATATGATTTACAGGTGCATTTTCTTTCTAATTTTCATCATACGCATTTAATGCTGCTTCCAAAGCGTCAACTAAGGTTACTCCTGCAACTCAATGTCATTTAGTTAAGCCATAGGGTTAGATCTCAACTTAGGGGTCTAACCCATATTTTTTGAAAAATTTTCCCA
>CANRJF010000184.1 GCA_947630855.1 uncultured Lachnospiraceae bacterium
ACAGCCATCAACTTTAAGGAGAGGCAGGATAAACAGGATGGCATGGGAATGGAATTTAAAAATGATACCCGGATGAGAAAGCAGGTGTGACATGCCAAAGAGAAAGATAACAAAAATGCTTATAGCAGAATGCATCCTTGGAGGAATACTGGCAGCATTTGCAGGCTACCTTCTGTCAGCAGGCATGGGTCCTGGAGTAACGTTCATTCCCTGGATTAACTACCAGAGGGACACGGTTTTTAAAGACCCGCCAGGGAGCTTTTTTGCAAATTATTATAATGATTACACCATAAGGGTGGTGTTATCCGCTGTTGCGGCATACCTTATCTGCCTGCTTGTCCTCAGGTTAAACCAGCATAACCTTATGTTAAACAGGACATTTGGTTCTGCAGTCTGGGGAAACGTAAATGAAATCAATGCCCGTATCATGGACAAAGGAGTGGATTCCAAAGGTAAGAAGCGGCCGGAAGACAAATTTTATTATGTAAAGGACGGAATTTTCCATGTGGGGAAATACCGGATGGCGGAAAGCGGAAGGGAGGGAAGAAAATGAAAGAAACGGTATACAGCTATAACACCATGAACCGCCATCTTTCCAAAAGTCTGTATATGTCTTTAGACACCCGTATAACAGATTTAAATAACAATGTGCTGGTAATCGGGGGAAGCGGGGCAGGAAAAACCTACCGCTTTGTAAAACCGCAGGTGCTGACCTTATCCTCTTCCTTTATTTTTACAGACCCAAAGGGAGAACTGCTGCGGGACTGCGGAGGATTTTTAAAAGAGTCCGGGTATGAGGTTAAGGTGCTTAACCTTTTAAATGCAGACGGCATGGGCCACAGCAACCATTACAACCCTTTCCGGTACATAAGGACTGGAATTGACATTGAAAAATTAATAAATAACATGATACAGAATACTACTCCGAAAAATTCCACGCAGGCAGACCCCTTCTGGGAAAAGGCAGAGACCATGCTGTGGCAGGCACTGTTTTATTATGTATGGGAACATGAATCCCTGGAGAATAAAAACATTCCCCGTGTTTTAGAACTTCTGGCAATGGCAGAGTTTGAAGAGGACAGCCGGGGGAATAAGAAAAAGTCGGAACTTGACATGATTTTCGACGGGCTTATGGAAAGAGAGCAGAAACGGATGGAAGCAGAGAGGAAGGAAGGGAAAATTCCAAAGCCCATGGACCCGGCGGTTACGGCGTATAATGCCTGTATGCGGGGGGCGGCGGATACTGTACGTTCTATCATCATCTCCGCAAATGCCAGGCTGAATCCGTTAAAGTCTCCAGAAATCTTAGACCTGCTCCGGGATGATGAGATGGATATTCCGGAAATCGGGGCAGGGAAAAATTATGACAAAAAGACAAAGACAGCGCTGTTCTGCGTGATTCCGGATAATGACAAGACATTTAACTTTATCATAGGGATGCTTTATTCCCAGATATTCCAGGAACTATACTATCAGGCGGATTTCTGTTACGGCGGAATGCTGCCTATCCATGTGACCTTTATGATGGACGAGTTTGCAAATGTGGCCCTGCCGGATGGCTTTACGTCCCTGCTTTCCACTATGAGAAGCCGGGAAATCAGTTCCGTCATCATCATACAGAACATGGCGCAGATAAAAGAACTGTTTGAAAAGTCCTGGGAAACCATACCAGGCAACTGTGATACGCTTATCTACCTGGGGGGCAACGAACAGGAAACCCATAAGTACATATCGGAGGCGTTAGGGAAAGCAACGATTGAAAAACGTTCCAACGGGCAGACACTTGGGAGGCAGGGAAGCAGCAGCCGGAACTTCGACGAAACGGGAAGGGAGCTGATGCTGCCGGACGAAGTGCGGCGCACGGATGGGAAGAAATGCATCGTCATCTTAAAAGGATACCCGCCGGTATTAGATGATAAGATTGAAACCTATAAGCATCCCCTGTTTTACAAAATGGACGGGAAGTATATCCATGAGCCAGGGCGGGAGAGGGAGAAAAAGAAATCCCTTATGTTTATGAATGCAGATTATCTGGAGCATGTGAAAGAAGAGGATGCAAAAAGCGGGAAACAGACCTATTTTACTATAACGGCTGCAGACCTGCTTGCCATCCCTAATGAAAAAGTGGAGGAGTGGGAAGACACACAGGCCCCAGCCGAGGAAATCAAAGGATTTATGACAGAACAGGAGCAGGCGAGGCGGCTTTTGGAGTTAAAAGAGCAGGCCAGGAAGAGAAAAATGGATTTAGACGGGCTGAAGCCGGAAGAAATATTGGAATATGCAAAGCTGAAGCGGAACGGTTACAGTGAAGAAGCAGCCAGGGAACTTCTGGCCTTTATAAAAGACGGCATGAATTATACAGCTATCAACGAACTGTTCGGCCCGGATGCATCCCTTGATGAAATCCACAGCATAATGAATATTTATTATGCTGGCACAAAAAGAAATCTGCAAGGAAATTAGCAATATACACAAAAAAAATGAAAGGATTTTATATTATGAAAAAAATAAAAATGAACAAGGAAAAAGTAAACCGGATTTGTAAGGAAATCGGCGGGTTATGGATGGCGTCTGATTTTATTTTCTGCATCAGCAGCCCTGTGTATGCGTCGAACCAGATTACAAGTGGATTGAACAATTTGAAAGACCTGGTGCTTACAGTGGTGGCAGTGATTGGCATCATCATGGTGGCAAAAAATGTCATGGAATTTGCCAGCGCCTACCAGCAGCAGGATTCTTCCGGCATGAACAGCGCCTTAAAAGGAATCGTCGGAGGGCTTATGATGGCATTTGTCGGCGCAGTCCTGACGCTTTTAGGCGTGGCCTGAAGGGAGGCGGTCTGGTGGACTGGGGATGGATAAAAGACCTGTTAGAAGCAGTTTTTGACACTATCACTGATTTTCTGGAAAAACCTATTGAATTTTTATTTGCCCAGCCGGCATATGCCCTGTCCAAGGAGGGGACAAAACTGTACAACGCCTTTGCAGGTGCAAGCTACAATGTAATCTCAATGGACCCGCAGAGCGCCGGGGGCGGCTCCCTGTGGGGGCTGGTGGAAAACGTAAACAATGTATTTACTCCTTTTGCAGCCTCTTTTGCGGTGGTACTGCTTTTAATCACATTCTGCAGCAGCTCATTGGATGTAAAAGAGAATGTGCGCTTTGAGACGGTGCTGAAATTGTACCTAAAGATATCCCTGGTGGATTTTTTAGTTGTACATAACCTGGTTATCTTAAAAAATGTCATGAAAATATGTTATGGACTGTTAAAGGCGGCAGGGCTTGGGCAGGGAGCTGTGGCCATAAATATTTCCAGCTATATAAAGCCGGATGACTGTAAGGATGGAAGCGGCACACTTGTTATCTTACTGCTGGGTTTAATGGTTTTCATGGTATGTGTATTCTGCGGGATTTCCCTGTTATTCTGTGCATACAAAAGGGTGTTCAAGCTGCTTTTAGTCATACCCTTCGGTTCCTTTGCATTTGCCACATTTGCCGGAAAGCATGAGGTGAACAGGACGGGGGTGACGTATATAAAATATGTGGTATCCACATTTGCGGAGGCAGTGGTGATGCTTACGGCACTGGCGCTGTGCGCGAAGTTAAATATGTCAGACCCGGCGGCACTCCTCCAGGGAGGCGGAGCCATAGATGTCTTTTCCTCCATATACGGCAAGATGGTGATGCTGGCCCTAAACTGCCTTATCACCCTTGGAATGGTAAAAAGTTCTGAAAACATTGTCCAGAAAGCACTGGCAATCTAAAAGAAAGGAAGGGATATATTATGAGCATGAGCATTGGAATGAGCAAGGATTTGGATGCATACAAGGAGGATGTCATACCAGGAATGGACACCAGGGAATCTTTGTATGCCATAACAGCAGTATTGTTTGGGGCAGGAATTATCGGCGGATTTTACCTGCTGTTTGGGCTTGATATTAAGTATGCGATATACATGGGGACGCCATTTGTTGCCCCGATTGTTTTTCTTGGATTCGGCAAGACCCATGGGATGCATTATGATGAAGTGTTTCTGTTGTATTTAAAAAAAAGGCGTTCTCCCAAAACACTATTATACGTGTCCACAGAGACAGAGAGCCAGGTCTCATCCCTGCTAAAGGAGATAGAAAATGAGAAAAAACAGAGTTCAGCTTTTGGAATGCCCACAGAAGACATGAAGAAGATGAAAATCAGGATATTGTTTATCTTTGCTGTATTTATCATGCTGCTTTTTGCGGCAGGAATTATCTTAATGTATTTATAGAAGGCGGTGGCATATGTTTGGAAAGAAAAAAGAGAAAAAAGAGGGAGCATTGGAGTTTAAAGGGGGAAAAATAAAGAGCCTCCTTGAAAAAGTAAGTTTCCTTGATAATTTAGATGCAGAAGGGATGGCAGATGAAAAAATCGATGCCGTGCAAATGAAGAAAGATTTGTATGCGCTGAAATTGGAAATCAGGAACTGCCGCGGCACCTGGGAAGATGACAGCACACTGGAGACGGCGTTAAAAGATGTGGTGGCAGTATTGGAACGCCTCTGCCAGAGTTCTAAGATAGAATTAAGCGAGGACGAGCTTTCTTATGCGTTTATGGGACGGCATCAGGGAATTTTCTTTACAGAGAACCATATCAGCAGCCATTGTGCAGAAAAATACGGGGATGCCCTTATGTATTTTGAGAAAGTAAAGAAATCCGTAGAAAATGCCCTTGCATTTGAAAAGCGTACCAGAAGCGACCTGGCGTATGATGTAATCGGAAATGCAGACGCCATTGCAAGGACGGTAAAAAATATTGAGACAAAGACAAGGCAGCTTGAAATTTTAGATGCCATTATTGCCGACGTAAAAAGGCGGCATAAGGAGGAAAAGATTGAAATCTTTGATTGTGACGAAATGGCGCAGTCAAAGAAAGATGCAGTGGAACAGGAAATTTTATGCATTCCGGATTCGGGACATGAAGAACTGCCAGAAGAGATAGAGGAAGCAAAAGAGGAAGAAATACCAGAGGAACCGGAGAAATCAGGCGGAGAAGAAGAAGGAGGCAGTCTGGAGGAACCAGGAGAACCGGAAGATAGGGGCAATCCAGAGGATGCCAAAGATACAGGAGAGCCTCAGGACGGGGCCAAAGAAGATGGGGAGGATGGGGCAGAACCGGAAGAGCCGGAAGAGCCAGAAGAGCCGGAAGAGCCAGAAGAGCAGAAAGACCTGGAGAAAATGAAAAATTCCCTTATACACCATCTTTTCGGCAGAAAAGAAAAATGCAGGAAGAAGGCGGGGAATATTGAAATAAAAGAGGAGGCGCCGTTCCCAAAAGTGGGAGAAAAACGTATTTCCTGTACAGAGCGCCGGAAACTTTTGTATTTACCGGAGCTGGTTTTGTTCCAGGATAAAAACGGGAAGAAGTACCTGGGCGCAGCCTTAAATGCAGGTGAACGGGCATATACAAATGATGACGGCAGTGCATGCCTGCTTACAGAACAAAGGCAGGAATTTTACGACCTGCTGACTTTAGAGTATGACCCCCATCTGTTTTGCGATGCAGATGAGAGTATGCTTGCAGAGAGCAGCCAGGCCATGGAGTGGATTTATGAAAATTATTTTTCCCTGACCGGCCATAAGTGTCCGCTGCAAAGCTATATGGAATATAAAGAGTATTACAGCATGTGTGTAAAAAAATATATGCAGCACATAAAAAAGGAAAGGGAAAGACTTGGAAAGGCGGTCATGCTTTCAGATGAAATTTCCCGTTATATTTTTTTGTTTGGAAAGGGAGAAGGGACGCCGGAACAATACCGTAAAATGTGCAT
>CANRJF010000185.1 GCA_947630855.1 uncultured Lachnospiraceae bacterium
GGCATATTCCTCCGCGGTGGGAGCAGGTGCATTTGTCAGTGAAATCTTCGGGGAGGAAGCGGACGAACTCAGACGGCGGGGAGGCGATGGCGGCGAATTTGGGGCAACTACCGGCAGGCCAAGGCGCATGGGATGGTTTGACTGTGTGGCAAGCAAATATGGATGCCGTCTTCAGGGAACTACGGATGTGGCATTTACGGTTCTTGACGTGTTAGGATATTTAGACGAGATTCCCGTGTGCGTAGGCTATGAAATTGACGGGAAAGTTACCACAGAATTTCCCGTTACCGGGAAACTTCAAAAGGCAAAACCCGTATTAAAAACCCTTCCCGGATGGAAACAGGAAATCCGGGGAATCAGAAAATACGAAGAACTGCCGGAAAACTGCCGGAAATACGTGGAGTTTATAGAGGAGCAGATTGGATACCCTATTACCATGGTTTCCAATGGGCCGGGAAGAGATGATATTATTTACCGTACTTCTCAATTTAAAAATCAATAGACTTTATATCCGGTTTATGGTAAGCTGTATGTAATTAAACAATACAGGTATATCATACAGGGGGTGATTATATGCCAAGTGCGGCAGATATTATAAAAGATTATGTTACTGAATTTTCAAGGCTGCAGGATTGGATGATACCCATAAAAGAAGCAGCGCCGGAAATATACGAATCAATGTATAAAAGATATATTGAGTTGAAGGTTACTTTATCAGCTCTTGGTGTTAATTTGACAGAACTGGACAGAATTAAAAAATAAGAGTAACTGTCCAGGCACTGAACAGAAAAATGATATGAGAAATTATCCCAGGAACGCTGCATGCTCCTGGGATATATTTACATAGGATCTTTTTTATCTTTGGTAAAAAATTTGTAAACGGTAATATAAATCCAAAGCAATATAGGAATAATTACCGTGGCGGCAACAGATGCCGTAAACATATAAAATGTGTGTTCATTGCTGGTTAATGCCAGTACCAGGCTGGCAAGGTACATTCCTGCCAGAATGAAAACAGCGGTTATGGCTAAAATGCGTTTCAAATTTTTCATATTGTCTTCCTCCCTGAAAAATCATTCCTTTTATATCATAGAAAAAAGATGAATACAGCATACCATATAAAATTCCCTGATTCAATAAATTTTTAAAAATATTGAAATCTGTAATGGTATTTGCTATAATACCCTTAATTATGTGGGCAATTTATATATTTTCATGCCCCCAGAAGAAAGAAGGAGTAAAAAATGGCATTATTAGAAAACTGGCAGAAAGTTGCCTATAATGAAAAAACAAATAAACAGGAATTACAGAAATTCTGGCAGAGATATTTCCTGATAGAAAAAGGCGTTTATGAGCAGCTTCTGACAAATCCGGATGAAAAAGTGGAGGGAACCGTTAAGGAATTAGCCCAAAAGTACGATTTAAGTATTATGGATATGACTGGTTTTTTGGATGGAATCAACGACAGCCTTATAGAGCCCAATCCAATTGAGACCATGGAAGAAGATACGGTAGTAAATTTAGTTTTTGATAAAGAGAAGTTATACAAGAACATGGTGGAGGCAAGGGCAGAATGGCTTTATGAGCTTCCCATGTGGGACAATATCTTTGACAAGGAAACACAGCATAACCTGTTTTTGGAGCAGAGAAAGTCCGGCACGGTGGTAGTGGGCAAGAAAGTAGGGAGAAATGACCCCTGCCCCTGCGGCAGCGGTAAGAAATATAAAAAATGCTGTGGCAGATAGCCCCTGGAAAAAAATCTTTACATATGATAAAATTTGGAGTATGATAATTCATCATAAGGAAAATGCGTGGATAAGAACAAGTAAGTTGTGGAATGTATCAGAGAGAGATGCCTTTTCGCATATTTGAAAAGTGGTGCAAGCATCTTTGCAGGAAACTTCTGAAAAACCATCTTTGAGCGGCTTTAATACAGCCCGGTGACCCCGTTATCGTCAAATGAGAGCTTTTTTCCCACGGAAAGGGGCAAAAAGGGTGGAACCACGGTAACTATCGTCCCTGTTATAGTTTTTTGCTGTAACAGGGGCGTTTTTCATTGTATACATTAATTCAATAAAAAGGAGAATAATTATGAAGATTACATTAAAAGACGGCTCCGTAAAGGAGTATGGTGAAGCAAAATCCGTGTATGAAATTGCAAAGGACATCAGTGAAGGATTGGCAAGGACTGCATGTGCCGGAGAAATCAACGGGGAAATCGTGGATTTAAGAACCGTGATTTCCGAAGATGCATCATTAAACATTGTGACGGCAAATGATGAGGCAGGATTAAAAGTTATCCGCCATACCGCAAGCCATGTATTGGCAGAGGCAGTAAAACGTCTGTTCCCGGAGGCAAAGGTTACCATAGGGCCTGCCATTGCAGAGGGATTTTACTATGATTTTGACGCAGCGCCCTTTTCCAGGGAAGATTTGGATAAATTAGAGGCGGAGATGAAAAAAATTATAAAAGAAGGCCATGAAATCACCAGATTTACTTTGCCCAGAGATAAAGCCATCGCCTTTATGGAAGAAAAAGGGGAGCCTTACAAAGTGGAACTGATTCAGGATTTGCCGGAAGATGCGGAGATTTCCTTCTATGACCAGGGGGGATTTGTGGATCTTTGTGCTGGCCCCCATTTAATGAGCACAAAGGGAATCAAAGCGTATAAGTTGATTTCTTCCTCCATGGCATACTGGAGAGGAGATTCCAACCGCGCCCAATTACAGCGTATTTACGGTACGGCATTTAACAAAAAAGAGGAATTAAAAGCCCATTTAGAGCATTTGGAGGATATCAAAAAGCGGGACCATAATAAATTGGGCAGGGAAATGGGCTTGTTTACCACTGTGGATGTTATCGGTCAGGGGCTGCCGCTGCTGCTTCCCAAGGGCACAAAAATGATTATGAAAATGCAGCGGTGGATTGAGGATTTGGAAGATAAGGAGTGGGGATACGTCCGCACAAAAACTCCCCTTATGGCAAAATCCGATTTGTACAAGATTTCCGGCCATTGGGACCATTATACCGACGGTATGTTTGTGTTGGGGGATGAAAAAAAGGATAAGGAAGTATTTGCCCTGCGTCCCATGACATGTCCCTTCCAGTATTATTGTTACAAAAACGAGCAGCATTCATACAGGGATCTGCCCATCCGTTACGGGGAGACTTCCACATTATTCAGAAACGAGGATTCCGGGGAGATGCACGGGCTTACCAGAGTGCGCCAGTTTACCATATCCGAAGGCCATTTGATTGTAAGGCCGGACCAGATGGTGGAGGAATTTAAGGGCTGTCTGGCGTTGGCAAAATACTGTCTTTCCACATTGGGAGTGGAGGAAGATGTGACATATCATCTCTCCAAATGGGACCCGGACAACAGGGAAAAATATATCGGAGAGCCTGAAGTTTGGGAGGAGACACAGCAGCATATGCGGGATATTATGAACGAACTGGAGATTCCCTATGTGGAAGATATGGGAGAAGCCGCTTTCTATGGCCCTAAAATTGACATTAACACAAAAAATGTTTACGGCAAAGAAGATACCATGATTACCATCCAGTGGGACGCCCTTTTGGCAGAGCAGTTTGATATGTACTATATCGACAAGGAAGGCAATAAAATCCGTCCCTATATTATCCACAGGACTTCCATAGGATGTTATGAGAGAACCCTGGCATGGCTGATTGAAAAATACGCCGGAAAATTCCCCACATGGCTTTGCCCGGAGCAGGTGCGCATCCTGCCTATTTCCGAGAAATATGAGGATTACGCAGAAAAAATCCGCAGGGAACTTGCAAAAAATGACATTGACGTTACAGTGGATAACCGCTCCGAGAAAATCGGCTTTAAAATCAGAGAGGCAAGGCTTGACAAACTTCCCTATATGCTGGTGGTGGGCCAGAAAGAGGAAGAAGAGGGAACTGTCTCCGTGAGAAGCCGTTTTGCAGGGGATGAGGGCAGCAAATCCTTAAATGATTTTATTTCTTTTATTAAAAAAGAAATTGACACAAAAGAAATCCGCAAAGAAGAAATCACTAAGGAAAACAGTTAAGGATAAAAATTTTATAATTTGCACATACTAAGTCCGGCAGATTTTGCCGGACTTTTTATGATAGGAGATAAAGATTATGACAAAATTAAATTGTGCCGCCACAAACTGTATTTACAATGATGACAGACTTTGCTGCAAGGGAGATATCCAGGTAGAAGGCAAAGATGCAATGACATCTAACGGAACCTGCTGTGCAAGTTTCCGTGACAGCAAAAATGTTTCCGGAAAAAATTCCGCAATGGAACCGAAAGGTGAAATCCAGATTGACTGTAAGGCATGTCACTGCATGTACAATGATGATTGTAAATGTACAGCAGGCCAGATTGGCATTGGCGGAAGTATGGCATGTGATTGTCAGGAGACAGAATGTATGACATTCTGCTGCAAGTAGAAAATCCTAAATTTTGTGTGGCTTGAAATTGTAAACACAATATGTAGAAAATGCATTAAATTTTTTAAATTTAATGCATTTTTTTTGTAAGGATTCTCTTGCATTTTATTCATTTGTGGGATAGAATGGACATACAGGTGGAGGAAAGTGGATGGAAATGGTTAGAAGTGGAGTGATAAACCATTTCCGGGAGAGCAGGTGTCCATTATGTTCATGGGGGAGTATAGCCATACAATTGATGCAAAAGGAAGGCTGATTGTCCCATCCAGGTTCAGAGAACAGCTTGGCAATGAGTTTGTTGTAACGAAAGGATTGGATGGATGTCTTTTTGTGTACCCTAATGAAGAATGGAAGAACATTGAAGAGAAATTCCGCAATACTCCACTGACTACGAAAGATGCCAGAAAATTTTCCAGGTTCTTTTTTGCAGGAGCGGCAAGCTGTGAAGTGGACAAGCAGGGGAGGATTCTTATTCCCCAGGTGTTAAGAGATTTTGCAGGCATAGAAAAAGACGTGGTGTTAGCCGGAGTTTTAAGCAGAATTGAAATCTGGAGCAAGGAAAAATGGCAGGATACCAATTCCTATGATGATATGGATGAAGTGGCAGAACATATGGCAGAATTAGGACTTAGCATTTAGTATTCTTTCTGCCTGTGAAAAGAGGCAAACGAGGTTTTATTATGGAATTTATGCATAAGTCCGTTTTACTGGAAGAAACAATTGCATATTTAAATATCCGGCAGGACGGGATTTATGTGGACGGCACCTTAGGGGGAGGCGGCCACTCCCGCGTCATAGCGGAATTGTTATCGGATGAGGGAAGGCTTATTGGGATTGACCAGGATGAGGACGCCATCGATGCTGCATCTAAAAGGCTTAAACCTTATAAGGACCGTGTGACCATTATCCGGGGCAATTACGGCGGGATGAAAGAGATACTTTCCGGGCTGGGTGTAAAAAAAGTGGACGGCATTCTTTTAGACCTGGGAGTTTCCTCTTTTCAGTTAGATACGCCCCAGCGGGGATTTACTTACCGCAATGAGGATGCCCCTTTGGATATGCGCATGGACAAAAGATGCGCCATGACGGCGGAGAATATTGTAAACGAGTACAGTGAAATGGAACTGTATCGCGTAATCAGAGATTATGGAGAAGACCGTTTTGCCAAAAATATTGCCAAACATATTGTAAATGCAAGGAAAGAGAAAAGGATACAGACAGCGGGAGAGCTGAATGAAATTATCTGTGCCGCCATTCCAAAAAAAATACAAATGACAGGAGGACACCCGGCTAAACGGAC
>CANRJF010000186.1 GCA_947630855.1 uncultured Lachnospiraceae bacterium
TTCTGTTTCACTGGTAACTGCCATCTCCTGCTCCGTATTTTGCACATCCGCATTTTTATCCGATTCCTCTGATTTGTAGACAGCACAAGCCCCTGGTATAACTGCCAATAGAACCATAAATAAAATAAATATTTGTTTCTTCATATAAATCTCCATTCCGCCGCCAAGCTGGCGGCACATGATAATTTCAATCCCGCAATGGAATAATCTCCTCCACTTTTTCATAATCTTTTCCAGAAGAATATTCCACGATAAAATTCTCTTCATCTTCTGTTAATTCAAAACGCCAGAAAAGTCCTGTTGGATTTGGGGTAGGTGAAAAATCCCTCTGTATTTCCTTATAATAGAGCCCTTTTCGGTATATATCCGTAATGACCAATACCTTTTTATCATAATCCCAATACGCAACATACTGGCAGTCAATCAAAATTGAATTAAAAAATGCCGGTGGTTCTGTAAGTTCTGCAGTTTTTACGTTATAATAATATACATAACGGCATGGAGACCCACACGAATGTCCAATTTCCACAATCTCATCTGTTATATAATTAACCCAAGTCCGTTCATCATAAAAATCTTTATCAACAACCCGTCCCCATCTGTCATATAAAATAAGTTCATCTTCTTCCCCCGATTCTTTACTTAAAACCCAGCCGGTTCCCCTGTCACACTTTAACAAAATAAAGACTCCTAAACAAACCAGCAGCAATGCACTAAGTATTCTTTTTTTCCAGCTATTCAATTTTACTCATCTCCTACTCCAACAATTCACCAAATACTTCTTCCAGCGTCAGTTTCGGTATCTCATGATTCTCTGCCATCTCAAAAAATGGGGCTGTAATTTCATCCCAGTTTTCCTTTCCCACAAGGACTGACTCATATTCATATGCCCCTACCTTATAAAAATGAGGTTTATCAAGACCTTCTTCAAGGTCTAAAATAATTTCACCATCATTTATTTCACTAAAAATGATAAGCCTGTCTCTTAACACCCCTGCATGTTGTCCGTCACGATACCAAATCTGCCTCGCTCCTATAATTTTTTCTAAATATGTGCTCTCCTGCCAATATATTATTCTGCATGAATCAAACCCCAGTTCATAGCTAAAAATATAAAGACATCCCTGGTTCGTGGCAAATTCCGGCTTTCCATCCCCGTCCAAATCATCATAGTAATACAGATATGGAAATTCTCTATATGCCTTATTCTCCAGCAGGTCTTCAAATTCTATTCCCGTTCTCCATAAATCTCTGTAATATACAGGGTGCCCTCTATCATAACCCCAAATCGGCATCTCATTTTTTAATATTTTAAGATATGCTTCTAAAAATAATTGATTTTCCTCTGGTGTGACATCCATGTGGGGCTCATTTGCTTCAAAGTTCATTGAACGCACTATGTCACACATCTCTTCTACCAACTGTTCCGTACTCTCCGGTATCTGCTCTTCCAAAATCTCACTGCTGTCCGTACTTTCTGTTTCACTGGTAACTGCCATCTCCTGCTCCGTATTTTGCACATCCGCATTTTTATCCGATTCCTCTGATTTGTTGACAGCACAAGCCCCTGGTATAACTGCAAATAGAGCTATAAATAAAATAAATATCTGTTTCTTCATATAAATCTCCACTAAAACGCTGTTTCTGGTTCAATTACATTCCCCAATAAAATCCATGCTCTGTTGTAAATTTTCTCTGAGGCGCTATCATCTCTGTGCGAACTACCGTCACTTTATCATCTTCCAGCAAAAGCATACGGAAAATATAATTGTAATCAGAACTATGATAAATCTGACAAGTATACACTTTTCCACGTATCTCTTTAAACCATGTCTGTACCACACCCTCAATATTTATATCTTCACTGGGCTCCTCAATAGATTCTCCATACAAAGGATAGGAAAAAATCATAAAATTCAAATATTGTTTACAGCAATTAGGACATGTCAGTTGTTTACAGATATACACCGGCCTGCCGCAGTTTGCAATGTCCACCAGATATGCATTATCTCTGCCGCGCACACTTTCCACAGAAGGCTCTTTTGTCTCATCACCATAATAAACATGCATACCATCCCCCAAATAAGTGCCTGGCGTAAACTCCTCCTTAATTTTTTCCACATATAAATCCAACTCTTCTTTTATCCCATCCTCTATACCGTCCAACTGATATAAGGCTGACCAGACATACTTTTCGGGCAGATAACGAATTGACAGGTTATTCTTCTGCACATCCTCATTTAAACTATATATTTGCACTCCATCATAATCTTTTAAATAATCATTCATTTCCAGAGCGACATAATAAAATTTTTCATCATATTTGATAACTGTCCCCCTTCCATAAGAAGTTGTTCCAAATATATCTACTTCCACAAACTCATCTCCGATTCTTTCCATTAAGTACAGATAAATAGCTCTGCTTGTCCCTCCTGACTGGTATGAAAAAACATAGTAATCCTGTCCTCCCGTGGAATCCAGATGAAAAATATCAATGCAATTTTTTGAATCTCTTTCCAGATAAAGTTCAGCAATCCAACTATACGCATCATACTCATTTTCTATCTGTTCCCTATATTCGGAAATTCTGGGAAATAATTCGTATGCGTCTTCAAGTTTCAGTTTAAAATCATCCCCTCCAAATTCTTTTATTGTTTTATCATAAAAACAGTTATCCCCGTCTCTGGTTTTTGCATTGGCAGAATTGTAAAATGCTTCCTCCATTACAGTTACCAGCCCTTCCGGTATACTGCAATCTTCCGGCAATACCGGGGAAAACTCTCCTTTTACCTCCTCTGAATAGTCATACAGTCCGCTGAAACTCAATGTACCTGTCTCATCTATCAAACTGTCCAGAAACAGGACATCCCGCAGAAAAATTGTATTCTGATAAAACTGGATATTATCAATCTCTGAATTATTCTCCTGCATGTCCTTTTGCAGGACAAATTCCTTCTCTTCAAGCTGTAATGGCAGTTTTGCACTCTTTTCTTTATCTGCAATATGGAAAAATAACAAACCAGCCAGAATAATAAATAATATTTCCACACCTGCTTTTTTACTGTTTTTTCTCATATAAATCTCCATTCCGCCGCCTTTCAGTTGGCGGCACAAATAGTAATGAAAGTGTTTTACACCTTCAAGTTTTCGTGTTACAATAGACACAATTATTAAGGCATCCCGGCATCAATATCAGATGCACCCACCCGTTTTGCTGTTGATGTGCAGGTGCGCCTCTTTTTTAGGTGGGAATACCATTAAATAGGTTCACTATGTGAGCCTGTTTTTTGTACCTATTTCACGATATTGGCCTAATTTACCTTCTTTCACAGTACGTATCCTCCCTATTCTTTCTTCTCCTTCACAATAAACTCTTTATGGGGTAATAACAGATATGTTCTAATTGTTTTTACATCGTTCTTTTCTATCAATGATACATTCATCATATAACTGTAATCGGAAACATAATACATACGGAAAGTATATATTTTTCCTTCTATCTCCTTAAACCACATCTGCACCAAATCCGTACCGCTGTCCTTGTCAGTTCCATATATACGTGCATCTGCAAGTTCCACATCAGATTTTGTCCGGGAGTCATAATCGTAAAACCGGACTTGTAAAGAATTGAATTGGTCATGTTTTTTCCAGACATAAACGGGCTCTCCGCAGTTTGCCAAATCCACCTGGTAAGCCTCCCCTATGTCATCCGTATCAGCAGCCGCTACCGTTATAAGCTCTGACCTTATCTCATCCCCAAAATACACGTCCTTCTCGCCAAACTCCCCTTTGATACCCAAATAGTTGCCGCATAAAAGATTTTTTTCAAGCTGTTCTATATATGCATCCATTTCTTTTCGCAGCCTGGGGCTTTCATATGCTGTATACAATTTTTCCCACGAAAATGCATCCGGCTGATATCGTATAGAAAGAGTTTTATGTACCCATTTATCCGCCAGACGGCAGATGCCGATTCCGTCATAATCCCTGCCGTTAAAAGCGCTATATAAAAAAACATAATAAAACTCATCCCCATAACGTATGACCCTCCCTTCTTTATCCTTCAAAATTTCAAATTCCGTTATTAAATTAAATTCATCTCCTGTGCGTTCTGTCACCAGAACAGTTTTTCTTTCATTTAACCTTACAAAGATATAATTATCCTGCCCTTCCGCCATGGATAAATGAAATGCATGTTGGCAGTAAAGCGGCACTGTATTATAATAATAAGATAAATAATGGAAAAGCTCTTCCTCCGTTTTTATATCTTCCCTGTATGCAGCAGTTTCAGGGAAAAAATAGTACAGTTCTTCCATGGTTAAAAGATATTCCTCTCCGCCCAGCTGCCGTATGACTTCCTGATACGGGTTCTCCGGCTCCTGCATATTAGCGGCATCAGAATCGTACAATGCTTCCTCCATCATGACCACCAGCTCATCCGGAAAACTGCTGTCCTTATTAGTCTGGGGAACAAATTCTTCTTTCCATTTTTCTGCATACTCCTTTGCCCACTTTTGAATTAATTCATCCCTCTCCTCCTGCTGACTGGTATTCTCCAATATAACGGTAAGTTCCTTATCCTGTATCTGTAAGGAATTATCCGTTTTTTCTGCAATATAAAAACATAACAGCGCTGCCAGAATAAGCAGCAATATTTCCACACCTGCTTTTTTACTGTTTTTTCTCATATAAATTCGTATCTCCCTGTTTCATCCAAAATATGTATTTTGCTGTCCCGGCTCTTTCAGCAGAACAGTCAGCTTTGACTATCATTATATATGATTATTTGTGGAAAATTCAATGATTTGGTCACGAGATACAGATTTTTGTCACGACTTACAGATTTTTGTCAAAAACAGCCACATAAATGCATAAACAGTTAAAGCCTAACCATAGCATTCATCATACTGCTGAATAATTTCACCTTTTTTAGTTTCATTGTACCATAAATTTTTTATTTCGAGAATGACTTTCCTCTAAAAATAGGCAGAAGAAAACCCCCAAATCTTTTAGGGACTTGGAGGCTTGATTACGACCATTTATCTTTAAAAAAACTTTGCCAATCCACTTTGTTATATAGAACTCTAATTATGTACACTACATCATTTTGCATATCATAATAATAGAAAATATTGTAGTTATCAAAGCGTGTCATTCGCAGACCAACGCCTCTTAAAAGTTCATCATCAACCAGCGGATGACCTGTTGGATATTCGCTTAACTTTTCAGCAGCGTCTAATATGCCATCGGCTATCCTTTGAGCCGCTTGAGGATTGCAGAGGTCAACGAAGATATAGTATTCTATGTCCAGCAAATCATATTCTGCCGGTTCAGTAAATACTACACTAGCCACGTTCTTCTCTCCTCTTTTTCAGTTTTTCTCTTACTTCATCGATTGTACTGGTTCTGCCATCCTGCATTGCCTTATAGCCTTCCCCAATCAAACGATAAAATTCCAACTTTGTAGTATCAGTTGGTTCAATTACCTGTTGTGCATTTGTTGCTAACATACAATCACACCCTTTCTTCATTAAAAATATACCATATTTCTTCGTCCCAAACAATCATTTATTGCTCAAATATATTTTTAACTATAATATATGTTACAATTCACGGCCTAACCAAATAGCAAAAACCTCGTAGACTGCCCTACGAGGTTTTTGCATCACAAGTAAAAGG
>CANRJF010000187.1 GCA_947630855.1 uncultured Lachnospiraceae bacterium
GCATGGTATCATAAATTTTTAGAGTACTGCGGCAGGGGAAATATACATAAACTTTCTTTCCAGTCGCAGTTAGTCCTGTTTGAACAGAAACCTTTTGCCACAGTGATAGCAGGGTTTAACGCATGGAATAAGGGAATGGGCAACCGTATCCTATACGGCAGACATGGCGCCGGGATTTATGAAGAACCAGGCATGTCATTTAAAGGAAACTTAGAGCGGAATGTTTTTGATATTACGGAGACGGATAATAAAAATCCAGTCATCCTATGGCAGCTTGAAGCAGACCAGCGGGAGGGACTTGCCTATTATCTTACAGGAACCAGTGATTTAATATTCACAATCCAGACAGCGGTGCATCAGTATTTAAACGGGATGTTAAACCTGGCTGAAGGGAGGGAGGATGCCGGAGGGATAAAAGAGCAGATGGAAAATATTGCTATTCCTGAAGGGCTTTCCAAGGAAGATGTTACAAATTTTATTAATGACAGTATTTTAGAAATGGTCTTAAGACGCATGGGATTTGAAGGAGAGAATGCATATACAGGTGATTATTCCCGCATCTTTGAAATTCTGGATGATGAAGAACGGAAACGTTTTATATCATCTGTTACTATGTATGCATCCCATGCTGGAAAAGAAATTACCCTTTTCTTTCGTGACCAGATATATCAATTAAATAAAAAAGAAAATAAGAAAGAAAATACAGAAAGGAAACAAACGGATGGAAACAAAGGAAATGATAATAGACGGAGTATACCTGATGAACCTGCAGAGGGAACTGGCGGAGGAAGAAATCAGACAGAAACTTATCATGGAGAGGAAACAGTTCGCGCTGATGCGGTTTACCTTCCTTCTGGAGAGGCAGGCTCTGCTATGCCAGTCCTTAATCCAGACAGGGGAGATGCTGCAGGTGCTGGAGAAAACAGAGGAGAGGGCCAGGAAAATGTTAAACCAAAAGATAACAGAGTACCGGAAACACCACAAGAGCATGACGGGGAATCCCATGGAAGAAGTGAAAATTATAGAAAGGGCCAGGGAGATATCTATGGAACAGGTTATCAGGGAAACAGTGGAAATACTGATGTAGGAGAGGAGCGGAGGGAAGAACTTTTATCAGAAAAAGACCAAAAAAGTAAAAGTGCAGAAATACCAGCCAGGGATTTTTATTATGACCTGGCACCTGAAGATAATAAAAAGAGGCACAGGGGATATGGGAGTAAAGCAGCTTTTTCTGATAATGTCACTGCCATACGGCTGTTAAAAGTACTGGAGGAACAAGAGAGAAATGCAGATATAAGTGAGCAGGCCATTTTGTCCAGATATACAGGTTTCGGCGGACTGCCGCAGGCATTTGACGAAAAAAATGAGGGATGGAAAAAAGAATACAGGGAATTAAGGGAACTTTTAACAGAAGAGGAATACCAGGCTGCCAGGGCGTCCACGGTAACGGCATTTTATACAGACAGAAAAGTGATAGAGGCAGTGTATGACAAGCTGATTAGCATGGGATTTTCGGGAGGGAATATTTTAGAGCCTGCCCTGGGCATTGGAAATTTTTATTCTGCAATGCCAAAGGAGCTTCGGGAATCTACGGTAAAATACGGGGTGGAACTGGATTTACTTTCCGGGAGGATTGCAAAAAAACTGCATCCATCGGCATACATTGAAATCGGAGGTTTTGAAAATAACCATTTCGGGGAAAACATGTTTGATGCTGTGATTGGGAATGTCCCGTTTGGGGATTTTAAAGTGTATGACCCCAGACATAAAAGAGAAAATTTTACCATACATAATTACTTTTTTATAAAAGCCTTAGATTCAGTACGGGCAGGCGGCATTATCGCCTTTATTACTTCTACGGGGACCATGGATGCATTGGAAGGAGGCGCCAGGGAATATATCGCAGCCAGGGCGGATTTGCTTGGAGCCGTGCGCCTTCCGGATAATGCTTTTTCTGCTACCAGCACGGCAAGCGACATTATATTCCTGAAAAAAAGGGGAGATATCCGTTTTACTCTGCCAGACTGGACGGTTTCTAAAAAGACATTGATGGATATCCATACAGGAAAGGCTATTTCTCATTTGGAGCAGTATGAACCCCTTCTTGCTGTATTTACAGAACAAGCATATGAGGCCGTTTTGAACCGTGCTTTTGATAAAGCAAAAGAAGATGCTTTCCGGCTTGCAGTGGAAGAATATCTGTGCTATTCTTCAAAAGAAGCGGTGATGGACAACTTATCCATGCATTTCAGGCAGGGGCGCTCATGGATATCTTCACGTCTCACAGAATTTATCGAATATAATAAAGAGGCAGCCTTAAAACACCTTTCAGAGCTTATGGAGAGGGGAACCGGGTCGCTGGAAATCTATAATTTTGTGGAACAATACGGAGAAACGAAAAAAGGGTCCAGACTGAATACTTCCGCAGCATTTCTTAAAAACAGCAGCGGGCGTGTTTCCTATACGTTTCAAGATTTTTTTAAAACAGCGGCAGAGAGTCCTTATGAGGATTTAAAAAAAGCCATTCATAATGAAATCTTTGACATGGTTGCCGGGAAGAATCCGGTTTTGTACGGAAAAGACGGTACAGCACCGGAAGGCATGGAAGAGATGGTTTTAAACCAGTATTTTGCCGCCCATCCGGAAATGATTTTAGGAAAGATGAAATATATGCCCGGAAAATTCGGGGAAGATTCCAGGTATACATCCTGTGTAAATGATGATGAGGATTTCGTGCTGGAAGAAGCCCTGGGGGAAGCCTGTACAAGAATAAAAGGACAGTACCAGCCGGCAGGCGGCGGGGAAATAAAAAAAGATGAAGGGGGTATGCAGGAAACCATTCCGGCGCCGGCAGAGCAGAAAAATTTTACCTACATGGTGACAGAAGAGGGAAGGCTTTATTATAAGAGTAATTCCGTGCTTATCCCTTACCAGGAGGACAAGCCAAAAAACATTACCCGGATAAAAAAACTTGTACAGATAAAAGAGACGGAAAAGGCATTGCTCAATATCCAACTGGAGGGATGCACGGACAGGGAATTTGAAGAAAAATGCAGGGAATTAAACCGCTTTTATGACAGTTTTGTAGAAACAGAGAAATACCATGTGTCGGATAACTTTATTGCCCAGATTATGTTGGATGACGTGGAATACCCTCTTTTATGCGCTTTGGAAAACAGAGATGAAGAAGGCAGTGTCAGCAAGGCAGACATCTTCCGGAAAAGAACCATAAACCCAAGGGAATCGTTCGAGGGCATTGATACGCCTATGGATGCATTAAATGTGTCCATTAATAAGTTAAACCGTGTAGACCTTGCATTTATGGGCAGGCTTTTAGGGGAAACAGATTTTAAAAAGATAACGGAAGCGTTAAAGGGCATGATATATTTAAATCCTGCAAAATATCTGGAATCCGATTATACTGCCGGGTGGGAAACTGCTGAAGAATATCTTTCAGGGAATGTCAGGGACAAACTCCGCGTTGTGGAATTGTATATGGATAAAGCTCCAGAACTGTTTGCAGAAAATAAGGAAGCCCTTAATAAAAATCTCCCGGAATGGCTGGATGCGTCCCGGATTGAAGTGCATCTGGGGATGCCATGGATTGAGGATGAGGTTTACAGACAGTTTATACTTGAACTGTTAAATCCCCGTCCCTATCTGAAAGAAACAACCAGGGTTGAGAGGTTTTCCGGAAATAATTCTTATAAAGTGTCTGGTGCATCAGATTACCGTTTTTTAAGCAGTGCAACGGAAGTTTATGGAACCAAACGCATGAATGCAGCAGAAATTATTGAAAATCTATTAAATTTACGAACCATAGAAATCAGGGATAAAGTCTATGATTCCACAAAAGATAAGGATATTTATATAACCAATGCCCAGGAGACGGCAGTAGCCCAGGCTAAGGCAGAGATGATAAAAGAACGGTTTAAGGAATGGTTCTGGCAGGATATGGAGAGGAGAGAAAAATATGAGGAGTATTACAACAATACATTCAACAACGTAAAACTCAGGGAATATGACGGCTCCATGCTGACTTTTGACGGGATAAGCAGCCAGATAGAATTAAGGCCCCACCAGAAAGATGCAGTGGCAAGGGTTCTGCGCGGGAGGAATACCCTGCTTGCACACTGCGTGGGTGCGGGAAAAACTTTTGAGATGGAATGCGCCTGCATGGAATTAAAACGCTTAGGGCTTGCAAATAAGCCGCTGATGGTTGTTCCAAACCACCTGACTACCCAGACAGCCAGTGAGTTTATGCGCTTATATCCATCCGCGAACCTCCTTTTAACCCATAAAAAGGATTTTGAGAAGAAAAACAGAAAAGTGTTTATTTCAAAGATAGCCACCGGGAATTATGACTGCGTCATTATGGGATTTTCGCAGTTTGAAAAAATTTCCATGTCCCCGGCATATGAAAAGCATATCTTGGAAAAACAGAAACAGGAGATGCTTGAGGCTGTCCATACCATGGCTCATGAGAAAAATAAGAATTTTACAATAAAACAGATTGAAAAAAATTTAAAGGCCGTAGAAGAACGTATAAAAAAACTGATAGATGCTCCAATCCGGGATGACATGATATATTTTGAAAATCTGGGAATTGACTGCCTGATTGTGGACGAAGCCCATGAGTACAAGAATCTGGGCATCATAACAAAAATGGAGAGGGTGTCAGGAATCCCCCAGCAGTCCGCCCAGAAAGCTTTTGATTTATATATGAAAAAAAGCTACATTGAGAGTGCCGGGGGCAAGATTGTGTTTGCCACAGGTACGCCGGTGTCAAATACAATGGCGGAAATGTATGTTATGATGAAATATCTTTATGAAAAGGAAATGGAGCAGATGGGCATCACTTGTTTTGATGCATGGGCCTCTATTTTTGGAGAAGTAGTCCCGATACTGGAATTAAAAGCCGCAGGAGACGGATACCGGACAACCAACCGTTTTGCAAAATTTGTAAATGTACCGGAATTAATGACCATGTATAAGACTTTTGCCGATATTGTGCTGCCGGATATGATAAATTTAGACGTGCCAAAATTGAAGGACGGAAAGTATACCATTGTAGAATCCCTGCCAGATGAAAATGTAAAGCAGAAAATGGAAGATTTTGTGAAGCGGGCCCAGGCAATCCACGATGGAAAGGTGACGCCTAAGGAAGATAACATGCTTAACATTACAAATGAAGCCAGGCTTCTTGGTACGGATATCCGGCTTTTAGATGCAGGGGCCAAAGGCTACGAAGGGTCTAAGTTAAATAAAGCGGTAGAGAATATCTGCAGGATTTATTTGAAATTTAAAGAAGAGAAAGGAACACAGATTGTATTTTCCGACATTGGAACACCCACCGGGAAGCACCCCTTTAATGTATATGACTATATTCGTGACGGATGTATAAAAAACGGCATTCCCCCAGAAGAGATTGCCTACATACATCATGCTGACACGGAAAAGAAAAAAGATGAATTGTTTGCGGCAATGAGGAATGGAACGGTACGGATTTTAATCGGTTCTACGGCAAAAATGGGGACAGGCATGAATGTCCAGAAAAGGGTGTGCGCCCTCCATGAGATTGACGTGCCCTGGAGGCCTGCAGATGTAGGACGGATTTTGCGGACATTCAAAATAAAAAAGAATGTGGAGGTAACAGACAATGGCAAAGACAATTTT
>CANRJF010000188.1 GCA_947630855.1 uncultured Lachnospiraceae bacterium
CTTATTTCATGCGGTTTTCGAGATATGTTTTGTAGCCATAAAAACATTGTAGACTAAGAAAAAGTCGGGAATTCAGGATAATTTCGCGACAAGCTGTAATTTTTGCTTCCCATCCCTATGTTTTTATGTTATGATTCAATTATAGTACTTTTTGCATATAAACCGAAAATACAAAAAGGAGACGAAATATGAAAAAAATAATCTATTTTATTCTTCCCGCACTGGCATTAGCTATGGAAAGTATTGCTGTAAACCAAAATCATGTTGAAAAAAATGTTGCAGAAACTCAGGTAATACAAAGCAACAATGCTTGGAATGATCTGGAGTTACAGACAAAAAACATTAAAAATACAATTCCCGATGAAGCAGCCTTTACCTGCGATATTCCTGATTGTACAAACACCAGTGTGCACAGCCACAGTGTCTGCCAGGATGCAAATTGCACTGAAACTAATATCCACACACATGGCAATGTATTTTATTACGGACATGATACCGCTACATGTTACACGCAGCCTTACTGTGATGTTGATGGTTGTACCCAAACCGGAGAACATTTCCACAACTCCTGTGGTGTTGATGGTTGTACCCAAACTGGAGAACATTTCCACAACTCCTGTGGCGTTGATGGTTGTACCCAAACTGGAGAACATTTCCACAACTCCTGTGGCGTTGATGGTTGTACCCAGACTGGAGAGCATTTCCACAACTCCTGTGGCGTTGATGGTTGTACTCAGACTGGAGAACATTTCCACAATTCCTGCGGCGTTGATGGTTGTACTCAAACCGGAACTCATCATCACAATGAAAGTAACGGTTCACATCATGGAAACCGCCATGGACACCACCATTAAAAAATTGCCAGAGTTCAACGAACCTTGAAAACAGCCTGAGCGATTGCTCAGGCTTAATTTTTTCTTTCTATTTCTATTGCCTACAAAGCTGAAACCAGTAGCTCCTCTCTGTCACCACGAAATCCAAAAGTACTATATCTCCTTGTTTTGGATTATACATTACCACACTTCCCTTCCGACAGGTGAACCCCCATCAAATTCTTCTGCTACACTTTCCCCATCATAATCTTTGAAAATATCATCTAAAGTCAGCTCTCTTTCACTTTTTCTTATGGACGGCTTCTTTTCTTCCTCCATGACTGCCGCATAAACGGCTTCATAATTTCCCCTCTCCAGTGCATCGTTGATAAAAGAAACCGAATCTGCCGGAAAACCATCCCAGCTTCCATAAAGATTACACACTGCCATGTCAATCCTGTCTTTAGAAATTGGATTTCCTCTGTTCTCTTGTTCTACCAATTTTGTGAATACACCTGTTCCTTCAGACGACATTCCGTACCTCGCTCTCCACAATGTTAAACCTGAGAAATTCAGGAATTGCCTCCTGCAACGCTTTTATTTTCGGCACATCGCTGCCGGAGACAAGGGCCGCTGTCAATATGCCGGTAGGATAAAGTGTCTCCTTTAATTTACAACAGCGCAGGTCGTCATACCCGGTACAGACCGGAACATTGTTCATTCGGCTGATATAGTCCAGCATTGCCAGCAAGTACAAACACTCCCGATACCACCCCCGTTGGTAGTACACCCTGATATCATCCTGCTCCAGCGTGTCTATGATAAAATCAATGTCACCCATTTCCTTTACACGATGGCACACACTGCTTTTATAAAGTTCAAAACTACTCCGCTCCATCAGTTCATTCACATTCATTTAATCAACCTTCCTTTACTGTTCAGTATAATGGCCTGCCGTGATAAAGTCAATCAAAAAAAATTTCAGAAAATAAATTGTAAAAAATTGCTTTTTCCTGTATTATGTTTTATCATTTAGTCAAATACCTGCAAGCAGTCACTTGGCTCGTTGCTCGCGGGAATAAAATTAAAAAAGTAATACAAGCTTTTGGAAAGAGAGGTTTTAATATGCCTTTTGCAGCAGCAGTTGTTATTTGTTTCTTTGTATTAATGATATCGCTTTTAATATATGTTTTTCCAATGCTGTCCATGCATCCATTAGCCAATGGAGCAATAGAAGGAACGGACATTATAACAATCAAAAACCGGAGTAATAATTTGTTCTTTATTCCCTCCGGCGAGGATTGGATTGTAATTGATGCAGGTTCTGATATTAAGTCCATAAAACAGGAAATGGAGCAATTATCAATTGACGAACGCAGGGTAAAAAGTGTTTTTCTCACACATACAGATTATGACCATGTAGCTTCTATTCCATTGTTCCCTAATGCTGCAATCTATATGAGCAAACAGGAAAAACAGATGATAGACGGAAGCACTAACAGACAGTTTGTAAAGAAAAACAGTCTGCCCAAATCAAACAATTCTAATAAGATTATATATCTGACAGACAATGAAGTTACAGATTTTTATAACCACAAGATACGCATTATCCATGCCCCCGGCCATACAAAAGGTTCCGCTATGTATGCATTGGATGAAAAATATCTGTTTACCGGAGATGCTTTTAAAATCACAGATAACCGTATTTTAGTTCATCCATATACAATGGATAGAAAGATGGCCCAGAAGACAATCCAAAGTATAAAAGCAGAACTGAAAAACTATGAAAAGGTGTTTACGGCACATTATGGGTTCATAGAAAACAATATTACATAGCAAGCCACTGAATAAATGCTGTCTTATCCGAACTGTTATATCCGGCATTTCGATAAAAATTCAGTGTACTTTCTTCTTTTGAACCTGTAAGCAGCATCATTTTATAACAATTGCTCTCTTCTGCAATCTGCTTTGCATAATTTAAACACGCAGCAGCATATCCCTTCTTCCGATAATCCTTATGCGTTACTACATTTTCCACAAATGCATAAGGACGTACATTTCTTGTAAGATTCGGTATAATTACGCAGACACAAGATGCCACAATCTTATCCTCAACTTCACAAACGATAAGATGATGATTTGCATCATTTAAGATATTGTTCCAGGTATTTCTTAATTGCTCTGAATCTTCGGGAATACTCGTCTCGTGAAGATACAAATATAACTGCAGTATTTCATCTAAATCATTTTCATTTGCTTCTCTAATCATTTTTTTCACCTCTCCTTCTGTATAACATAAAATTTTACATATATCAACCCTCCCGGTAATTTTTTTGTAACGAATTACACTTGAAAGGAACTAACAATATGAGGTGCAGATATGGATAAAGAAAAAATAGATAAAATATATCGTGAAAATGCCCAGGCAGTATATAAATATCTCCGCGGCTTAACAGGAGATGGCGGGCTTGCCGAGGAACTGACGCAGGAAACATTTTTCCAGGCAATTAAAGGGATAGACAAATTCAGAGGCGACTGCAAAATTTCCGTCTGGCTATGTGGGATTGCAAAAAAATTGTGGTATAAAGAACTTGAAAAAAGAAGCCGACACCAGACCACTCCATTGGACGATACAATACCTTCCAATGAAAGCATTGAAAATAAAAGTCTGAATAAGCTGGAAAAAATTGAGATTTTCCGCCTTATGCACAATTTAGATGATATAACAAGAGAAGTTATGTATCTGCGGCTTGCAGGTGAATTGCAGTTTTCTGAAATTGCAAATATCTTGGGAAAAACGGAAAATTGGGCGAGGGTAACGTATTACAGGGGAAAACAAAAAATAATGAAAGGGATGAAAGAATGGACAGAGAATTAGCTTGTGAAATTGTAAAAGATTTGCTTCCTCTCTATGTGGACGGAATGGTAAGTGATGTGACGGAAAAAAGCATAGAAAACCATTTGGAACACTGTACAGAATGTAATGAGATATATCATAATATGGCTTTTGAACTGGAAATGGAAACACAGCCGACAGAAGTTTCCGATGTAAAAAGATTTTTGAATAAAACAAAAAAAATGTACCTTTTATATGGGTTGGGTATTCTTAGTTTTATTGCCATATTCGTCTGTATAATTGTAGATTTGGCATTAAACAAAGGACTTACATGGTCTTTGATAACAGGAATTTCCTGTTTATTTGCAGACGCCTTTATATATGTTCTTTCAACCTGCAGGAAAAATAAAGGCTGTATCGCTATGACAGTTATAAGCATCGGAACATTCTGCCTGCTTATCTCCATACAGATTACAAGATATTACCTTATGGGAACAGGAACCGTTTGGATTTTCCGTTATGGCTTACCAATCCTGCTGTTATGGCTTCTAATCCTCTGGCTTCCAGTGCTGGGGAGAACATTTCTAAAGTGGAATATCTGGGATTGCATAGCATTGTTTATGTTATTGGTAATCGCAGGAAATTATGTTACCAAATTGATTACCGGGGATTATGTATGGGATGATGTACTCCATATGCGGGGCTTTATAGGTAATGCACTTGGCGAAGTTATTGGATTCATATTATTTACAATTATCGGGAGGGTAAAAAAATGGAGAAAATAATCAGCGTACAGAATCTAAGAAAATCATATAAAAAAGAAACTGCTGTTGAAAATGTATGCTTTGAACTTATGCCCGGAAATATCATGGGACTATTGGGAACAAATGGGGCGGGTAAGACTACGACATTAAAAATGATTACTAACCTGTGTTCCAAAGACAAAGGGGAAATCATCATAGACAATGTATCATTAGACACCAATCCGAAACTGGCACTGTCAAAAGTGGGGGCTGCACTTGACACTCCCAGTTTTTATCAGGAATTAACCGCAAGAGAAAATATAGAATGTTTTGCACATCTATATAAAAATATCCCTAACGGACAGGTCATGGAATTACTTGATTATGTTGGGCTTAAAAACCAGGCCGACAAAAAAGTAAAGAAATTTTCCCTTGGAATGAAGCAAAGGCTGGCATTGGCAAGAGCTATGTTGGGACAGCCGAAACTTATTATTTTAGATGAACCTGCAAACGGACTGGATCCCCGGGGACAGATTAACCTTTACCGTCTGATTTGTGATATGGCAAAAGAAAGAAAAACAACCTTTATTGTTTCTTCGCATCAGCTATATGACATGGAAAAATTCTGCACCCATATTTTAATCTTAGATAAGGGAAAAAGTATTTTACAGGGAAAAACCGAAGAAATTTTATCCCACCAGACTTCATTACAGGAACTTTTTCTGAAATTGACAGGGGGAACAGAACCATGTATCCATTAACGAAATTATATGCAAAAAAAGTATGCCGACAAAAGCTGATTTACATTTTTTTTGCCTGCTTTTTTACAGCTTCCTTCTTTTACGCCTTTCTGATATCAACACCGCAAATGGAAGAAATGCTGAATATCAACATTGGAATTGTTGGAAAAGAAAATTTCCCCGAATTTATGATGAGATTTTATGTGGGAACAGTTGGTATTCTTTTCAATGTATTTCTGCTGACACTGTTTATTTGTGAGGAAGACAGAAACAAAATGCTTTATCAGCCTCTACTGCATGGAGAAAGCCGCAGCAGAATGATAAATTCAAAAGTCTGCGTTGCTGTGAGTATGTCAGTAATTTTTGTTTTAGTGACAGCTTTCATAAACTACCTAAAATCCCGACCAGATTATACACTGGTTAACCTGTCAGATGATATAGCTCGAAAATCTTCTTCTGGAACTGCGT
>CANRJF010000189.1 GCA_947630855.1 uncultured Lachnospiraceae bacterium
GTTTAGGGGATGTGGCATTGTACACGGAGATGGGCAGGTTTATGACCGGGCCTTATGGATGCCTTGTTACCACGGCCATCCATGAAAAACATACTTACAAAGAGTATATTGGGACGGATGCCTGTGCCGTAAACTTAATGCGTCCCGCCATGTACGGGGCATATCACCATATTACCGTTATGGGTAAGGAAGACGCTCCGGCGGACCATAAATATGATATTACCGGCTCCCTCTGTGAGAATAATGATAAATTTGCCATTGACAGGAGGCTCCCCAAAATAGACAAAGGGGATTTGCTGGTTATCCATGACACGGGAGCCCATGGATTTGCCATGGGGTATAACTATAACGGCAAGTTAAAGTCTGCGGAGATTCTTTTAAAGGAAGACGGCAGTTTTCAGTTAATCCGCCGTGCGGAAACCCCGGCAGACTATTTTCGCACATTTGACTGTTTTGATATTTTAAAAAATATGAAAGACCCCGGGGAAGGGGAGGTTTAAATTATCTCCCCCTTCTTCCGTGGCGCAGCCTTTTTTTCCAGAGAATATATATGGAAGAGGCAGCCGTAAACATCTGGCTTATTAACATGCCTACAAGGTAGGCTTTCAGCCCGTAAACCGGTATGAACAGATATACGGATAATATGCGGATAAAACTTCCCATTAAATTTAAGAGAAAAGGATATCCTGTCATTTCCAGCCCGTGGAGGATGGAAGAGAGGATGGAACTTAAAAACAAAAACGGACAGATAAAACTTAACATGATTATAAATTTACCCGCCAGTGCATTTCCAAACAAAAAGTCTCCAATCCACTGGCCTGTAACTAAAAGCCCGGCAGTGCATATAATGCCAAACAAAAGGCAGCCAAAAATCGTCCCCCAGATTGTGCGGTTGATTTTTGCGTTGTCTTTTTTGCTGTCCGCCTCGGATATAACGGGAAGCAGCATAACGGACACGGAGTTGGAAAACACCGTGGGAAACATAACAACGGAAAAAGCCATGCCTGTGAGTACGCCGTATACGCTTAAGGCGTCTGACTGGGAGTAGCCGAACATCCTAAGCCTTGCGGGAATCAAAATAGATTCAAAACTGGAAAAAAGTGTCAGCGTCAGCCGGTTGGCAGTAAGAGGCAGGGAATAATACAACATTTTTGCGGCAGGATGTTTTACGGAATTTGAAGACGCAGGAGCTTTCTTTCCCTCCAGAAGGCCCAGTGCGCTGACACAGTAAAGGAAAGCGGCGGCTTCCCCGACAACAAGTCCCCATACGGCTAAGGAGGCATCCACAGGTTTTTGGGACTGCTCCAAAATCTGGCAGGCGAGAAAAACAAAAAGTACCCGGATGCCCTGTTCCACCAGGGACGAGACGGCGGGAACGGTGGCTTTTTTCTGACCGTAATAGTAGCCGTGGATACAGGAATGTATGGAAGCTAAGGGAATGGAACAGGCAAGAATGCGTATCAAAGGCGTGCATCTGCTTTCTAAAAGTATATTTTCTGCAATAAAACTGTCAAAACGGAATAAAAGGAGCATAAGGATTAAGGACAACATACCGGATGCCGCAATCCCGGCACGAAGAAAACGCTTAGGAGCCCCAGGGTCTTTTTCCTGGTACTCTGCCACATATTTGGACAGGGCAGTGGAAAGCCCTGCCGTTGTTATGGCAAAGCAGATAGTAGAAATTGGAAAAATAAGCTGATAAATTCCCAGCCCTTCCGGGCCGATGGTGCGGGATAGAAATATTTTATAAAAAAAACCGATAACTTTTCCTAAAATACCTGCGAAGGAGAGAAGCAGCGTTCCGGAAACAATAGGATTTTTTAATTTGCTTTTTATTTTCATAGCCGGGCCTTGGAATTATGTTTTTAAAGTATATGAGATATGGGGAGGAAAAATGAATGCAGATTCCCCCTTCACGATTTCCCATTGCCGGAATATCTTAATAGAGGATAGATAAATTTAAGCCTTAACATCATTATATGGGAAACGGAGTGTAAAAATGAATAAAATGATTTATTTGGACCATGCGGCAACCACGCAGATACTGCCGGAAGTTTTGGAAGCTATGATGCCTTATCAGGAGGAGTATTTTGGGAATCCGTCTACAATATATGAATTTGGGGAAAAAAGCAGGGAAGCCATAGAAAACGCCAGACAGATGATTGCCCGGACAATTCATGCCAGGGAGGAAGAAATATTTTTTACCTCCGGGGGTACAGAGTCCGACAACTGGGCGTTAAAAGAGGCGGCAAACCTTTATGGCAGGACACATCCCGGGCTTCACGGGCATATCTTAACAAGCCCCATAGAACACCATGCCATTATAAATACCTGTGAAGAATTGAAATTTATGGGCTGCGGCATCACCTATCTTCCTGTGGATAACACGGGATTAATCCTTTTGGGAAAAGTGGAGGAATGTATACAGGACAATACCTGCCTTATGTCCGTGATGTTTGCCAACAACGAGATTGGCACCATGGAGCCTGTGGAGGAACTGGCAAGGATTTCCAGGAAAAACCAGTTGATTTTCCATACGGATGCAGTGCAGGCATACGGGCATGTGCCCATAGATGTGAGAAAGATGGGCATTGACATGTTAAGCGCCAGCGCCCATAAATTCGGAGGTCCCAAAGGGGTGGGTTTCCTCTATATTAAAAAGGAGATAAATCTGCCTTCTTTTATCCAGGGGGGAGCCCAGGAGAGCAACCGCAGGGCAGGCACGGAAAATGTACCGGGCATTGTAGGCATGGGAAAAGCCGCAGAACTTGCCCACAGAAGGATGGGAGAGGAAAACAGAAGGGTGAAAAGAATGCGTGACCGGCTGGTATACCGTATCATCCGGGAAATTCCGGGGGCAAAATATATGGGAAATGTGAAAAAAAGGCTTTCCAATAATGCAAATTTCTGTTTTAATGGAATCGTAGGGGAATCGGCAGCTATTTTGCTGGATACCCAGGGAATCTGCGTATCTTCCGGTTCCGCATGTTCCACAGGGCAGACGGAAGTGTCCCATGTGCTAAAAGCCGTGGGCGTACCCCAGGAGCTGGCTTTAGGGGCATTGCGTTTTACCTTAGGCGCAGAAAATACCATGGAAGAAATTGATTATACCGTAGATAAATTAAAAGTTGTTGTAGAGGATATGCGAAGGAAAGGAACTTCATGAGCAGGAAAAAAGTAGTGGTGGGTATGTCAGGAGGAGTGGACTCCTCCGTGGCGGCATACCTGTTAAAAGAACAGGGTTATGACGTAACAGGTGTTACCATGCGTTTATGGCAGGAAAACGAAAACAGAGAGGAGACTAAGAAAGAGTGCTGTTCCCTCACCAGTGTGGAGGATGCCAGGAGAGTGGCGGCAATGCTTGATATTCCCCATTATGTTATGAATTTTAAAGAGGATTTTAAAAAGAATGTAGTGGATTATTTTATCCGGGAATACTTATCAGGCAGGACTCCTAATCCATGTATTGCCTGCAACCGTTATGTAAAGTGGGAGGCAATGTTAAGGCGCAGCATGGAAATCGGGGCGGATTTTATTGCCACCGGGCATTATGCAAAGATAAGGCAGTTGGAAAACGGCAGGTATGCCGTATGCAATTCCGCCGCGGCGGCAAAAGACCAGACTTATGCTTTGTATAATCTTACACAGGAGCAGCTTTGCCGTACTTTAATGCCGGTGGGGGATTACAGTAAAGAGGAAATCCGAAAAATTGCGGAGAAAAACAGCCTTTTTGTGGCGGACAAGCCGGACAGCCAGGAAATCTGTTTTATACCGGATAAGGATTATGCCGGATTTTTACAGAGAATGGCAGGAGAGCATATGCCGCCGGAGGGCAATTTTGTCACCAAAGACGGGGAAGTAATAGGCAGGCATAAAGGAATCACCCATTACACCATAGGACAGAGGAAAGGGTTAAATCTTGCTTTGGGAAAACCTGTTTTTGTAACGGAAATCCGTCCAAAAACAAATGAGGTGGTCATTGGGGATAACGAAGATGTGTTTAGAAGAGAACTGGTGGCGGAGTGTATAAATTATATGGGAATTTCCGGTTTTTCTGACGGGGAGAAATTTCTCACAAAAATCCGCTATGCCCATAAGGGTGCCATGGCAGCCCTTTATCATGAGGGAGATAACATACGCATTGTCTTTGATGAACCTGTGAGGGCGCTGACTCCCGGACAGGCAGTGGTGTTTTACAGGGAGGAATATGTGGCGGGAGGAGGGAGTATCCGGCAGGTGTTTTAAAAACCAGAGAAATAGAAAGAAAAAGGGGATTATGTCAATCCCCTTTGCTCACTGATAAAAGTTATAAATTCGTCTTTGGGTATAGGTTTGGAATAAAAATACCCCTGTATGTACTCACATTCTAATGCCACAAACTGTTTCACCATGTTTTCCGTTTCAATTCCCTCCACCACGATTTTCATATTCATGTCCTTAATCATTCGGATGGTATTTTCCAGCACAATTAAAAGTTTGGGGTTTTCCTCTATATTTGTAAAACTTTTATCCAGTTTTACAATATGCAGGGGCAGGGAGGCAATTCTGCGCATGTTGGAATAGCCTGTTCCAAAATCATCCAGAGAAAAACTGATGCCTGCATCTTTTAGCACCTGAAGATTCTCCATCATGGTTTTCTGAGAATAGGATGCAGCAGTTTCCGTAATTTCCAGGTTAATCTGGTTGGGTTTTACATGGTACTTCTTTAAGGTATCCAGTATTTCATTTGCCAGATTATTCTGCATACATTGTGCCACGGAAAGGTTGATTTCAATATAATCTATGTCCAGGTTTTTGTATTCTTCACTGGCAATAAACTTGCATACTTCATCGATGACAAAATTTCCAATCTTATGGATAGAGCCATTTTTTTCAGCAGCGGGGATAAAAAGTTCCGGAGAAATAAATCCGTATTTGCTGGTTTTTAGCCGGAGCAACGCCTCTGCCGAATTAAACCGGTGTTCCGTGACGGAATAAATAGGCTGGTAGTACACTTCAAATTTATTTTCGGATAATGCTTCCTCTATAATCCGGTCAATATCCCTTTTCACATCATAGTATTCTTTTTGGTAAAGCTCATTGGCATACATAACTTCGCCGGTATAGGGCAGGTTGTTTAAATCGCTGCCGAAAGCCAACAGGGAATCTACATTGTCAATATCCTCAGGATATTTCATAATGCATACATGGGCAACTACATTAATGGTCATCTGGTCTAATATAAAACCAGGCTGCAGTGCCTTGCAAATCAGCCTTGCAATATCCGCCGTCATATTAAAATGCTTGTTATCCATGACAACCCGGAATTTGCCCTGTCCCAGATAATAAAATTCCGCCCCCATATTCCTGCTTTTATTTAAGGCAACCAACTGGTTGGCGATTCCCCGAAGCATAGTACTTGTCTTTTGAAATCCCAGCATGTCGTAGAGGATGTCAAAATTTGCGATGTTTAACATAATGATTTCCATGGGTTTGGAGGTGTAGGAAGCATTTTTTACATTGTTCACATATGCGGAAATGGTCAATTTTTAAAGTAAATTCCACTTTCCCAAAGTAAATTCCATCAAAAGCTACTGATTTTGAAAATATTATCAA
>CANRJF010000190.1 GCA_947630855.1 uncultured Lachnospiraceae bacterium
TCCCGGGACACCAAAGAATCCCTGTCCATGTTTTTATAAACTCCAAAAGACAAAAAAACAATGGACGCAATAAGAAAAATCCCGTAACATTTTTTCAGGTAAAAAACAAAGAAACAAAGTGCCATTACAATTCCGTCCAAAAATGCCAGTATCCTGTATTTTGAATGTATGGCCTGCCCCTTTCCCAGATACAAAAGCAGCAATGAAAACAAAAAGGGAAGCACCCCTGCAAAAAAAGATATCTCCCCCCGTTTTTGTTTTTCCACATAATATGCCATAAGAAACAAAAGCAGGGGCAGAAACGGAATCATTACTTTATCCCTTACATACAATCCCCCGTTTAGCACATAGGCAAAAAAAGGCATAGTCAATACAAGAATACAGCCCATATGAATGAATTTTTCATAATATTTTTTATATGTAACTCCTGTTATCAAAACGGTAACAGCAAATGTGGAAAGACCGATTCCATAAGGGGTATATAAAAAACGGAAAATATTAACATCAGGCATAAACATTTCTAAAACACTGATATGTTTCTTTGTATCTCTGCTCCCCGTCAGGGTCATTGCCGTGGGCACTAACAAAACGCCGCTCATAAGGACTGCCGTTATTACAGGCAAAAGAAAAGCCGCTCCATCTGCAATAAAATAAAAAATATTAAATTTTTTCCCTGTCTCCTCATTGATTTGCAGATACCGGAATAACCCGTAAAGCGTAAGCACAAGGATGCCGCAGATACTAAAGTAAAAACTTGTCATAATCATAAGAAATACGCTGATAGTATAAAGCCCTGTTTTCTTTTTTTCAAAATAAGCGTCTATGCCCATAAACGCCAGACATAAAAAGGGCATATAATTTACAAACATCACCTGCTTGCAGGAATGGTACACCATAGGCGCAGCCAGCAGAAAAATAACGGAACATAAAAAACTGATGTCTTTTCCAATCCCATGTTTCCTAAGCCATCTGTAAAAAATAAGCAGTGCTGCCGCTAAAGAGCATACGCCTGCCGCCATAAGATACTCTCCCGCCTGCACAAAGGGAAAGAGATAGAAAATTAAAACAACCGGACTGTACAGCCCATAGTAGGCAAAATTGTAAATATTCTGGCCTCCCCCTATATTTGCCGCAAACTGGGGAAAGATTTCTCCCGTTTCATAAAACTGCTGCCTGAAATAGTCCAGAAAAACACTATGCTGGCTTATCCAGTCTGTATTTGAGCCAAATACCCTCTCCCTGCCGCAGACCATCCGGCAGAGGAATACGGTTAAAACTGCCAGCGCCACATACAAAACCGTTTCTTTTATCTTCTGTTTGCCCATAATTTCCCCTTCCCAAAACATGTCTCATAAAAACACAGCTTTTTTCCATACATAAGTGAACGGTATTCAGTTTATCTCTAATATCTTAAATATCCCCCAAATTATTTCTTAAGATTTCTTAAGCCTGCTGATTTTTTCCCGGGTTTCCGCTATAATAAAATACAAATCAAAACAGAAAGGCACAAGGCATGGAATCTCCGACAATTTTAGTGGTGGATGATAATCCTGAAATACGGGAAATTATACAGATTCTCCTGACAGATGAAGGATTTATTATAGAAGAAGCAAAAGACGGAACTTCTGCACTGAACATTTTACAGACAAAAGAAATAGATTTAATTATTCTTGATATTATGATGCCCGGATTAAACGGCTACCAGACATGCATAGAAATCCGAAAAATCACCAACGCGCCCATTCTTTTCTTAAGTGCGCGCACAAAAGATGATGACAAAACCTTAGGATTTTCCAGCGGCGGGGATGATTATTTATCCAAGCCTTTCTCCTACAATGAATTAATAGGCCGTGTGAAAGCCCTGATTCGCCGGTACCATGTCTACCAGGGAAAAGGAACCGTACATGACACTCCAAAAATCTTCCAATACCGCCACCTGACCATTGACGAATCCAAAAGAGAGGTTGCCTCTGAGGGAAAATTGCTGGAACTTACGGATACAGAATACAATATACTGATTTTGCTTATTAAATACCGGGGACAGTTATTTTCCGCCCAGCGGCTGTATGAATCCGTCTGGGAGGAACCTTACTACTACGGGGCAAACAATACCGTCATGGTGCATATCAGAAACCTCAGGCGTAAAATTGAAAAAAATCCTGAAAATCCATGCATTATAAAAACAATTTGGGGAAAGGGGTATCGATGTGATTAAAAAATTTAAAAACTGTAAAATGCGTACCCAGTTTATCATTGTCATCGCACTTGCGGGGATTTTAAGTTTTACCTTTTTTACCTTCTTCTGGTGGAAAAAATGGTACATTCTCTCCTTTGTTGACGAGAAATTCCGTCTGGCTTCTCCCGGCTACCACAATGATTATTGGGAAGGCCTGGCTGAAAAAGCCCTAAAATATGATATCCCGGAATCAGAAGATGATAAAGAAGGGATTGAAAAAATACAGCCTTTCTTTGAGGGGATGGATGAATATACGGGGCTCTATATTTACGGGCTGGAAGACAACCTTTACCGTGCCGGCGTATATCCCAGAATTATGGACAACTCTGCCTTTTCCACCCTTTATTCCCTGGGGGGACGGATAACCGGAGGTGAAGTGGAACAGCACAGGGAATTGAACTTAAGATTTAGAAACGGAACTGCCCAAGTGCTGTATGTCTCCCTTCACAATGTGCGCCTGCTTTTTCCTTACTGCATCATTTTACTCATTCTCTCCATCGGGCTTTTTTTATGTATTGTGCTTTTCTTTGTCAGTTATAAAATGAAAACCGTTATTTGTTTAAAAAACCATGTGCTTACAATGTCCACAGGGGATTTCACCCAGCCTATCCCATCCTGCGGCCAGGATGAAATCGGTATTCTTTCACAGGAATTAAATCATCTGCGCATTGCCTTTCGTGATACCCTTTTAAAAGAACAGGAAAGCAGAACGGCAAATTGGGATCTGATTACGGCTATGTCCCACGATTTGCGCACGCCCCTTACCATATTGGAAGGCTACCTGGAAATACTGAAACTGAAAAAGAATCCTGATATGGAAAAGGAATACCTGAATCGATGCCTGGGCAAAACAGAGGACATCAAAAAAATGACAGACCGCATGTTTGAATACGCCCTGGTTTTTGATGAACCTAAAACACCAGAACTTGTGGAACTGCCCGTTTCGTTTCTGCGGCAGTGCCTGTGTGAAAACTGCGACTTCATACGGCTTACAGGCTTTATGGCAGATTTGGACTTTGATGAGATAAACGGCACGTTTTTAGGAGACGAATCCATGGTAAAACGCATCTTTTCCAACCTTTTTTCCAATATTATAAAATATGGAGATAAGAAGGATTATGTAACCGTTACGGGGCGCAGGGAAAAGGAAAACTTATCCCTCACCTGCTCCAACAAAATTAAAAAGGAACACTCTGAAATAGAAAGCAGCCGTATCGGTTTAAAAAGCGTGGAAAAAATGATAACACTGATGCAGGGAACGCTTACGTTATCAAAAAATGATTTACAATTTACCCTGCGGCTTACTTTTCCTTTAATAAATTAAAAATATACTATGCACTGTGCATATGATACAATTTCTCGTAAATTCCTCCCATGGCAAGAAGCTGTTCATGGCTTCCCTCCTCCTCAATGCCCTGCTCTGTCAATACTAAAATCCGTTTTGCATTCTGGATGGTGGTAAGCCTGTGGGCGATGACAAAGGTTGTACGGTTTTTTGCCAGTTTTTCCAAAGATTCCTGCACTACCTTCTCACTTTCATTATCCAGGGCAGATGTGGCCTCGTCAAAAATGAGAATGGGAGGATTTTTAAGGAATACCCGGGCAATGGAAAGCCGCTGTTTCTGCCCGCCGGATAATTTTATCCCCCTCTGCCCGATATCCGTCTCATACCCCATAGGCAGGGACATTATAAACTCATGGGCATTGGCATTTTTTGCCGCCTGTATAATCTCTTCCCTTGTGGCATCGGGTTTTCCATAGCGGATATTATCGTAAATCGTGCCCACAAACAAATATACGTCCTGCTGGACAATGCCGATATGGTCTCTTAAACTTTTTAATTCCAGTTTCCGCACATCCATGCCATCCACTTTCACCGCCCCCAAAGTCACGTCATAAAATCTGGGAATCAAGCTGCACAATGTACTTTTCCCTGCCCCGGAAGAGCCCACTAACGCCACATACTCCCCCGCCTTTACATGAAGGTTAATATGGCTTAACACAGTTTCCGTGTTTTCCTCATACTTAAAAGACACATTTTCAAAATCAATCACCCCTTTTACATGGGTAAGAGGTTTTGCATCTTTTTCATCTGCAATATCCGGCTCAATGGACATAATCTCCAGAAAACGCTCAAATCCTGTATAACCGTTCTGAAACTGCTCCGTAAAATCAATTAATGTCTTAATAGGCTCCGTCAGCACGTTAATGTAAAGGAGAAATGTAATTAAATCCGTTACGTCCACAGTTCCCTTGGAAATGCCTATGGCGCCTGCCACTAACACCACCACAGTAATAAGCATGGAAAAAGAATTAAGCCCTGCATGGTATCCTCCCATATACAGATAGCTGTTTTTCTTGGCGCTTAAGAAGCCTTCATTGCCGGTTTTAAATTTTTCCTCCTCAATGCTTTCATTGGCAAATGACTTTACCACCCGGATGCCGGAAAGATTATCTTCGATCTGGCTGTTGATTTCCGCAATTTTTACCCGGTTTTTCTTAAAGGCGCGTTTCATTTTCCTGTTAAAAAACAAAGCATACACAAACATAACGGGAACTAAGAGAAATGCCGCTGCGGTAAGCCTGGGGCTTATGCACATCATAATGACAAATGCTCCCGCTATTTTAATCAGTGAAATCACAATATTTTCCGGCCCGTGATGCATCAGTTCCGTAATGTCAAATAAGTCCGTGGTAATTCTTGACATCAGTGCCCCCACCTTCTGATTGTCGTAAAAGGCAAAAGACAATTTCTGTAAGTGGGCAAAAATTTCCGCCCGCATATCATGCTCGATTTTTGCTCCCATAACATGGCCGTAATCAGAAATAAAAAAATTACAGTAACAGGAAACTGCCGCCATCATTACCATAATTCCCCCTAAAAAGAGCACACGGCCAAGCACTTCCTCCTGCTCCATATAAATAATGGTGGAGGTGATATACCGGGCAATCAAAGGCATGGCAAGGGCAATTGCCGATGCTAAAACGGCAAAAAACATATCCGCAAAAAATACCCTGCGGTAAGGTTTATAATAGGAAATCATTTTCTTTAAGTTCTGATTCATTTTTCTCTCCTGTTTCTATAAACTTCTGGTATTTATGTTAAAAATGTTGTACTATTTATCATATACTATTTATCGAAAGGAGGCACTCATATGAGTCCCATGCAAACATACTATCAAACACTTGCTTCCACCATTATTTCCAATATGGAGAAACGCCAGATAGAAGGCCATTACTGCGCCACCCCACAGGAGGCAAAAGAAATGGCATTGTCTTTCCTCACAGAAAATTCCCTGGTAAGTTTCGGCGGCTCTGCCACCCTGGCAGAAACCGGCAC
>CANRJF010000191.1 GCA_947630855.1 uncultured Lachnospiraceae bacterium
CTGTCTGTCTGTCTGTCTGTCTGTCTGTCTGTCTGTCTGTCTGTCTGTCTGTCTGTCTGTCTGTCTGTCTGTCAAAAATTGTCTCGCCACATTCAGCGAATGTCAACAGTACATCTCGATAATATTCATACTGTTTTTTCCTTGCCTCTATCTCTGCCGGAAGACCAATATTCAAATCATTACAGATTTTTTCAAAGTTATCTAATACATCTGCATATCTTCTCTGTACTTCCATAGACGGTAATGGTATCTCTATGTCTTCAATGGCAGGCACATTCGAATGAACAATCTTGCTTTTAATTTTCCCTTTACTTTTTTGCTGCCTTGCTTCATATGTAGATAAAACATGAGCTAGATAACGAGGCTCTTGATTATGCTTTAGAACAACAATGTCTCCACCTGCAAGGCATTTTTCGTTACCTATATATGCCACGGATTTTGCAATATCCTCAACGCTTTCTCCAGTTATCGCAAATAGAATATCTCCATGTTCAAAATACTTTGGATTTGAAACATACTCTAGTTTTGTATGCGATACACAGGCATCAAACCAAGTATTATATGTAGTATAAATTTCTCCATACCGAACACAAGGTATACCCGTTTCCGTCACTTCTTCTCTTTTAATACCTGCTCCCCGGTATATATTAACAGCAATATCTTTCAGCTTTACCTTTTTAACTGTATTATCAAATGAAAGCAACGTATCCCTGTAATAGTTATACTGTTTTTTCCGAGCAGTGAGCTCGGCTGTAAGTTCGGCTGTAAGTGACGTAAAAGAGTCCAAAATATGAACTATTTCTCGTTGTACCTCCAATGGAGGTACAGGCAACTTAAACTCTTCAGTGACAGCTAATGAAATTTGTGGTAAAGATCCCATTCCAGATGCTGCATCTCGGAAGCTCTGAATATTGTTTTTCAAAACATAGTACAAATATTTTACACCAATACTGTTATCGGTTGTATATGCCCACATTTCATTTTTGAAAGTAAATGGTTTTTCATAATATACAACATCAATGACACCTCTTGATTGAACCAAAACTGCTGGTACTCTAGTAATATTAGCCTTAGGAATATCTTTCTCATGTGCATTAATCACTGTTTTACCACCTGCAAACACTCTAATTTCTCCATCATCACAAGCAATTTCTTTCATTTTTCCTGCAGTTATAGGTGTCCCCTTTAATCTAATATAAACTTCTTTTACCATTTTAAATGGTACTCCATCCGGACAGAGTTCTTGTAGCAATTCATCAAGTTTGCTCATTTTACAACCTCCCGCATTTTACGATACGATTCTTCAAATATCTGCTTTCTCAATATATATTCATTACTCTCCAAGTATGCTTGCTCCATTGCTACTTTTGCTTTTGGCATAAAGTATTGCCCATAAGATTCTATATAGGGAGCATAATCACAAGTGCCAGCACAAACAATCAGATTATGATTTCCTCCGTCTCGTTTTCCAAATCGAAGCCTCAGTTGCCGCAAGGATAATTTCTGAAATCCCTTTTCAAAAAATATAAAATTTTCTCCTCCTCTTTTCGCATGAGAATCAAACGCCAAACAGTCAGGCTTCTGCGCAAGCAAAGAGACCATATAATCTTGTTCTGTTTTTGTAAGCTGCATACCATTATCTGCCTTGTCTAATAAATCTTGTGCACCACATTTGCGACCATCAATAATTATCAATGCTTCTTGGTTTTGCAACGTAGGAAATGTACTTGTTCCATCATCATAAGCCCAAAATGTCAAAATGTTATTGCCTGCACCATGCTTTTTTATTTCTGCTCTAGCAGTTATAGGGCTGTCTGCCCAATAAGACAATTTTTGATTAGGAAACAGCTTTGAATATCTTCCTGTGCATTCCCGCAAATTACCATTAAAAAGTGTGCTTGCTGTTTTTTCATAGAATTCATTATTGAACTCTACACATCTGAAAAAATCAAATTCATCAGTAATGTAAACTGGTAAGTCTTTATGCTTATATATTGGTCTACCATAATCTTGACTTATAAAAGCCCTTTCCCAACTCATACATCTCCCTCGATTTCTGCTATGATCTTAGCAATTTCATCCCGAAGTACCTGTTCTCTCGCTACAATCTGTTCAATCTCGGCATTCAGTACCTTAATATCTATTTTTTCCCTTGTATCTTCCTGCTCCACATAAGAGGAAACAGAAAGGTTATAATCATTTTCAGCAATCCTGTCATTTGCGACCACTGCTGCATAATACTCTTTATCTTTCCTCGCCTCATAAGCAACAAGGATATTTTCTATATTCTCACTTGTGAGCTTGTTGTTGTTCGTGACCTTTACACACTCTTTTGATGCGTCAATAAATAATGTACTATTCTCTGATTTACTCTTTTTCAGAACCATAATGCAAGTTGCAATACTTGTACCAAAAAACAGATTGCCCGGCAACTGAATAATGCACTCTACATAGTTGTTATCTATCAAATATTTACGGATTTTCTGTTCTGCCCCGCCCCGATACATGACCCCCGGAAAACATACGATAGCTGCTACACCATTTGTTGCAAGCCATGATAACGAGTGCATAATAAATGCAAGATCAGCCTTCGACTTTGGCGCAAGCACACCTGCAGGAGAAAATCTTTCATCATTGATAAGAATAGGATTATCGTCTCCCTCCCACTTAATCGAGTACGGCGGATTAGACACAATCGCCTCAAAAGGCTCATCGTCCCAATGCAGAGGCTCTATCAATGTATCTCCGTGTCCAATGTTAAACTTCTCATAGCCAATATCATGCAAGAACATATTGATACGGCAGAGATTATATGTAGTAATATTAATTTCCTGTCCGAAAAATCCCTGCCGAACATTCTCTTTTCCCAAAACCTTTGCAAATTTAAGAAGCAGTGAGCCGCTGCCACATGCCGGATCGTATACCTTATTTACATTTTTCTTTCCAAGCACTGTAATTCTTGTTAGAAGTTCCGATACTTCCTGCGGAGTATAATACTCCCCGCCACTCTTTCCGGCATTAGATGCATACATACCCATTAAATATTCATAAGCATCACCAAATGCATCAATGGTATTGTCCTGATAATCGCCCAATTTCATTTCGGCAACGCCATTCAGGAGTTTTACCAGTTTCGCATTTCTCTTTTCCACTGTTCCACCAAGTTTGTTGCTGTTTACATCAAGGTCATCAAACAGACCTTTTAAATCATCTTCACTGTCGTGTCCCTGTGCAGAACTTTCTATATTGCGAAACACTTTTTCAAGCGTTTCGTTCAAGTTCTCGTCCTGCGACGCTTTTTTCCTCACATTGCAGAACAGTTCACTCGGCAAGATAAAATAACCCTTTGTATCAACCAATTCCTCTCTTGCAGGCTCCGCATCACTATCAGACAGATCAGCATAATCAAAATCGGTATTCCCCGCCTCAATCTCTCCTGCATTTACATATCTAACAAAATTTTCAGAAATATATCTGTAAAACAGCATACCTAACACATACTGTTTAAAATCCCAACCGTCTACGCTGCCTCTAAGGTCATTTGCCATATTCCATATAGTACGGTGCAGTTCATCTCTCTCTTGTTCCTTCTTGTTGTCAATCATCGGACAACCTCCTTGCATAAATTTCCAAGTTAATTTTACTACAAAATGTCCAAATTGTCATTTAGATTCTTCTTGAAATTGCATAAAACTTACAAAAACTTACAAATGGGACAGATATCCCCTGCCCCAATCCAATCCTTATAATGTGTATATAATTTCTTCCCTCACAATTTCCTCCACCCTCGCTCTAATATTATTCATCTTTTTAACCCACAGCATCTGATCTTGTGCCTTTAACTGCTCCGTCACACCTTCCTTCTCTGCCATCTGCTCCACAAGCAAATTAAATCTTTCCTCTGCCTGTTCCTGTATCATAAGCAGATGCTTTTTCAATTCACCAGATAACAGTAATCCCGAATAAATACCTCTCCTATAGTTCTCCAAATAATACCTCCGCATTAGTCCGAACTTTCTTAACTCTCCCTCTGGCTTCGAATCAGGTATTAAATTCGGAATCAAGTAATCACCACATTTCTCATAAATTAAATTCATTGTCTGTTCCTCTCTACTTTTCTTTAAAATTTACATTTCCTGTTGCCATCGGTTACATTTTTCTGCCTGCCCCCTTTCTAGCGTTTCTCTTTGTCTGTTATGCACATCTGCTTCCGATTTTGCATCTTCCAATCTCTGTTTCATTGTCTTTGGCGCAAGTGATTTTACATATTCCACAAATGCCTCTCCAAGACCTCTCGACGCCACAAACCGTTTTAATTTTTCAACTTGTTCAGTTAGCGTAGATACCCTTTTATCTAAGCTGGAAATCTTCTTTTCATACTTTTCCAAAAGATGGTTTCTTGACACCGCCCTGCTGAAAGCATCCAATATTTTATTCCAGTCGCTTTTCTTCACTTTGACATATTCTTCGCCGCCAAAAAGATTCGTTGCCGGAACAGCAACGCTTTTCATATTTTTTGTTTCTGCTGATATTTCCTTTGAAATCATTTTAAGCATTTCCACCCTTAAATCATGTTTTGCAAGCACTTCCTTCGCTGCTTTTTCTTTTACCTCCGCTTCCTCAATCTGCTCTGTAAGTTTCTGTGCCTGTAAAATCAACTCATTGTTTTGTACCTCCATTTCCTGCACCTGTGCACGAAGTTCCGAAGTTTTCTGCGCAAGATTATCATTCTGTTGTTCAAGAACCTCATTTCGCATATCCAACACCACCGCCTGCTGTTCCAAATGTTCTACCTCACGCATTGCAGCCTTATATTCTGGCAACGACAGATTATCCCGCTGTATGCCGAGAACCTCAATCTCAATCCCCTGCTCTCTGCACAAATTCGTTAAATATGCCCTTTCCCGTTCCTGCCATGCGACCGTTTCATTCTGCTTTCTGCTGACCGCTTTTGCAAAACCCATCTGCTGGAATGCTTTTGTCAGGCTGTTGCGTGTCTTCATGCCGTTTTTATAGCCATGCGCCACAGGAATATAATCTATATGCAGATGCGGTGTCGCTTCATCCAAGTGCATCACGCAGTTGAATAAATACAGATTCGGATTACGCTCCTGAAAGGTCTTTGCGTACTGATCCAAGACTTCTATTGCCGCTTTTGCATCCTCTGTCAATACCCCGTTTTCATCTACAACCGGAGTATCTGTCTTTTTGCCTATCTGTACGATATTTTCGTAAAAAGTCTTTTCCTTGTTACCGGAATTTTCTATCTCTTTCAAATAATCTTCCTTCTGCCTGTCTTTGCGCTTCTGTGCTGCGTTATAATCCCGAAGCGCCTGTCCAAAACATTTCTCATAAGCATCTTTTAAAGATTCCTGTATATAAATCCGGTTCCAAAGCGTCCTTTCCGGCACCACATTATTACAGATAAAATCCCTGTTGTTGTGCGTAAGGTGCCCTCTCCCCTTCGGAAAAGAAATTGTTTTTGCTGCCAATACATCACTCTCTTTCTCATATTTCTATGTATTCAGACTAACTACGGTTTTGTTACTTTTGTCAAAAGTAACG
>CANRJF010000192.1 GCA_947630855.1 uncultured Lachnospiraceae bacterium
CGGGGGAGGGTTTAAGCTGTTAGGCATACAGTGTGTGGGAATCCTTTCCGTGGGAGCATGGACGGCGGTTACCATTACCATAACATATATGGCAATCAGAGCAGCCGTGGGCCTTCGGGTCAGCGAGGAGGAGGAAATTCTTGGACTTGATATTACGGAACATGGTCTGCCTTCCGCTTATTCAGGATTCTCTTTAATGGATGTGTCAGGTACAATGACAATGGATATTAATGAAAATACGGATTTAGGCGCGCCGGATTACGAGACGGCGTCTCAGGTAAAGAGGGACGCGGCAGTGAAAGTAGTGTCTATGCCCGCCCATACAACGGGAATTTACAAGGTGGTTATTGTCGCAAAACTTTCCCGGTATGATAAGCTGAGAAAGGCCATGAATGATTTAGGAGTAACCGGTATGACGGTGACACAGGTAATGGGCTGCGGTATCCAGAAGGGAGCCGGAGAGAGATATCGTGGAGCCGAGTTGGATGCCACATTGCTTCCCAAGGTAAAAGTGGAAGTGGTTGTGGGCAAGATTCCGGTGGAAAATGTTGTGGAAGCGGCTAAGAAAGTGCTTTACACCGGACATATCGGCGACGGTAAGATATTTGTATATGATGTGGCAAAAGTTGTTAAAATCCGTACCGGAGAAGAAGATGTGGAAGCATTGCAGGATGTAGAGTAATTGTACGAATCTAAGCGATTAGATTCGTAACTATCTAATCCCCTTAGTAGTAATACATCAACAGGAAAACGCCTGTGGGAAACCATGGGCGTTTTTCTGCTGCCTGGAGCTTTTACAATATGATAACTTCTTTCTCCAAAATTGCAAAATTCATTTCTTCCAGCCACACAAACCCTGCCGTGCCGTTTGTCTTATCCGTAATCTTATTTATGATATTTTCCTTTTGTTCCGCCGGAACCATAGCATATACCACCACCTGGTCGGTGTATTCCGTATCCATAATCATAATGCCGGATTTTGCCAGAATATGCTGGATTTTCCCCAGGCCGTTGTAGTCTGTGTGAATACCCAGTTTCCGCCCCTGCTGTCTGTCCACAATGGTACAGTTTGATAAACCTTCCTGCACAGCCTGCTGATATGCCCGCACAAGCCCTCCTGTCCCAAGGAGGACGCCTCCGAAATATCTTGTCACCACCACCGCAGCGTTGTGAATTTCTTCCTTAAGCAGCACATCCAGCATGGGCCTGCCCGCCGTCTGGGCAGGTTCCCCGTCGTCAGAGCAGCGGGAAATTTCCTGGCTGCTTCCCACTACAAATGCAGAACAGTTATGCCTGGCATCCCAGTATTTCTTTTTCATTTCCCCGATAAATGCATTGGCATCCCCTTCCGATTCCACAGGGCGCACCGTAGCGATAAAACGTGATTTTTTTTCCGTAATTTCTCCTTCGCCGCCTTTATATACTACTCTCATGCCTCTTCATCTCCTTATCTGCCTGATTATATCATGACATGTCCTGGGGGTCAAATCTTAAAATTTTGGACACAAAGCCGTAAAGTTACAATTACTTCTTTTATTATAGGAAAGTTTTTGCTATAATAATTCTCTATAAAGGAGGCTTACTATGAATTATGGAAAGAATAGTACACAAAAGCGCGAAAGGGAATTAACTTCCAAAGGTACTATGATTTGCAAAAAGTTTAGTATAATTTTTTTAAAAACCATGTTGTTTTGCATCCTTGCACTTGTGGTTGTGGGAGGATGCGCGGGGTTTGGCATTTTAAAAGGCGTGATTGATTCCGCCCCGGAAATCAATCTGGATGATGCCACGCCCACAGGTTATTTATCCACCGTATTGGATAAAGACGGAAAGCAGACCGCCACTTTGGTGGCAACCGGTTCCAACCGTGTGTATGCAACCATTGATGAGATTCCCCTGGATTTGCAGCATTGTTTTGTGGCAATTGAGGATGACCGTTTTTACGAGCATAACGGGATTGATTTAAAAGGTATTCTTCGTGCCGGATACACAGGAATTACCAGCGGCAGATTTTCCCAGGGAGCCAGTACCATTACCCAGCAGCTTTTAAAGAATAATGTTTTTACAGGCTGGACGGGTCAGACTTCCTTTGCCGAAAAAATGGAACGAAAGATTCAGGAACAGTATCTTGCCATCCAGTTGGAAAAGAAAGTATCCAAAGACTGGATTATGGAAAACTATTTAAATACCATTAACTTAGGGCAGAATACCTTAGGCGTACAGTCTGCATCCAGACGTTACTTTAATAAGGATGTATCCGATTTAACCCTGTCGGAGTGCGCCGTTATTGCCAGCATTACCCAGAACCCCTCCCGGTTAAATCCCATCAGCAATCCAGATAAAAATGCGGAGCGCCGGAAAAAGGTTTTAGATAATATGCTGGAGTTTGGCTATATTTCCCAGGGGGAATATGATGATGCCATGAATGATGATGTGTACGACAGAATCCAGGTGGTAAATACACAGGTGGATGAGGAGTCTGTCACTTCCTATTTTGTGGATGAACTGACAGACCAGGTAATCCAGGATTTTATTGAACAGTTGGGATACACGGAAACACAGGCATATAAGGCATTGTATAACGGAGGCCTTACCATATATTCCACCCAGGATTCCGCAATCCAGGCAATTTGCGACGAGGAAGTAAACAATCTGGAAAACTATCCCACGGAGCCCAAGTATTCTTTTTCCTACCGGCTTACCATTGAAAAGCCGGATGGGACTTACGAGAATTACAGTGAGCAGACTATGCTGTACTATTATCAGGCCCATGATGCGGACTATGATATTAATTTTTCTTCCCAGGAGGAGGCATTAGAGGCTATTGATGCCTATAAAGGGGAGATTATGGACCCGGGAGATAAGATAGTGGAAAATGGTGAAATTGTCACCTTCACCCTTCAGCCGGAGGCCGCATTGACTGTGATTAATCAGGAGACCGGGGAAGTGGCTGCCCTTGTAGGAGGCAGGGGAGACAAAACAGCCAGCAAGACATTAAACCGTGCCACGGATACAACAAGGCAGCCGGGCTCTACTTTTAAGGTTCTTGCCGCCTACGCCCCTGCATTGGACAGCGGCGGGCTTACACTGGCTTCCGTTCAGGATGATGCGCCCTATTCTTATGAGAATGGCACGCCCCTTAGGAATTATGACAATTCTTTTAGAGGTTTTACCACCTTAAGGGAGGCGATTACCCGTTCCATTAATATTGTAACGGTTAAGACTTTAACGGAAATCGGCACTTCATTAGGATACAGTTATTTACAGGATTTTGGTTTTACAACCCTGGTGGAGGAGGATAATAACCAGGCCCTTGCATTGGGAGGCATTACAAAAGGGGTTACGAATTTAGAGCTTACCGCCGCCTACGCAGCCATTGCCAATGGGGGAACTTATATCAAACCCAGGTTTTACACGAAAATATTAGACCATGACGGCAATGTGCTTATTGATAATACGCCTCAGACCCACGGCGTGTTAAAAGAGTCTGTGGCATGGCTTTTGACGGATGCCATGAAAGATGTGGTAACATCAGGAACGGGAACGGCAGTGAGGTTTCCCGATATGGAAATTGCCGGAAAAACCGGTACTACTACAAAAAACAGGGATGCGCTGTTTGCCGGGTTTACCCCCTATTATACCTGCGTGGTATGGGGCGGGTATGATGATAATGCCCCCCAGGACAGCGGAACCACCTCTTATCCCAAAGCAATCTGGCGTTCCGTTATGAGCCGCATTCATGAGAATCTGGAGTATAAAGACTTTGTGATGCCCTCGGATATCACTACGGCAACCGTGTGCAAAAAGTCAGGGAAGCTGGCGGTTACGGGGCTCTGCGACTGCGACCCCAGGGGAAGCATGGTTACTACGGAATATTTTGCGGAGGGAAGTGTTCCTACGGAGTATTGTGACCACCATGTGAATGTTACGGTTTGTGCCGAATCCAATATGCTGGCAACTGATTTCTGCCCCAATCGGGTAAGCGGCGTGTATATCACCGGAGGCACACCGGGTTCTGCGGAAGACCCTTACCTTATAAGTGAAGATTCTACAAAAAATACATGTCCTATTCATACGGCGCCCCAGGAGCCTGCACCTGTTGTAATACCGGATTTTGGCACCAGCGACAGCCACAGGGACGAAGATGAAAAGGGCGGATTAAATCTGGAAGGTTTCTGATTATGTACCCGGATAAGGGGAAAGGAGCACCGTTATGAAAGGACAAGTGACAATTCCCACAGATGTGGATATTGTAGACGAGACATTGGAACTAATGGAAAGATGGGGGGCAGATGCAATACGGGACTGTGACGGCACGGAATTTCCCCAACAGCTTAAAAATGCGGATGCAAAAATATATGCAACCTACTATACCACTCGGAAAGACAATGAGTGGGCAAAAGAGCATCCCCAGGAGATTCAGCAGTGCTATCTTATGACGCCCCGGTATACTGCCCTGGAAAAACAATTAAAGATTCCTGTGATGAAAGGAATTTATCCTGATATGATGAAGCCCAATGACAGGGATGATATTACAAGATGGTGGGAAGTTGTGGACCGTACAACAGGGGAGCCGGTACCTGTATTACAGTGGAGTTACGACAGGGAGAGCATGACGGTAACGGTGGATGCAGTTTTATACCATGACTATACGGTGAGTTTTTTAGCTTATATTATGTGGGACCCTGTTCATATGTACAATGCTGTTACCAATAACTGGGAAAACGTGGAAAAGCAGATAACATTTGATGTGCGGCAGCCCTTGACCCATGAATTCAGCTTAAAGCGCCTCCGCCGTTTTATAAAGGAGCATCCCTATGTGGACGTAATACGTTTTACCACATTTTTTCATCAGTTTACTTTAATATGCGATGAAAAAGCAAGGGAAAAATATGTGGACTGGTTTGGCTATTCTGCCTCCGTAAGCCCTTATATTCTGGAAAAGTTTGAAAAAGAGGCGGGGTATCCTTTCCGCCCGGAGTATATTATTGACCAGGGATATTACAATAATCAGTACCGTATTCCCTCAAAAGAATATAAGGATTTCCAGAAATTCCAGGTAAGGGAAGTGGCAAAAATCGTCAGGGAACTGGTGGAAATCTGCCACGAAGAGGGAAAAGAAGCCATGATGTTCTTAGGGGACCACTGGATTGGGACGGAACCTTATTTAGAGGAGTTTAAGACTTTAGGATTAGATGCGGTGGTAGGTTCTGTGGGCAATGGAGCCACCCTGCGGTTAATCAGTGATATTGAAGGGGTGAAATATACGGAAGGCCGCCTGCTGCCTTATTTTTTCCCGGACACTTTCTATGAGGGGAGCAATCCCTTGGAGGAAGCAAAGAAAAACTGGGTTACTGCCCGCCGGGCAATCTTAAGAAGCTCCATAGACCGTATCGGATA
>CANRJF010000193.1 GCA_947630855.1 uncultured Lachnospiraceae bacterium
CAATCAAAGGAACGCCGTGGGCATGTGCTGCCTTGGCAAATTTTTCAATGTCTAACACGGTAAGGGCGGGGTTTGCAATAGTTTCCCCAAACATGGCCTTTGTATTTTCCCGGAAGGCGGCATTTAATTCTTCTTCCGTGGCAGTGGGGGACACAAAGGTAACATCAATGCCCATGCGTTTCATGGTGACAGAGATTAAATTGTAGGTTCCTCCGTAAATAGAGCTGGAAGATACAATGTGGTCTCCGCACTGGCAGATGTTAAACAGTGCAAAGAAGTTGGCAGCCTGTCCGCTGCTGGTCAGCATGGCGGCAGTGCCTCCTTCCATCTGGGCAATCTTTGCGGCAACATAGTCGTTGGTGGGGTTTTGCAGCCTTGTGTAAAAATAGCCGCTTTCCTCTAAGTCGAACAATTTGCCCATATCTTCGCTGGTGTCATATTTGAATGTAGTGCTTTGTACAATGGGAATCTGGCGGGGATCGCCATTGCCTGGGGTGTATCCTCCCTGGACACAGGTTGTATTGATTTTCATAAATTTCCTCCTTATTTTTGTAAATTCATTATTTCTATTTTAATATAAAAGCAGGGAAATGCAAAGGTTTATTTGATTTTCCCTGCCGTTTCTCTTTTTGTAAATTAATTTAAACCAGTTCCCTGCGCCGCAGCCGTAAATAAAGGCCTAAGGCAATCACTGCCGTCACCAAATCAGAAAGCGGCTGGGCCCATATAACTCCATAATAGCCAAACAATCGTGACAGCATAAACATGGAGATTGCAAGGATAATCCCCTGGCGGCTTATGGAAAGAGTCAGCGCGCTTAAGGCTTTTCCCGCAGCCTGGAAAACCACGGTAAATATTAATATAACGGTGGCAAAGGCTGTGGTGGAGAGCATACACCGAAGCATCATGCTGCCGGAAGATACAATGGTTTTATCCTCCATAAAAGCCCTTAAAATATTTGGAGAAAGTATTGCCAGCACAAGGCTCATAACAAGTGCAAGGCTGATTTCAAAAATCAGTGCAAAGCGGATGGTATTCCTCATCCGTTTCATGTTTTTTGCCCCGTAATTGTAACCGATTATGGGCTGCGCCCCAAAGGAAAAGCCCACCATTACAAGCACGACAATCATATTTACTTTCATGGCAATGCCCATGGCAGCAATATGCTCTGTACCATATGATTCCAGATGACGGTTGGTAATCATAATACCGAAACTCTGCATCAGGTTGGTGATGGAAGCGGGAATCCCAATGGCAAGTATGGAGGAAAAAACGGAGCCGTTTATTTTAATTCCCCGGAAGGATACCGTAAGCCGGCGGCTTTTTTTCAGCACAAAAAAGATAAGCAGAATATCGGAACACAGTGTGCCGAGTACCGTTGCAATTGCAGCCCCTCCGGCTCCCATGTTAAGGCCGAAGATAAAAATGGGGTCTAAAATAATGTTTACTACCGTGCCAAACATAGTGCCAAACATGGATTCCATGGCAAGCCCTTCGGTTCTAAGCATGTTGGAGGGAGTGTAATTTACGATTAACACAGGAGCCCCCAGGGCCAGATAAAAATAGTACTGGTATGCATACACGGCTGTCTGCCCGTCCGCCCCCAAAAGATTTAAGATAGGAGTTTTAAAAAGCAGCATCAGGCAGGCTACAAGTATTCCTCCAAGGATTGCCGCCCAAAAGCAGAATCCGCTGACGCGCCTGCCTTCTTCATTCCGCTTTTCCCCAAACATTCTGGAAATCACGGAACTTCCCCCTAAGCCGAAAATATCACCCAGGGCAATCATTAATATAAAAATGGGAGAACACAGGGAAACTCCCGCCACCAATGCAGTGTTTTGGGTTCTTGCAATAAAGAATGTGTCTGCCATATTGTAAATCAGGGAAACTACCATGCTGAATACTACGGGCAGCGCCATTTTAAAGTAGGCTTTATGTATGGGGGCTTTTTCAAATAGTTCGTTTTCCATGGGACAATACCTTTCTTGCTTTCATTCCTTTATAAGTTATTTTAACTCTAACCTGAATTATTTTAACTCCGTTTGTTTCTTTTGTCAAAAGCAAAGGTTTATTTGTTTTTCCGGGCCTTTATCTTTGTAAATTCGATGATTTCTCTTTTATCTTCCTCCGATATTTTTTCAAAATAGTAGAGCATCTCTTTTTCTAAATTACTGAAATAACGATATTTTTTCTGGTTTTTCGGATTATTAAAGTATTCTAAAAATCCGGCTAAATCCTGGCTGGACTGGGTGGGAGGCGGTGCATCAAAATACACATTCCGGTCCACATCAGTTGTTAACTGCATTAAATCGTCTACCGATATTTTATATAAGCCGGCAAGTTTAAAAAGTGTATCAGGCCCGGGAGTCCTTCTGCCGGCCTCATAGTGGGAATATGTCTGTCTTACAATGCCTAAGGCAGTTGCTACATAGTCCTGTGTGTAATTGTGTACTTTCCGCAGTTCTTTTAGTTTTGCTGCAAGTATTTGGCTGCTCATGATTCCGTCACCCCCATATATGAAAAGTCTATCCAGTACTGTTCAAATAAATGTAAAAATATGTAGCGTTTAGAACAATATTATGTTAAAATCATTGTAGCAAAAAGCTGAAATAAGATACGAAATGTAGCATTTTAATCATAAGACAGACAAAAAGGATAGACTTTATGGATATGATAAAAAAAGTGATGCTGTGCCTTTTGGGTTTTTTGTTTGTAACGGCAATGGCAGTCACTGTGGGAGGTACGTTGTTTTTGTTGTTTGGGTGAAAGTAAACAATAATACAGTAAAAAACGCCGCAGGCGGGAAGAAGATTTTCGTATAAACAGAGAGGAGATGGCAACAGTTGTTACCGGTATTGAAAGTAAAATTTTGGAGAGGGATGATTCTGTCTGTTATATTGATAAATTGGATGAATATCTGGACAAAAGACTATTCATTTTGGCAGATAATCTTGATTTTGGGGCATATTATTTGATTTGCGGGCATGAGTCTGACGCCAGAGAATGGATGAAGGAAGAATGGGATTTGATAAAGCCTTTATATCAGCCTGCGCAGCTTTTTGCTTCTGACTCTGGATATGGAAAAATATGAAAAGGTATTTGGAAATGGATGGGAGATATCAGTTATGGTTTGAAGAATTTAACGGCAAAGTGTATATCTTTTGTGTAGAAGCGGTGGAATATACTTCAAAACAGATTCTGACAGTGGCGGTTATTGAAGATGGAACGCTACATCCTTTGCTGCAGTATATGATATGGGGAGGGGTTGATTAGACTTTTTGAAAAATTTTATGAAACTGTATTGATAGGATGACAAAAATAACAGACTTTTTAGTCTGTTATTTTATTGCCAAAACCTCTTTTAAAGGTATCTCCAAAATCTGGGAAATCTTTTCAGGAGAGATGCCGTTTTTCAGCATTTTTAAAATATCTTCTCTTCCTCTGTTATCCCAACCGTCATCCCAGCCAGCCTTTTGTCCATCATCCCAGCCTCTTTTTCTGCTTTCTTCCAGTTCATCATGCATCAATTCATCTAACGCTTCACATAAGCTCATATCCTTCACCTCCTGAAATTCTTTCAGATTTGCACGAATAATCATGTTCATCATGGATTTGTACCATATATTATTTGCGTGCTGCTGAAAATCCTTGACCAGCCTGCCTATGATTTCTTCCCCCTTTAACCGGTTGGTAAGGCTTTTCAGCCACGGGTTCTTCTCTTCTGCAAGTTCGGGGGAGAACACCAGCTGGATGGGAATCAAATCTCCTTCTATGTAATAGATACCCTTTTCTGGCTGGATTATCCGAAATCCCCGTTCTTTTGTCAGGTGTTTAACCAGCTTTTTCGGATACCTGCTGCAGAAAAAAGAGATAGTGATGTCATTAATCTTTATCTGGTCAGTAACCGGAGAATCTGATTTGTAGAAACACGCATAGCCGTATACTTTATAAAAATCATCAATGCTCAAAGAATCATCCGGGCTTTTGTATTCTACGACATTATGCCCCCGGAAAATCCTCCCGATGTTCTTTTGAATTTGTGCCCTATTATCCTTCTTGATTATCAGCACGTCAATTTCTTTCGGCTTTGTGCCAAGCTGGTGCTCGTTCTCAAACTTCAGATTATCGCCTTCTTCCTGTAACTCAATCTGTATCCCTGCAAAAAATGCGGGATGCCACTGGAGAGGCTTTTTGTACCCTGTTTTTTCTTCCATGGAACCTCCTTTTTTAATTTTGCAGGAAGTCCCCTTTTTCAGGAAATTCCTGCCTTGACATGTGGGAAAGCAAGAATTTTCTGAATAAAACGGTGTCAGCCGTTATTATAAGAAAAAAGATAGGGCGTTATGCCACTATAAAGAATGTCACAGAAAATTTGCTTTAATTTAAAATAACATAGTATTCTCTGAAAATCAATACTTTTTAATATAATTTTTTTAATAAATATATTGGTTGAAATATCTGATGAAAATAAAAAAAGATTGTAAAGTGTCAGAAAATAAGATATAATGTTAGAAAATGGCAAATCAGGTTGCAATTGTTGGAGGTTTGATGGACTGTTTATTAACAAAAGAGTTTTCAGAATTTTCAAAACATGTGGATGTATTAAAGATTCCAGGACTTTCCGGGGATGGATTTTCTGTGGATTTATCCGTCTCTACGGAGAGTCTTTTATTTTTGATTAAAAAGAGTACTGATTTTTCAGTAGCAGAAGCGTTACTGTCTGAAAGCCAGTTTGACAAAGGAACAAAAGTGGAGGATATCTATGCACTGAGGGATATCTATGCAAATGAAAAGCGCCATGGGGATGAACTTACGGACAATCTTGGAAACAACAGTTATAAAACCATGGTTTCCTGCATGGATGACAAGACGATGACGGGCATTCTCATTTTTTATCCCGCTGTGACCGTATCTAAGAAGGAATATATGGGTCCCAAAGAGATTACGGGCGCTCTGGATTATGTGCTGCCGTTCCTTCAAATATCCAATGTCAGTTTTCATGAGGACAAAGCGGATGTATCCCAGGGAGTATCCTGCGGGGAAATTTTCTTAAAGGAAAAGCCGGCAGGAATTACGGACGGGCACAGGAATTTTTCACTTACTCTGGAAGAATCTTTTGCTGCATTCCGGCAGGGAAAGCTGTATATGCCCCAGATGGTGTTCGGCTTGGCACTTTACAGCCTGTTTGGGCAGAAGGCAGCATTAAATGAAGTCCTGCTGTTTCTGGGCAGCAATATAGGGATGTCGGACGGTTCGGGGCAGAAAACGCCCGCATTTGAATTCCGAATGGTAAGGGGGGTGCGCTTATCCCTGCCGTTTAAGGTAATGACAGGTATTGTGTTAAACGGAGGCAGCGCAGAGGTTAGCACAGATAATGGCTGGAAGAAATTGAAAATC
>CANRJF010000194.1 GCA_947630855.1 uncultured Lachnospiraceae bacterium
TTAGTATACGAATATACTAATTTTTTAAGGAGTAAGTTAGTATGTTCAATTATAATCCATTATGGGATACAATGAAGAAAAAGGAAATAACACAATATCAGCTTATAAAAGATTATCATTTTTCAACTGGTACACTTGATGCATTAAGAAAAAATAAAAGTGTAACAGTTTATACTATTGAAAAATTATGCTTAATTCTGGATTGTAAGCCGAATGATATTTTACAAATAGAAAAATGAAAAGTGTTGGATAGATTTGATTTAAAATAGCAGAGAAGGGATATTCTCAAAAAATGCATTTGAAAATATCCCTGTTTCTATTATCGGGTTTTCTGCTATAATTTACACCGTATGTAAATCCCCACTTGCTCCGCAAGTGCCTGCCGGTAAAGGGATTGACATACTCATTACTACACCATTTTTTGATAGAATCAGATAAAAAGATAAATTGCTGTAAAAGCTCGTAAAATAAGGCTTTACGGCGTTTTATGAAACAAGACGAAAACCATCCTCTGATAACATATTGAATCTTGTTGTTTTTTTGAATTCCCCCTTTAAATTGATATTCATTTGCGCTTGCTTCGGATTGTATGTGCGCGTTTACCTCCTTAAGCTTTTCTTTAAAATCTCTATCAGTCAAATAAAATCATTTTGTAAGGAATGAACGACATCTTTATAACCTTTTCTTCAATATCTCCCTGTCGTGATCATTGACCTCAAGCACATTCATGGCTTGCTCTGCACCCATTTTCATATTGGTCATTATCTTTCTTATAGAATCTAACAGACTGTTGAGCCTCACATTCTCTGCCTTCTGCTCCGCATACTTTTCCGCATATTTTTCCGCATATTTCTCAACCGCTTCACACATAATCCTTCGCCCTCCTTCTTCTTTAAAATGCCGCACCCCTTTAGCCAGTTCAGGATAATACATATCCTTTGATTCCTTACAGCCAAAGTCATGTAACAGCCTTCCTATCTCATCATTTCCCTTATAGCTCCCATTCACGTATACAATATGGGATCCGTCATCAAACAATTCTTCGGTTTCCTCAAAATGTCGGTTTATTGTATAGATCGGTATTCCATGTCCAAAGATATCTGTCTGGGTGATAAATACCATGTAAGAATCCTGCAGTTCTGAAAATTTCTGCCCTTCTTTTAGCATCCGGGAGTCCATCATGCTACTGTTATATCTGGCCCGGCGCATATGCGCTCCCTCCGGTTTTTTCTGCACTTCTATATTATAGTATTTCCCTGTGCTGTCCTTTGCCAGAATGTCTAACCGGATATTCCGGCCACCTACAATAGGACTCTGAAATTCCCGCTGTCCGACAACGCTTACAACTTTGATATCGTTCTTTTTCAGTATAACCTTTAACAAAAGCTCCGTTGCTTCTGTATTGCCATCAAATACCATCGACATCAGATCATCATCGAATAAACTCATACCATCGACAATCTGTTCTACGGTTCTGGCATCCTGTCGCATTTCTTCCTCAGTCATTTTTCACCGCCTTTTAGACTTCATCTTTCTTTTGCATCCATATGATTAAGTTACTATTATTATATCCTATTAACCGCAATCACACAATCTGATTTTATGATTGCCACTTACCATTTACCCGTTCGATCCAATACACCATTTTTTACACCATTTTCGGCAAAAATGACGGCCTTTGATGAATCAAGATGAAATGGTAAAAGTGCCGAGAATCCCGTAAAACGGGCTTCTACGACACTTCCATGAAACAAGTCGAAAGCCACTCTCCAATATCAAGAGGTGAGTGCTAAAATTTTCTGATAATTTTTGCAAACCCTTGATTTTAGCAAGTTTGCAGGTTTGTAATTTTTTTAAATCTTATCTTGCAATATTAATACAAATGCTTGTAATCTTTATAAATTGTATTTTGACCTGTATATTGATATCGTCTTTTTGTATTTTGGATTAATTTCAATCAACCAGTTTTCAACTTCTGTACTTGCTTAATATTTGTGCTATTATTATTCATTTAATGCACTACGTGCATTTACTATGCCACCTAATGCTTTTTGTAAATAAAGTTCATACATAACTAAGTGCTCTTCCTTTTGTATATTATTTTACCTTTATTGATTATTTCTTTACATACAATTTCATCTCTGCTTTGCAATTCTTCCAAAGACTTAAAATACAACCTATCATAATCCTGCTTGCTGTCTATGCTATATAATTTGTTTATAAATAAGTTAAACCCTTTATCTCTAAATAATCTAGACCTTACTACATTAAGTATCAGTGCGATATCTATATCAGAATTTTGCTTACATCTCTCTTCTAATGAAGAACCAAATAAATAAATATAGTCTATTTTATTACATAAGGATGCATATTCTATTATTTTCTTGATTGTATCTGCTTTTATATCTGCTACATATAATTGCTGTCCTATATTGTTTTCAATAACTTTTAATTCACACATACCTTTCACATCCTCTAGTATTTTCTTATAGTGTACCGCAATTTATTTGTTTTTACAAGTTAGTGTATTTTATTAAGCTTTTTTAACCTGTCTTTTTATGTAAAGGCACATCCCTAAGAATGTACCTCGTGTTGGCGTCAGCTTTATGCTTATTGTTGTTTATTCCCGCGAGCAACGAGCCAAGTGACTGCTTGCAGGCATTTGGCGACTGCCGCGAGGGTCAAATACCCCGTTGCTTGCAGCGGGGTATTTGATTCTGCTGTCATTCCATCTGTTTCATCTAATAATGCTTGAATTTCTGGGTCGTTCTAATCTGGTGATAATACTATGGAAATGTCCTCATCATGTTGAATGGCATCTATATTTCCTGTTTCGCCTGTTCCAATACTTCAATTACCCGGTCACACCATGCATCAAATTCCGGGTCATCTTTTTGGCATTCCTCCGGGTGAGACAAGATATAATCCAATGCACGCCTTACCCCCTGATCAAACCGAACTGTCGTCCTCATATCCGGTACAGCCCGTTTCAATTTTGCATTATCAAACACTACCGATACGGATTTGTCTCCGATTAGGCTTCCATTTCCCTTTGCAGAAATGTACCCATGTGATAATACAGCCTAATCCCCACCCAAATAAAGCATTCCACCAAATCATGCGATAGCCGATTGCAGGAATTTCCTGTAAGGTATAAGTTGAAATAACACGCACTGCCAATGCACTTGTCGCAACAAAGGTAGAATAGAGTGCATTGTTTGCTCCCTGAAATAAACCTAAAATCGGAAAATAGGAAGCAAAAGGAATTAAACAGACCGCTACACACCTAACATGGGAAACGCAATATCCAGCGGCTGCCAAACCAAGTCCAAATGCCGCTACAATGGGTTTTGCAAAGACAAATACTACCGATAAAATACAGATAGAAATTATTTCGGAAATGATAACAGTATGCTTTGCGCCAGTCATAACCCTGTCAACCCGTCCCGCACCAATATTCTGCCCTGTATACGTGCTTTGTGTTGTCATCAACGCATTAGCAGGGAGCGTCATGTAAGTTTCTATTTTTTGCGCTACGGAAAAAGATGCTGTCATAGCTTCGCCATAACTATTTACTGCCCGCTGGATAAAAACAAAACCAAAAGACACAATAAGCTGCTGTAATGCCATTGGGAAGCCTGTTTTTAATGTCTGTTCTGCCAACGACCACAGGGAAGTAAACTCATTCCATTTGAAACGGAACAAAGGGTATTTTTTAATCATATAGATAAAGCCCGCTGCGCAGGAAATCCCCTGCGCTATATCTGTGGCAACAGCAGCACCGACAACACCCATTCGGAAGTAGTAAACAAATACAATATCAAGAACTATATTGATAACGCTTGCAATCAGAAGAAAATACAGGGTTGCTTTGCTGTCTCCAATTCCACGAAGAATAGCTGCGATAATGTTATAGCCAAACTGAAACAGAAGCCCCATTGCATAAATTTTGAAATAGGTATCCGCCATAGATAACAGACTTTCCTGTGTTGCTAAAATATACTTCAGGGCAAAGCGGCTGATAAATACACCAACCGCAGTTGCCACAATGCCCATACCAAGCATAACAAGAAGAGAGGATAACGCCTGTCTGCGCATTTCCTGTTCTTTCCCTGCACCAAAAAGTTGTGCAATCAATACACAAGCCCCGGCAGAAAAACCGTTTGCCAGTGCTAAGAAAACCAATGTCAGCACACCGCAGGCGCCAACGGCGGCTAATGCGCTTTCGCCGGCAAAATTACCTACAATAATTGTGTCCGCTGTATTATAAAATTGTTGAAGCAGCAATCCCATAAATACAGGAAACATAAAAGATAAAATTCCTTTCCACGGTGTTCCGTCTGTCAATGATTTTTCCATTAGTGTACGATTTCGCACTCCCTTCCATATTTTTTATAAAGAAGCGCCAAGTTGATAAGCTGCTTCCAATTTGTTTTTTCCAAGCACCTCGCCCCGGTTTTTCCAACCAAGGTTACACTCATAAGTACGATACCATGTGACAGCCTGTGAATAGTCAGAACCGTCAGCCGTCATTAAAAGTACACTTTCTCTTGCAAATTTGCCATAACCAAGACATTCCAGTTCTGCATACAAACGGTCTGCTGTTGTCTTTAGTGTCCCGGTAATCGTCCAAAAATAGACAGGGGAAGCAAATACCACCACATCACAATCTGCAAAAGCAGAATATATCTGCTCCATATCGTCTTTTTGTGCGCATGGGCTTTTACTGTCATGTCCGGCTCTTAGACAGCCTTTGCAGCTATGGATATTCATACTGTCTAAATAAAACTCCTGTATATGGTGTCCAACACTGCAGGCACCTTCAGAAAATGACTGTACCAGCTTTCTAGTGCTTCCATTTTTTCTGGCTGCCCCGTTCAAAATTATAATATTTTTAGCCATTATTTCCACCACCTTTTTAATAATCATTTACCACCAGCCAAATAAACTGCGTCCAATTTCCAGTTCCTCTATCGTCTGCATTTCCTCTACTTCCAAATCAAAGTCTAATACAGCAAGATTTTCTTTCATGTGTTCCGGTTTGGTACTTTTAGGGATTACAATAATTCCCTGTTGAAGCAGAAACCGCAACGCAATCTGTGAAACATTTTTTCTGTGATTTTTGGCAATTTTAATCAGTGTAGGATTTTGCCATATACCATTTTTCCCACAGGCAAGCGGTGACCAGCTTTCATGCTTTGTCCCAATTTGACATTCCAACTTGCGAAGTTTCTTTTGCTGGTGGAATACATGGGTTTCTACTTGGTTTATTGCCGGAATAGTCTTACAATGGTTGATTAAATGTATCAGGTAAATAACTCGCATCTTGAATAAACACCTCTCGGTTGAGATAATTGAAAAAGCTGAAAAAGTTCA
>CANRJF010000195.1 GCA_947630855.1 uncultured Lachnospiraceae bacterium
CTGTCTAACCAAAATTTATGTTAGCAGGTATGTTAGTGGACTTGGCGCAAGCCCCTGAAACCCTTGATTTTACTGGTTTTCCTTACCCAAAGTTTTCATCGTCGGGAATTTTAACCATAAATCTCATAACCCTTTCCAACCCTCCATAACCCTACCTATCCCTTCATAAAAACATGGCTCACACCTGTTACACCTACACCAGTCTTCATAGCCACCGCATAAATCGGTGTAAAAATGGTGTAGTAGGTGGTGTAACAGTTTTCATAAGTTATTCGCACTCATATTCTGTTCTTGCACCCAACGCTTCAAAATATACTGCCAATTCATTCCATCCTGCAATACCCGAAGAATAGTCACTACTGACAATTCATCATCTACAATATAAAACAAAAGATATGTACGATATGGTTTAAGATAGATGTCATATCCCCTGTACCGAATCCCTGTCGTATTATGGCCTGTGGGGAACGTTCTTAAACCATCAACTGCTGTTTTTATCTTCTTCGTAAAATTCTCACCCAGTTCACGATATTTGAAATTATCCAAAATATATTTCTTCATTCCCCGAATATCGTCTCTACTGCTATAAGTATATTTGATTCTATATTTTTTCTGCAATACGCCACCCATTCTTAAATTGCATCAATTTCAGCCCACAATTCAGCTTCGTCCAAAACCCGTCCATGCTCCACATCATTTAATGCTTCATCTAGTTTTGATAACAGAGTATCCATAGCATTTTCAACAGTATAAAAATTTTCACTTGTTTTAACTGCTTCCGTTAATGCCATAAAACCATCTCCTTCCACATTACATATTTTAGGTGCTGTGTTTTTTATTATATGCTATCATCACTGATTTTACAAGGATTTCATCAAAAATGCCCCACATGGTTTCCCACACAGGGCATATAGTATATTAATCAATAAAACGGCAAACAGCACTCGTTTTCTTCCATATTTTGCTGTAAATCTCTACCTGGGTCATTCGTTATTATAAGTGCCTCTCCATGTCTGATAAGCATTTGACCTATGTTGTTAAGCATTTTAGGGGTATCTCCGTTTAAAGATACCTCAAATTCAACCTTGACTTTAACTGTTGATTCTGTAATATTCGTCTGTTCCATAACAAATCTTCCTTTCCTTCCTGCATCTTATCATGTTTTGATACCACTTTTATGAAATTGTAATTTTGCCCTCTAACCCTGCAAAGGATTTTACCTTTGCGTCCTTTGTCGCTTCTGCGTACACATCCATTGTGGTTGCAATATCCTTATGCCCTAAAATCTCCTGTATGACCTTTAAATTCGTCTCATTCTCACAATAGCGTGTGGCGAATGTATGGCGGAGATTGTGACAGGAAAAAGGCGGTAACAGCACTGGCTCTCTGCTCTCTTTATCTGCCCTGTCAAGCTCCCACTCGTTATAATCCTTCGAGATACGCTTGATTGTTCGGTTGATTGTCTGCGGATTATGCACCATGCCATAACGGTTCAGAAAAATAAAATCCGTATATCCGTCAATCTCTGCCTTACAGCTAAGTTCAACTTCTTTTTGATGTCTCCGTTCTTCCAAAAGTGCTTCCTTTACCTCCGGCAGTAAAGGAATAATTCTGTTCCCTGCTTCTGTTTTTGGCGTGGTAACAGAAAAATAGCATTTTCCTTTCTCACGCTGATAGTAAACCGTATTATGATTGATTTCTACATAATTTTCCTCCATATGCACATCTTCCCACCTTAACCCGACAATCTCTGACACCCTTGCGCCTGTTCCGAGAAAAAAGGTAAACAGGGGCAGCCAGTGTCTATATTTTGGTGTATTACGGATATAGCTTATAAATGCGTTCTGCTCAGCTACCGTCAGAGCGTGTCTTTTTGGTGTTTGGAAGTTATGTACCCTCTTACAGTCTCCCATAACACCGTCACTGGGATTTTTACGGATATAATCATCTTCAACCGCCAGATTGAACACCTGATGAAGCACCGTATGAAGCCCCTCTACAGTATTTATCGCCATTTTGTCCGTATCTACCAAGTCATTATAAAACCTCCGCACATCTGACTTTTTAATTGCCTGTATCTTTATTTTTCCAAACTTCTCCTTTGCAAAATGTTCATACATATAAAAATAATTCCCTTTCGTGGTCTGCTTTAATCCACGTTTGTCTTTCTTCCACATTTCATATACATCATTCAGCGTTACGTTTGACGCTCCGACTTTGATTCCGTCTCTCAAATCACGCTTTATTACTTCTTCCTTCTCCCTAAGTCCTTCTAACGAACTATCATAAATATACTTCCTGTCTCCCGTCTTCGTCTGCCAACGGTACATATATAAGCCATCACTTTTTCTCTGGGATTCTCCGTCTTTTAAAACCCGTCCTTTATTATCTTTTCGTCTCTCCATTTTTACATCTCCCTGTATCTTATTTTCAAATCGAATAGGCTTTCCCCAGATACTCCTCCAACTGTTCCCTTTTAATCAGTCTCCTTGACTGATTCCATAACACAAAAGTACAATTACTGTCATCTGATAGTGACCGCAGTTTATTTATCCCGATTCCGAATACAACTGACGCTTCTTCCAGTGTCAGAAGTTTCTTTTCCCAAAGGGGGATAGCTTTCTTCTCTGTATTTTCAAATATCTTCTGCATTATCTGCTCATTTGACTCTAAAAGCTGGCACAGCTTAGGAAGATATTCGTTAAAATCTCTATAACTGCTCTCTAATCCCCAGCCAGATTTCTTCCCTCTGTTACTCATTGGTAATCTGCATATATTTGTATTCATAATCCACTCTCCTTATACTCATTTACAAATGCATAGTAAGTATTTGTTTTTAACCCTAACTCTGCCATAGCCTGTCGATTAGTAATTTCTCTCCTTAAAACTCTCTGATAAATTTCATCGAATCTCTCTGGCTTCGGAATTTTGGTTCTGCCGAACTTCACTCCTTTTGCTCTTGCTGATTCAATTCCCTCTCTCTGTCTTCTTTTGATTTCTTCTCTTTCCTTTTCTGCGACATATGAAAGAATCTCGAAAGTCAATTTTGCTATAAAGCGTTTATCTAAAGTCTTTTCTTCCCGTGCTGTATTTAGCAAAGGATAATTAATCACTCTTATGTCACACTTCTTTTCTTCGGTGATATAATTCCACTCCTTTGCCATTTCTGAGTAGTTCCTCCCCAGGCGATCCAAATCCTGGATAACAATTTCATCTCCCTGTTGCAGAGACTGAATCATCTGCTGATAAGCAGGTCGGGAAAAGTCCTTTCCCGACTGCTTATCAATGAATATATCTCTCTCCAATATTCCCTCACCTAACAGTGCGTCTTTCTGCCGTGTCTCATTTTGCGTTTTTGTCGAAACCCTGATATAACCGAATTTTCGCTTTTCTGTATACTCTTTCATGCTCGTCGCTCCTTTCTTTATTTTGACGAGACGATTGAACCACAGAGCATTTGAAAAGTAAAGACGCAATTACAAATTTTTAAAAATATTATATATTTCACTTTTCAAACAAGGGAGAGAAAGAATCTCCCTTGTTTGAAAATGTAGATAATCATTTGTAAATGGTTGGTTGAAAAAGTATACGATTTAAAACACTTTTGTATCTCTTAATGAAAGAGAGATTGTCATTTTTAGGCTGTGACAAAATGACAAAACCCCATATATAATTTTCATATTCTCTATCTAAAAAGTATCTCTACTTCTGAGAATATTGATAAATCTCGTCTTCTGTAATATGTCTCGTAATTGTTCTCTCACAGCAATTAAAATAAGCTGATAATCCACTCAAAGAAGATATACCTTGATTTTGAATCGCATTTATAATTTTATCTTTGGTCACTTTTGGGGGACGTCCTCCATTTGCTCCCCCTTTTTTAGCCTTTGTGTATTTACGGTCATATTTATCAATGAACGGTATAACTTGTACCAGAAATAATTCTGCTATAGGACTGATTGGTAGATATGAACCGGTTGTTCCATATAGAACCATTGCTGTTGCAAAATCTTTAAATTGTTCTTCGGATAAGGCTTTATATGCAGGCTTTATATATTCGTTGTAAACGAAAAAGCCTTTATTCAGTCGCTCCATTTACAATGCGCTCCTTATAGCTTTACACCATTTGTTGCACTGATTATCTGCTCAACAGAACTTGCATGGATTCTGTCCTCTGGGTGATTATAATAATCAAATTTATGTTTGTCTCTGGCGCAGTACTCCAAATACTTCGCATATTGATTATCAAGGACAGGAGTAATATTCTCCATTAAGGCTCTAATAACCGGATTGCTAGTTATATGAATTTCTGTAATTCCGTAGCTGATTAAATCTTCAAGAAATAAAATCGCAAGGTTAGGGTCTGTCTCTTTAAGCAGTACATAAGTTTTTAAGTGACTGGGAAAAAATACAAATCCTCTGCCACGGTTTGGTATCTCTACTTTACGGATATCTTCACCTTTGGGTTCGCCTACTAAAATATCACTAAGCATGGTATCTATTAGCGGCAGTTCTGTTAAGCTATTAAATTCTGTAATTTCATCAAACATTTTATTCTCCTTCTAGGAAAAAACTGGCTTACAAATCTGAACTGTAAGCTAGTTTCATCTATACTTATATTAGCTTAATTCTGAATCCTTTATCTCGACCGTGTTACCGTAAAGGTCTGTATTTTGTGTTCTCGATTAGTTACATACGGGGCTAGTATGCGGATACTATTGTAGATGATATTGCTGTATATCATTCCCTACTCAATCCATCACGAAGCTCCCTCATTTGTGCTTCTTACTGATTGTTCACTCTTTTTAAAGCTAATTTAACTCTGAGTTCTTAATTCAGTTTAGCCTGCTTAGCTAACTTAGCTTAGTTTTTGACTGCTCAGTTCTCTTAACTTTTGCTTTAATACACGATTTCTTCTCTCTTCTATTAGGCGAGCAAAGCGAGCAAGCTATCCGACCGCTAGGTTGGATATGGTTCTGTATAATATCAATAGTCTTTTTACATATAGTTTTATTACTGTTTTTACTATTAGATATATCAGCATCAGAATTGTTACTTAACTTTATTAGAGATTATGTCAGCATTGAAATTTTTTGTAGTATTAATAATAGTTTAGTTGGTCTGTTGTTGAATTTATGTTGGTTTTAGTCTGTAAAAGCAATTACAGTTGGGGAAAAACAGCTACAGCTTCTATCCGATACCAACACAAATTTTAATTATTTGTTTTTGTGCAATTAAATCCTACCCTCCTTTCATATACATTCGCCTCCTTCCTTTGAGAAACTGAACCACTACCGGCTAAAGCCGGTAGGTTCGATATGCTGCTAAAGCAGCCTAAAGTTGTTCCCCTCTAAGTTT
>CANRJF010000196.1 GCA_947630855.1 uncultured Lachnospiraceae bacterium
CTTTTGGCTATCAGGCATGGAAGAAAGGCGTTCCCCCCGTTCTTTTAATGGAAATCTATAACCATTCTTCTTTTGACGTGACCCAGCGTTATCTTGGCATTGAGCAGGAGGACAGGGATGCTGTGTTTGAACAAATCTGTATTTAAATCAGGGATGAAACACAATCTGAATTAAGTTTCATATTCATCCATTATGACATAGTTTTTCCCGTTTTTAAAGGAATGATTCATAGCGGCAGGACTTTAAGAGGCGTTCCGCCGCCAAAGAAACAAGGAGGTTACTGCTTATGTTAAAACTTACATTAAAGCCGGGAGAGTTTATTGATATTGGAGAAGACATCCAGGTTATATTTTCAGGAGGCTCCGCCAACAACATCCATCTTCTGGTAAAGGCACCCAGAGAATTAAATATTGCAAGAAGCAATGCGGCAGGGGTGAAAAAACAGCCCTACTACAAAGAAAAAGGCATATCTCCCCAGGCCCAGAAGGAAATCAGGGAAATCTTAAAGCGGGAGAAGCAGCGTATTGGGTAATAATGTAAAAAGCCCCGGGGCTTTTTGCTTATTATAAAACATGTGCCAGGCACATAATAGCGGCTGCATAAGGATTTGCAGCCGCGCTCCCTACAAGGCAGGTATTCCAGACGTCAGATGTATCTGCCCGTCGGGGAAAACAAAAAATTCATCTATTACACGGAGGTAATGATTATGGTAGTACAACACAATTTATCAGCAATGAACGCCAACAGAATGTTAGGCATCACCACAAGCGGACAGTCAAAATCTTCTGAGAAACTTTCTTCCGGTTACAAGATTAACCGTGCGGCAGATGATGCAGCAGGATTATCCATTTCCGAAAAAATGAGAAAACAGGTGAGAGGTTTAACCAGAGCTTCCGTCAACGCACAGGACGGCATCTCCGCAGTGCAGACGGCAGAAGGCGCATTAAACGAAGTTCACAGCATGTTACAGCGTATGAATGAGCTGGCAGTACAGGCAGCAAACGGCACAAACTCCGAGTCAGACCGCCAGTCCATCCAGGACGAGGTTGACCAGCTTATCACAGAGATTGACCGTGTATCCGAGACAACCAAATTCAACGAGACATACCTGTTAAAAGGCGATACCGCAGGGGAGAGGAAATTAAACTTCCAGTACCAGGCGGCAACAGTCCTTAACACCACATTATGGTATAAAGAGGGCAGCAGCTGGAAGTCAGTTAATAAAGGCGACTACGCCAGCAGTTTAAACACGGCTTACAGTTACTACACCAGCACGGCAGAGGCAGACGCACAGGTTGGAGAGGCTGTTACGGCTGGAGAGACAGCTAATTATTTCACCACAGCAAACATATTGAGCACGGACTATTATACAAAAAGCGGCAGCACTTATGCTTTGGTTAAGGCAGGCAGCACATTCAATTCCAGCGGAACTTATTATACAATTGACTTCAGCGGTACACAGGAAATCTACTCTGCTGTTGCATCTACTGCTCTGCAAACAGCAGTGGGTTATTTCGTAAAGTCTGCTACCTTATATGATGAGGATGGCAAAAAATATGGACCCAGCTATGCCTTCGGACAAACTGCACCTACGTACACAGATTACTTTAAGAACCTGGGCGTAGCAGAAAATCCTGATGGTGCAGTTACAGACTTAAGCAAGTATTATGCATCAACGAGCGTCCAGCTTACAGATGCAGACGGCAACGAGGTGGCAGCCAACGGACTGTATTCCTATATGGAGGAGGATGGTACTTATAAACAAGGTTCCGGTCTGTACATAAAGGAAGGAACGAAGTTAAAAGAAGCAACGTCAAAGGATGTGGAGGCTCTTGTCAGCAGCAAGCCATATGAGATTGGCGCATTGAAGCTGAAGCTCCATGTAGGCGCAGATGCTACCGCTAATAACCAGATTTCCTTAAGCATTGACGCTATGAGTGCAGACAGCATCGGCGTAAAGGGATTATCGGTAGCCGGAAAAGACGATACCAATTCATTGAATGCTATTGAGACGATTTCCGCAGCTTTAAAGAGGGTATCCGAGCAGCGTTCTTCCCTTGGAGCAATCCAGAACAGATTAGAGCATACTATCTCTAACTTAGATAATGTAGTGGAAAATACCACGGCCGCAGAATCTCGTATCAGGGATACAGATATGGCGAAGGAAATGGTGGAATATTCCAAGAACAATATTCTGGCACAGGCAGGACAGTCTATGCTTGCCCAGGCAAACCAGTCTACACAGGGCGTATTGTCCATCCTTGGATAATTTTCACAGGCGCAGAGTATTTTATCGGCCCAAAAATAAGTCTGACAGGCGGCGGATGCCGCCTGTCTTTTATACTCGCGAATGAAATTAATTGCTGTTTCCAATTTTTCACCGCGGTATATGCAGTTACACTAAACATTTGCCTGTGGCAAATATTAAGTGTAACTAGTATAAAATGGAAGTATTTGAGCCTGGAAGGAGAAAAAATTGAGAAAATTTAAGACAAAACCCCTGCTGTCCATATCCCTGCTGGCATCAAACCGCAAGGATACCACCAGAAAATGCCTGGATTCCCTAAAACCCATTATGGAGCAGATAAGAAGCGAACTGGTTATCGTAGATACAGGCTGTGACGAGGAAATGCAGTCCCTGTTAAGGGAGTATACGGATAAAATCATACCCTTTACCTGGTGCAATGATTTTTCAAAGGCAAGGAACGCCGGGCTTAAGGAGTGCAGAGGGGAATGGTTTTTAGTCATTGATGATGATGAATGGTTTGGGGACGTAACGGAGCTGGTGGATTTTTTTAAGTCCGGGGAATACAAACAATACGGCCATGCCCTGTATATTCAGCGGAATTATATGGATAGGAAGGGTATAAGGCATCAGGACTCATGGCGTTCCGGACTGATTCGCCTGGAGAAGGATACCCGGTATGTAAGCAGAGTCCATGAGTATCTCTATCCTGTACATGGGAAATGCAAGATTATTCATTCCTACGTCCATCATTACGGATATATTTTTAAAACCCGGAAGGATAAGTATGAACATGCCCAGCGCAACATCAGCCTCCTCTTGGACATGCTGGAAAAGGAGAGGGGCAATCTGCGGTGGTGGGGGCAGCTCGCCCAGGAATATAAAGGGATTCCCGAATACAGGAAACTGGAGGATTTATGCAGGGAAGGCCTGCAATCATTTCAAAATGTAAACGACCCTCATGTGAACTGCCAGAGAGGAATTTTTTATGGGGGCTGTCTTTCTGCGGAACTGAATACATTCCGCTTTGAAGCAGTTATCAAAGATTATGAAAAGTTCATTGCCGACAAAAGAAATACAAAAGTCTGCCAGGCGAAACTCCACAGCTTTGCCGCAGAGGCTTATCTGAATTTAAAAGACTATGAAAAGGCACAAGAGTGCTGCAGACTGTATGCAGAGATTTGTGATGAGATTGGGGATAATGAACAGGTCATTTTGGAGGAAGGAGCCTTCTTTACCGGGGATGCTTTTATAGAGGAAATGCGCAATACCGTGTACTCTGTTTATATTATTTCATCCTTAAAACAGGGAGAAATTGCTCTTGCAAAGAAGTATTTTTACAAACTGGGCTGGAAAGATAAGATTTTAAATACTTTTGAGGGCACGGTGGAAAGCCTTATCACTGCATTTGCCCGTCATCCCTATGAGGAGGATTTTGTCTCCATGGCACAGCAGATTCTTGACAGGAAAGGGCCGGATGCAGAGGCAATAGAGGCGGCGCAAAAGATAGAAAAGCAGGAAAAGGAAGAGGGAGATGGAGAAGGGGAGCAGGGAGATTTCTTAAGGCTTGCCCGCGTCTTTTCCCAGGTCAAATCCCCCCACTGGTATATCTGGTACTTAAAAGCCCGTTATGCGGACGCATCCGGCGACGGAGAACTTCTTTTGGAATCCTATAAAAAACTGTTTGCCTGTGTGGCAGACATCTTTCAGTTGGACGAGAGCATCTGGGATGCCGCAATAAGAAACAAAGTGGATTTGGAGTCCTTGTTTTTTACCGTTCCCTTTGACCAGTGGAAGACCGGAGTGGACAGCTTTTTAGAAACGGCGGAACTGGATACGGTGCGCCAGAGGGCGGAAGTTGTAGAGACAGGCAGAAAACAGGAAAATATCCGCTACGATTACTTTTTCCTGAAAAAGATGGAAGTGGAGCTTGTGCGCGGCGGGGAGGAAGAAGATGCCAGCGCCCTTAAGGCACAGCTTTTGGAATTTTCAGAAAAGAGCATTGCTTTTTATGGCAGATTTTTTAAGAAAACAGCTTTTTCCGGGGAGATGGAACTGCTGCCGAAATCCTTGCGGTTTGCAGTGACATTGAAAAAAGCCATGGAAAAAGAAGAAGGCAGAGAGTTTAAAGCCGTTGTATCCATCTATAAAAAATGCCTGGAAATTTTCCCACCCATGGACCATGTGGTGAAACATTATGTGAAGCTCTTAGGGGAGCGGGAAAAAGAACGCCGGACAAAGGAACTGGAAGAGAGGCAGGAGGAGTTTTTAAAGATAAGCGGCTGCCAAGAAGAGATGGAAGAACTTGCCAGAGAGGTAAAAAAGCAGATGGCATACCTGGCGGGAGCAGGCATGGAAAAAGAGGCGGCGGAAGTTTACGGGCAGTTAAAAAAACTTGTGCCAAACGACCCGGAACTGGAAAGCTTTGCCTATCTGGAAGCTTAAATACATAAGAAAGAGGAACGGATATGGAGAAAAAGAATATAAAGGCAGGCATCATAGGCTTTGGATATATGGGGAATTTCCATTTAAACAGGATGAAAAGCGTGGAAGGAATAGAAGCTTATGCCGCTTATGACACTGACCCGGAAAAACTGGAAGATGCCCGGGCGGAAAACCTTTTAACATTTCACAGCTTAGAGGAAATGTTAGAAGATAAGGACATAGAACTGGCGGTTATCTGCACGCCAAATGACGTTCATGCAGATATTGCCGTAAAGGCATTGGAGGCGGGGAAACATGTGCTGTGTGAAAAGCCGGCCACCCTCACGGTGGCAGAGATGGAGCGCGTCTTATCCTGTGCAGAGAAAAACAACAGAATCTTTACCACCCATTTAAACAGAAGGTGGGATGCAGATTACAGGACGGTCAAAAAGGTTCTGGAGGATAAGAGCATCGGGGAGCCCACCACCTTAATCTCCCAGGTGTTCGGGCAGCGGGGTGTATGTTTCGGCTGGCGGGGAGACCCGGAGAAAGGCGGAGGAATGCTTTACGACTGGGGCATCCATCTTATTGATCAGATTTTAATGATCTTCCCACAGCAGAAGGTGGTGGGCGTCTATGCA
>CANRJF010000197.1 GCA_947630855.1 uncultured Lachnospiraceae bacterium
CGTAACCAGTGGGTAGCGGCAGAGAAAGAACGGCTTGCGGAGATTATGCTAAAGCATGATATTGAGTGGGAGAGAAAGGGAACACATGAGAAGCATTTGTCGGTACTCGATTTTGAGAAGCAGGAGCGGCAGAAAGAAGTTGCAGAACTGGAACAGACAATCTCCGGCAGTAAAGAGGAATTATCCTATATTTTTCATCAGCAGATAGCGGTAAGGCAGGAAACGGAGCAGATACGGAAAGAGGGCGAAGTGATCCGGCAGGAAGTATCAGAACTTTCCGCTACAAATCTTCTTTTGAAAGAGCAGACGGAAACGCTGACAGAAGATAAGGAAAAGCTGCTGTCTGAAAATGAAAAGTTGGAGAAACAGCAGAAAAAGTTACAGCAGGAAATTAACAAAATGGTGCAGTCAAAGGAAGTCATGGAGCGCAATATCCACGCCTATGATGAAGATGTAAAATGGCAGTTGGCAGAGCCGGCGGCATTGATGAGTGCAAAGGCATACCGGGATAAAAAGGCTTTACCGCTTGTGGAGAAATTGAAAGAAGTAGTAAAAAATCTGACTATCAAATGCGTACAGCTTACGGAGCAGGGAAAGAAGCTGACCGCCAAATTGGACGGACAACAGAAACAGATTAGCCGCTTGACGGATAAGGTCATGGAGCAGAGCGACACCATAGACCGCTTGCAGGTAAAAGCGTCTGATTTGGGGCGTTTGGAGCGTCATTTCGGCAGAGAGCAGGTGCAGTTGATAGTAGAACGGTCAAAGGCATTAGAACTGGCAGAGAGGGCAAATAAACGCCCGAAACGTGCCTTTGAAATGAGCCGATAGGAAAGAGAGGATTGAGTTGATACGACAGATATGGAAAAGAAAGTAATGATACGGTTATGTGCTAAAATCGTAGCAGATACAGATTTTTACGAAACGGATAAGGAAGTGCAAAATCTGATAGACTGGGTGTGTTTATCAGAGCAGATAAAAGAAAACAATAATACAATCCGCAATCTGACCGGGGAATATAAGAAGATAGAGCCAGATTGCCGGGAGGGAGTGCGGGCGCAGTTGGAGCGCATGAAAGAACTCTGCAAAGAGCGGAATAATCTGTATGAGAAGCAGAATGACTTGAAAGGGCAGAAACAGCAGATTGAAAAGTCGTTGGAACGATAAGAAATTTGGGGCGTGGCGGTTGCTATGTCCTATATTTTTGTGGAAAATTGTGAATGCAAATGATATAATCAAAGGAACAAAATACTTTTATGCTTAAAAGCGGAGAAAAATTATCCTGTTGGAAAACACGAAAAGATGTTTTGCTACAGAAGATGAAGTCGTAGATTCTGAACTAAGGAATATGGCATATTGTAAAAACTGTTTTAAAGAAACAATGCTAGGGAGGACTGATTATGTCGTTATATAGATGTGCAATGTGTGGAAGTAATAAAATTGTATTAGAAACAAAACAAGAGGGCTATGATACGAAAAAGGGTATATGGGGAGCAGTTCTATTTGGCGGAATAGGCGCTTTGGCAGGAACCAGCGGAAAGACAGTAACCTATTATCATTGTGGCGATTGCGGACAAGTTTTAAATCGTACTATGATGTCTGTCGAAAAAGATTCTATTGATAGATGTTTAGATAATCCTGATATTTATGAATCCAGCCTAAAAAAATATAAAGAACGATATAGAAATATTGAATGGGAAGAACCTGTAAACGACTCTGTTCGTATTCAGCTTCAGATTTCGGACATTGAAGAATATATTATAGAATATATGAAAAAAATGGGTGTTCCTGTGACAATGGAACAATTAAAAGAAAAATTAAGGGATATAGCTGAAAATATTTTTGATGTGGGATATGCAATAGAAAATCTTGAGAAAAAAGGAATTTTAAAATCAGAAAAAATAGCAAGTGAGTATTGTTACATTTTAGTGACAGATATTGAAGAGGTAAAAGAACTTGCTTTAAAAAATGCAGCAAGTGAAAAAGCAAAAGAGCTTGTGAGAAGTAAAAACTATATAACAATATTACAAGAAATTTTGCGGGATAGTTCCATGACATGGGAAGAAATCTATAATTATTTAAAAGAAAATAATTACTTATCAAAAGAGGTATTAAAAGAAGAAAAAGAAAATAGTTATATTCCTTTATACTTTACCAAGGCATTGATTAGAAAATTGCGTACGGCGGATATTGGACGTAGAACACGAATTGACCAAATTGTTATTGAAAATGATAGATATAGGATAAAAACTACAACAGAAATTAAAGATTGCAAGGTTAATGCACAACATAATGCAAATGCAGAAATTTTAAAGGAAATAGATTCTTTGAAGTCGATAATTGAAACTTTACAAAATGCAGGAAAACCTATGTCATGTAATGAATTGATTGAAATGAATCAAGATTTGAAAAGTCGCATTTTTCAGCAAGTGAATGCAAAACTAATTCAATTAGAAAAAGCAGGAATTATAAAATCAAAATTACTTAAAAAGCGAAATTATTATTTTATGGAAAATAATTCAAAAGCTGAAATTGATAAAAAATTATATGAAGTTGTAGAAAATAAAACAGTGAGAGGTTTTTTGGACTAAATATTTTTGAAATGGTAGTTGGTATTTGGACTAGTGCTATTATTTTGGGTTTAGTTATTTGCTTGTAATAAAAGGTAAATCGGGCAAGGATATTGTGCAAAAACATAAAGGACTAATGAAATGAACAATAAAATTATTATTACTAAAGAAGAAAAAGACGAGATAAAAGCAAGATTATATTATACTTACAGTTTTTTTGATTATGGAATTGATTTTGATAAATATGATTTGGAGATAAATGCAAAATACAAATCTTTTATACAACAATCAAATCTTAGTGCTTGTGATAGGATTGATTTAAGATTGATAAAATTTGAAATTGAAAATAGATTATTATTGGCAATCATAACATTATTGTGTGAAATGTATGAACAGTATTTAGGCGGAATATTGATTTCTAATTTAAATATTACTAAGGGATTAGATTTTGGTAAAATAAAAAGTATATATCAAGAATATGGATATGATTTATCATCAAATTCACATTGGAAAAAGATAGAGGAATTAAGAATACTTGTAAATGTTATAAAACATGGTGATGGTCATTCTAGAAGAATACTTCAAGAAAAGCGACCTGACTATATTGACCATACAGAACCAATAAAAAACACTTTAAACGATGTGGAATTAAATGTTTGGAAAGGAGATTTAGATAATTATTTTTTAGAATTAATAAAATTTATAGAAGAGATGCCGGAAACTATATATATGACGAGTAAGTAAACGACATTATTTATTCCAAATAATATAGATTACTATATGTGTCATTGGTGTAATGAATTGTACAAGATAAAATCATAATAATAAGGAAAGGAAGAGAGTAAATGAGCATTATAAAATCTATTATTGAAAAGATGAAGATAAAAGAATTATTTGCTATTATATTTATAGCTGCATTAGCCATAACCTTTTCTCCATCTGAGATCATATATAAATTAAAAATAGAAAAATTTCGGAATGAATATCAAGAATATATTAGTATTTGCATAATTGTGATAGGGGCATATTATTGTCTTTGTATTATTAGTTATATTAAAAAATATATATGGAGAAAGTTTCATAATGCTAAAAAAATAGCGATTCATTATATGAAAAATATGATGTCTCCAGACGAGATGGGACTTCTTATTGAAAAATATTATGATTCTACAAATAATATGTTTAGAAGCACTGCGATGATTGAATATAGCGATGGCAGAAAAGCTGCTCTTGAAAGTAAGTTTATCTTATATAGAGCCTCATCTATGAGCCAATGGTATTCATTTGCATATAACTTGCAACCGTATGCGGTGGAATTTTTAAATAAAAATTTGCATGCAGGGAATATTGAAGTGCATGGAGATTCTTTTCAATATAAGTTGTTGTAAGAATTTATGGTTCGAGTTTGGAGTGGAAGGTATTAAATCAGCATTGGGATAAACAATTGGAAAGCTGTTTTTATATTTAGAAGAAAATATGTTATCCTTGTTTGAATGTTTTGATGAACCAAAAGATATATTCCAAGTGATATTGGAGAATAAACGTATTTTTCAAGATTATCTTATCTTTTTAACGATAATGGAGAGTTGATTTCAAGTACAAAGATATTCAGTGACGAGCAGTCGGTTTATTATTGCTGGTGGGATTAAATTTTTTTTGTCGTAAAATAATAGAAATGAGGAATGCTTTTGCTTGTTGATGATATAAACATGGTGCTAGCACCATGTAATAAAGGCGGTTAAGGAGAAAATGGGCGTGGGTGATTGATTTGTTACGCTTTAGCTCTTTTGAAAGCCTTATTTTGTAAGGTCTTTTGGACGTAAATAAGCGCAAAACGATATTTTATACCTTTACCCTCAAAAATGGGTTTTTACTGCGTAACATTTGAAAAAACTGATTGCTAAATTGCCGGGATTTGCTATAATAAAGTCGTGGCAACATTTTGGCAACAGAAAATCAGCAAGCCATAATAAATGATGTAATAGAAGTAAAAACAGGCGTGTATTTGCATAAAACTTAAACAAATACAGTTAATAATAACAAAGAACACGCCGAGTTCGAGTAACGGATAAAATCCCGGAAATGCTGATAAAATGGGCATTTCCGGGATTGCTTTATGCCTGTTGGCTCTAAAATGGCTCTAATTATTTGAGGAATACTGGATTTTGGGCGGGTATCATGATACTTGCACGAAATCTAAAGAACTAATTGCTATTCATATATCTTCATGTTACAATACATCTACGGAAAGTACCTATGACAGGGTGGTAGCCTCCCGAGTTTATGAAAACCGGCGTGCCGGAATACATAGGAAGGGAGGTGGCGCCGATGACAGCTTTTGAAATCATTTCGATTTTCATTGGAATATTAGCATTGCTGATGTCCTTTGGTAGCTTAATTGTTGCGTTGCTTGCCTTTCTCGATAAGAGAAACAACAAGCGAAAATAAAAATGCCTATCCTGTCTGCCAACAGGATAGGCGGTGTCCATAAGGACATTCTTTGACCTAAACTCGGAGCATCCACTTTGGAGTGGGTGCTTTCCCTTTGTATTGTTATAATACCATTGAATGTGAAATGTTTCAAGAGATTTCTGCTAAAATCTGTAGATAATTGTTTAGTAAAGTTACAATTCACGGCCTAACCGAACTGTAAATATGCATTATCGGTCGGCTATTATAGCCGAATAAATGGGAATTAT
>CANRJF010000198.1 GCA_947630855.1 uncultured Lachnospiraceae bacterium
GCAGAAGCAGAAGCTGCCAAGGGACAATAAGCCCTGACAGCTTTCTATTATGTCTGGCTATGGTGTGAAAAGTAACTTTACAAAGCAGACCTGCGCTTCAGCCGCCGCTTAACGTGTGCCTCCGGCACACAAAGAAAATTGAACCGGCAAACATCCCTATAAATGCAATCGTCAAAACATAATTATTTAAAAAAGAAAATACTATATTATCCACGTTCCATTCTTCTACAAACGACTGCAAATTGGCAAATATGTCATATATAAAGTGAAGAAGCATTGGAATAAGAATATTATGGGAATACAAATATATTGCTGCGAATACAAACCCCATAATACCTGTGCGTATAAAAATATCTATTGCATTACCAATATTATGAGTATATTCAATTGCATGTATCATTCCAAAAATCACAAACGAGAGACTTGCGTAAAATAATCTCCATCTCCAATTGTAATTCTTCTTTTCAAAGTATCCCTCTAAAACAAAAGCCCTGAAAGTCAATTCTTCCCAAAAACCTGTAGTAATCTGTTGAAGAAACAGACATGAAAAAACTATCTCAAATGTGGTATCAGTAAATGATTTAAAGCCAACAGCAATAGTAACCGCAAATAATATTATATAAATAATCAATGCACTGCCTGCTGCAATTCCGTCTTTTGATAAATTTAAATTGATAACATTTTTCCAGCTCTTTTTGTCAAAAAGTTTAACGAATATATACAATTCTGCAATTCCAAATATAAGACGTTGGGCACTGTTAAAACAATACCACTCTGCGCCATCCAAATATGGTTTTACCTGCATGGCAATAATATAAAACAGAACATAAAAAACTATACATAAAAAAATGCCTATATCTGATTTTATATGTCTTAGACAGATTTCTGTTTTCTTCACCTTTTTTCTCCCTTACGTAAACTTATGACCTGTTCCAAAAATGACACCATTACATCTGCCTTAGTCAAGGCTAAACCCTGGGCCTCATCTCCCAGCAAAACTAATTCGTCACCGGAATGGATGCCAAAAATATCCCTTGCCTTTTTTGGAATCACAATTTGCCCTCTCTCTCCCACCTTTACCATGCCAAAGAAATGCTTTCCCTTTGGAGGAACTGGCAGACCGCTGTTTTTCCCTTCATAATTTACCAAATCATCTAAATTAACCCCAAAAACATCTGCTATTTTCTGACAGGATAAGATATCTGGCACTGCCTCCCCGGATTCCCATTTTGCATAAGTCTGCCGGCTGACTCCCGCAATATCTGCCAGGGCTTCCTGGGACATGTGATTCATTTTTCTAAGCTGCTGCATATTTTCCGATAACATGTGTGATTCATACCCTTCCTATTTTTTCTTCTGAATTACTTACAGCATTCTCTGTCTCGTAAATCAAAGGAACAAAATTCTTGGTTTCTTGATATCTGGGATAAGTGTATTTAATTTTTCTATGCCTGTCAAGTGCCACAGATGTAGGAGCGGAAAATCCAATCCGAAGTTAAGTTAAGGTAAGGCAGGGCGGCAATCATAGAACAATCACAACAAGGAATAAGGCGGTCATACGTAAACTTGAACACGCTTAAGAAAATTTAAAGGAATTGAGTGAGGACGATGTCGTTCTTGATGTCGCGTGTGGAAATGGAACTATGTTGAAGGAATTATCGAAAAAAGCAAAAATTCAAGCAAATGGATTAGATGTATCAGAGAACATGATTCAAAAAACAATCTAGTTGACGAAGATTGCAATAGCGTGTATACTGATATCGTACAGATTTTTGGGAAGGAGAAGATAGGAATGCAAATAAGAAATACAAAATTTTTTTGTGCTATTTTGGCTCTATTTATATTTCTTTCCAGATTATTTGTAGAAAAAACTCCCAACCATTTTGATGCTCACTATCCCCTTTTGGAGAGTACAGATATCTATGTTGAATCTACATATGCGACTATTTCTGATACCCAAATCTGTACGACTGATATGTTGGGGGGCATAGATGTATATGGCTTACAAAAAATGTTGAAGCGTTTCATATCTTCCAAGCGAGGATTAATAGTTTCTATTAATTTTCTATTTCTCCATATTTTTTTGTTACAGGCGGCTCATTTTTGTGGGAGACATAATGGATCCAATCTATCTATTTCATGTATGAATGAACCTGTCATACACTATATCCACAGTTCTGATGGTAAAAAACGTATCTAATATGATTCCTTAAATTCCCTATATATTCGTATAGGTTTTGTTTATGTACATATTTATTATACTAGTACAACGTTCGCTAATTAATTACACCACATTTTCGCTTAAATTACTGATAAATGCTGCGTTCATGCAATTAATGTTGCAGGCTATTCGAAAATCATAGAAGAGAAAAAGATTACCTTTTCAGCACAGGCAATCGAGAATTAATTGAAATGCAAACTGTATGCGCTGAATTAATGGGGACTCTTTTGGATGCAACTACGGACTTTGTGGTTTTGCATGAAAAAGCAGCATGCTTAGAACAAAAGATTGATGAATAAAGTACTGTATTTTATATGAATGAAAGGAAGTATTGAGTATGTTAGCACAAGTAATAGCAGTCACCATCTTTGTGGTGATGTTTGCATTAATTATAACAGACAAGATTGAAAGGCACTATGTTACATTAGGATGTGGTCTTGTAACCTTAATTGGTGTATTTGGCATTGGTATGCGTGATTTGGCAGCTACTTGGAAGACTCTGAATATTGCACCAATTTTCACACCTGGTTTCTGGTATAATGCAGGAACTGCGTCGGAAAGTTCAAGTGGTATTAATTGGGCGACCATTATATTCATTGCAGGAATGATGATTATGGTTGAAGGTATGGCAAAGGCTGGATTTTTCAGATGGCTGTGTATGACTATTGCAAAGTTGGTTCACTTTAAGACGGTGCCAATTTTTATTACCTTTATGATTATGTCATTTATATTAGCAATGTTCATTGATAGTATTACAGTAATTCTCTTCCTGGCAGCCGTTACAGTAGAGTTGGCACAGTTATTAAAGTTCAACCCGGTTCCAATGATTTTAGCAGAGATTTTTTGCGCTAACCTAGGTGGTTCTGCAACTATGTGTGGAGACCCACCAAACATAATTATAGGAACCTCTCTTGGTTATAGTTTTGCTAATTTTATTACAAATACTGGTGTAATCGCTGGGATTTCTCTGGTTGTTGTACTAATCTATTTTTATATCGTATTTAAAAAAGAACTGGTTGCTGGTATATCTAATCAAGATTTAGATATTTCTAAGGACACAATCAAGATTGAAAATAAGAAGAGTTTTCTTGCCAGTTGTATTATTTTTGGATTAGCAATTATTCTATTGGTAACTCATGCACAGACTGGTTTAACGGTTGCAACGATTGGATTATTTATTTCGATTGTTACTTTAATCGCAGCCGGAAAGTCTGCCTTAGAACTTTTGAAGAAGGTAGATTATAAGACTCTTTTATTCTTTATTGGTTTATTCGTAGTTGTTGGCGGTTTAGAGCAGACAGGAGTATTAGAGATTATTGCCGCATTTATCAGTAAGATTAGCGGTGGCAATCTGTATCTGATGCTTGCAATTATCATTTGGATTTCCGGTATCGCAAGTGCATTTATTGATAATATTCCATTTGCAGCAACAATGATTCCTGTTATTAAGAGTCTTTCTATGACTCAGGGTGTAGGACTTGATGTTTTGGCATGGGCGCTTGCTATGGGTACGGATATCGGTGGAAGTGCTACTCCCATTGGAGCTTCTGCAAACGTTGTAGGTACATCGGTAGCTGCTAAAGAAGGATATCCAATCGATTGGGGAAGGTATTGTAAGTCAATGGTTCCAGCAACTCTTATTGTTTTGGTTATTTCCATGGTTTTTGTATGGATAAGATACTTATAATTAAGAAAGGGGTAAGAGTATGAGCGAAAAACAGGTTATTATTTCAATTGGAAGAGAATTCGGAAGTGCTGGTCACGAAATTGCAGAGGCATTAGCAGAGAGATTTCAACTTAAACTGTATGATTATCATTTGCTTCGTGAGATTGCAGACGATAAGAATGTACATGTAGCAGAATTAGCGCCATATGATGAGATTCCGAAAAAAGGATTTGGTTATAGAACGGTAAAAGGTTATAGCAATTCTCCACAAGAAAATATTGCGTATATGCAATTTGAACATTTAAAGAAAAGAGCCGCAGAGGGTAGATCCTTTGTTGTCGTAGGACGTTGTTCTGAGGAAGCATTAAAGGGGCATAAAGGTCTTATTACTATATTTATCCTTGGTGATATGGATAAGAAGATAGCCCGTATTAAGAAGCTTCACAATGTGTCTGAAGAGAATGCAAAAAAAATGATTATCGAGCAAGACAAGAAGCGTAAAGCATATCACAATTATTTCTGTGAAGGAAAATGGGGGGATTCAAGAAATTATGATTTCTCCATTAACAGTAGTAAGTTAGGTGTAGAAGCAACCATTGAAATGCTTGAAGATTATATTAATAGAAGAATAGCACTGCTATAAGAGGAAAGTACCCTCTCTATGCTTACTGGGCAATTATCGGTTTGATTGCAGCTTCTCCGTTCCACTTCGGTCGGTTCAGAGCCAACGTCCACTGGACGTTGGCTCTGAACCGGTCGGCGCTTAACGTGTGCCACCGGCACACAGCGCACCTCGCGGCAGTCGCCAAATGCCTACAAGGTTTCTGAAGATAGTGTTTTTCCTGAAGATGGTTCTCTATTTGGTAGATATATGACAAAAAAGAAATAGACAATCACAGTTGTTATCGTTGATGATGAAAAAGGTGTGTTAGTTGGGTTCGTTTGTATTCAGTTGAAAAAATCATTCTGTTATGACGAGTATATGCCTGAAATTACGGAAGTGTATGTAAATCCAATGTATAGAAAAAAAGGAATTTTTCGTGTTATAATGTATTGTAGGTTTTCCTTTTCCTTATTTTTTACAAAAATCTAATTATAAAATTGCGTTGGAGATGGATTCGTTATGTATGAAAAAAAAGAATATTGTATTTGCTAAAGACAGAAACTTTAAAAATTTAGGTTTTACGTAAATAAAAAAGACATAATTGTAACAATAGCAATAGTGTTAGTAACGTTTTTTGTTGTTTTAATATTTAGTAAATTGGGGGTTCAATATTATAAATAATCCTGAGTTCCCGAAAATTTTTTAGTCTACATTCCGTCTTTATTTAGCGCATTATTGTTACTGGACATTGTATC
>CANRJF010000199.1 GCA_947630855.1 uncultured Lachnospiraceae bacterium
TAAACTTAAAGCTACGGGTTTACCTAAAGGTTTCGCCTTAAGGCGAGGGTTTTAACCCCATTATACAGACAATAAAAAAAACTATGAAAGCATAATAATTAAATGAAAGCAACTACAATCGCAGATACTTACACATAAAAATTATTACATCTCATAGTCTGTTTTGGATTATCTCGTACCTTTAATTTTACTTAAGGTAAAAGATAATGGTATCTTAGAATTTCTACTAACGATATGACTTTCTCTATTTTGATGATTTTCAAAAACCATACCGTAGCAGTTGAGTATATATTAGCATAAGTAAATTCATTTGACAAGCACTTTTTTAAACTCGTAGGAAACTATAAAAAACCGATTTAAGTATAACTTTTTATTATATTCAAAATGATAATTTTTTATTCCATATATTTTTGAGTTGAAGGTATTCATTAAATATTACTTTCTCAATGCGTCTCACCCCCCAGAAAACCATTTCAAGCATAAAAGATTAGAATATACCCTTTTACCCTTAAAACGTAAAAGCACCCCTTGAAACGTGTTCAAGAGGTGTTTGTAACCTTTCTGTTATGTAATTACTGCCTATTTTTGGGAATTATTATTGTTATCTGCTCCATTTGCAATACAGTATATTATAAATGTCCAGATCAAACCAACTGGAAATAATCTAACAAAAACACCAAAGCCTGTATCTGCCATTTCAACGGCTTCTACCCAACTCCCTGCTATATCTCCAAATTTCCACATTCCTACAAAGCCTATTATAATTGCGCTTAACAGGCTAATACCACCATTGCCAGACAATTTTAAAATAATAGCATATGCTAATAATCCGAATCCTATCGATGGAACAACAATCAGCGCAATACCAGTCAAGGTTGAATGTCTTATCAATAAAAATGTAATGAAACTCAGAACCATTCCAATTATAAAGGAAAGAACAAGTAGTACTGCTTTAGCCGTCTTGTCTGTTTCTTTTACATTTTCTATATTACTTTGAACCTGTTCGTTTTCAGCATCATCCATATTAGTTTCAATTTCTTTGGATGAATCCGCAGACGTTTCTTTAAAATTGTCTGTATCAGAGGTTGAAAGACCAACCCCACAATAAGGACAAAATTTTGTATTGTCTTCAATCTTCTTTCCACAATATTTACAAAACATTATTTCTCTCCTTTTCATTTGGTGTTTTTTAAAATCCAACAGTAGTTACGATTATGTAAATTTTACAGCAGTTCCATACATTTGCAGATAAAAATAAGCAAATCCATTAGTATCTAAGTCAATATCCTGACGCATGCAAATAACAGCATCAGCTCCAAGCAAAGCGGCACGTTTTTTCAATTCCTGTACGGAAATAAAAAATGCTTTGTCAAAATCATTTGCGCCGACAGACCATTCACCATATAAAAATCCCCAATCCATCCTTTCTCTGCCAAGTTGACCGTCTGACTTCATTTTCTGGATTTCTCCCTTGTATTGTTTAACCAGTGCCGAAAGATTACTACCAGCTAGCCCAAATACTCCCTTATTAGACACTTGGAAATAAACCGGGCCAATGATTTCATAATCCTGTTTTAAATCACCTGTAGAAACAATTATGTTCTTACTGTCTACAATACGGTCTGATTTACTATCCTCATCATCTTGGACGGTCTGTGTCTGTTTTTTGTTCTCTGTCATTTCATCAGCTATATTTTGATTGGTTTTAGATAACTTATCAGTCTCCATAGTTATATTTACAGTATCTTTTTCAACGGCGATATCTGCGGTGGTATTTATTGATTCTTTAACAACATTTCCGGCAGACTTAGCGGTATTTACAGCGGTGTTTGTTATTTTTTTGACTGCATCTGTGATACTGCTCTTTTTAGAATCTGCAACCACGTTGCCACAATGAGGGCAAAATTTAGTATCATCGTCAATTTTCTTTCCACAATATGTACAAAACATTTTTATCTCTCCTCGTTTTACTCTTGCTCCAGCCCAAGCCATTTACCGTTTATCTCTTGCGTCATAGTCATAGATGACATACTAAGAGGTACAAATTTATCGGCATAATATCCTGTAACAGTCATTACTAAATAAGCATTATCTATTCTCCATACGGAATCTGCTCGTATACCTTTGAAAAATTTGCATCGGGCTGTTACAAGGCATCATCATAAATTGTACCTGTATATACTGACACTATATTTTCAGCAGCTATACTTTCCTCCGTGTAGCCTGTAACTTTTTTAATATTTTCTTCTGTTAAATCAAACCACGGAACGGATACCTCTGTCCCATTAAAAAATTGTTCTTCGTATTGTTTACATTCTGCATCATCTACAGGGTGTTCGTAATCAATACCAAGTTCACCGCTGATAAAATAAACAATTCCATTATTATCGCTGTCTACATTATCTGGAAAAGGATTGCCCGAAAAGTCATTCGGCATATATGACTTTTCCCACGCTTCTACTCTGCCTGCATCTAAAAAACCGCCAGCATCCCACAGTTTAATATCATAAGCCCTGAAATCATTAGAGAGGGATTGCCCATTCCATACCGGCTCCTTGATAAAACCTGTATCGTAATAAATTGCATCAACGCTAAGAGTGCATAAATCTTCTATTCCTGTATGGTCTGCATTAAGTTTGTATATCAATTGATTCTCTATATCATAGGCAATACCCGGTATTTTGATTAACAATTCTTCCTCTCCGTCACTGTTAATGTCATATATGGAAAATTGAATCGGGTAATTATCAGGTTCATCTATGTATTTTACGATTCTTTTATTTGGTAGGATAGATTCATTTAAGAGTTCTATCAATGAAGCCGCATAGAAAGCATAATCTGTATTTATAACAGTTTCATTCTCGAATTCGGTAGCCTTTTCTATAGTGGGTTCAGTTTCTACAGGCTCTTGTAATATTTTTGTATCTTCTTCTACGGTTTCATTTTTTGCAGTGGTATCTACTCGTCTTCCAACTGTAAGAAATATACCTGTTACCACTAAGAGCAAAATAACCACTCCTGCACCGATTATCATGGCTGATTTTTTCTTTGGCGAGCTTGAATCTGTTTTCTCTAAGGACATCCGGTTCCCTGTTTTTGCCCCGCAGTTTGGACAAAACTGTGTATTTTTTTCCAAATGCGTTCCACATTTTTCACAAAACATATTGTTCCTCCTGTATTTTATAAATTATTTCTCTGAATATGATGTGACCTCAAGTACATTATACCGCAATAAGCACAAATAATCAACGCTTTAAGAGAGTATTTTCAGTGCCCATTGCGTATATTGGAAAGTAAAATACACAATAAGCAAGGGAGGAACGCACATGATAGAAGGATTACCGGACAAACTGAAAGAAGCCCGTAAGAATATGAAACTTTCCCAAAAGGAAGTAGCAGACCATTTGGGAATCTCTGCGTCAATCGTTGCCGGATATGAAACAGGCTACCGCACACCATCAACAGAGGTTTTAATCAAATTATCGGGATTATATCAATGCTCTCTGGATTATTTGGTTGGAAAGAAAAAAGAAAATCAGATTGTGATAGATAAAGACGGTCTAAGCCCTACTCAAATATTAGCCATTCAAGCGATAGTTGAAGCCATGAAAGAATCTAAATAAATTTACCTTTTTCATGTTCTGTTTGATTGTTTAATTAATCTCCCTTATTGCTTGTTCTGTAAACTCATGGAGGTCATTCACAGAACGTAAAAAGTACATGATACAGTCTAATACCTGTTGTTCTGCATCTTCTTCCATCAAGCCTAAATGCACTGTATTCATCAGGTTTGACAGTTCTCTAAGACGGTCTGACATATTACGAATAAGGGGCAGGCGCAAGGATACGGATTCCCTTCTCCCCCTTGTTTACATGGCGGTTGAAATTCTTCTGCCATGCCTGATACCCTGCGACTAAGGTTGCTTCGGGCTTCTGCATGGCGATCAGCAGCGTGTTGTTGAAACTGTAATTATGGAATTTTGACATGGTGGAGAGATAGCTTTTATATTTCTCGCTTTCAAAAAGCTCCTTTAACCCTTCCTCCAGCTTGTCAGTGATCTCCTTTACTTTCTGTTTTTCTGTTTTTGCATCTGCCATATTTGATTTTCCTTTCTTTTTCCAAAGAAAAATACCGTCCTGAATATATACAAGACGGTATCTCCCAAAACAAAAAAATGCATGGATTGTAAATAATACTTACTTTCCATGCACCTTTGGTTACTATTAAATTTTACTTAGAGCAATCTCAGCAACTGCACAAGCTCATGCGGTTCATCTTTGCCTGCTGCGGTCTGTCTGGTGTCAAACTGCGAGAAACGGTTGTTCCGGTAAAAGGATAACAGCTTTTCCTCGTTTTCCGCTTCCAAGAATGTTACCATGCCGCCAAACATATACTGTGCTTCCTCAATGACCATCCATGCAAGCTCTATCAATTCTTCTCCTGCAATTTCCTTATTCCTGCCACCCGCATAATTTTTTCCAAGCTGTGCAATCAGATAAGCCGCCATAGTGTAGGTGTCTGACTTTTCGTCCAGTTCACTTACACGAAGCAGCTTTTTTTTCGTGGTATTACTTACCATTTCGCCCCTGACTGTCAAAGGCTTTAACGCAAGGGTAAAATATCCAAGCAAGCCGCCATCTTTTACTGAAATCACAACATATGTAACAGACTGGTTCTTTTTTGTAAAGTCTATGGCACTTTTTTTCAAAAACCGTTCAACATCCGGATTTTTCGGGCATGAAAATCCGGAGAGCAGTCTAACCAGCGCTGGCTCTCCGGCTTCAGGATCATCCCCTAATGCAAGGTACTCACGAATGTTGACTGCATAAAATTTATCACTTATCAGCATTCATTTTCTCCTTTTCCTTCATTTCCCTAAATCTCATCAATTCCCGCAATTCTTCTTCGCCTTTTATGAATTTAACGGCTACCGGAGTACGGACAGGACGGTTTTTGGCGGATTCTTCAATCGCATTGACAAACATCTCCACCTGTTCCTTGCCGGAAATGACGAAATTTTTCGTGATGCTTGAAGTTGCCATAAGAAACACCTCCTTTGTTAGTATGGCTCTTTTTACATTCCGCATACTTCCCTATTTACATTGTACGGTTTTGCAGCCGCTTTTGCAACAAAATTTTTATAAATTTTTATCCCTACATC
>CANRJF010000200.1 GCA_947630855.1 uncultured Lachnospiraceae bacterium
GTGCTTAACTCTGCCTTCTGTTCCTCTGTCAATTCTATTTCCGTTATTTCTGTTTCCGGCACTTCCGTTTCTGTGTTTTCTGTCCCGGATAGTTCTGCCTGCACTGTTTCACTGCCAGACGCTTCTGTCTCCAATATCTCTGTTTCAAGGATTTCTGTCTCTGGCGTTTCCCTTCCGTCTTCACTATATAATTCTGTTTCATTCTTCATGGAATTATCTATTTTTCCTGCACCCATGCTCTGTTTTGATGCGCAGTAGAAAAACAAAACTGTCATCCCTATGGGCAAAATTATCCTGCATATCTTTTTTCTCAAAATTCCCCCTCCTGCCTGGCCTTTTCTGTTATACCCATCAAATCTGTCTTTGAATTGGGTATTGATTTCTTTCTAAAAATATCACCATAACGTTTTACATAATCTGCAAATAACAACTTTATTTCATACATGTTGCTTAAATCAAATACCATAGGAGGCATGTATCCGACACTCCTTTATTTTTATATATGAAAACCTGCATGTGACCCGTAATTGATCTAATGTTATCTTTCCGTCCATCGTTCTTTTTCCCCTTCCCGTACATTTTCTGACAAATTAATACTCTAATGGAATCTGGCTGATATATAGGTATTCTTCGTTTTTGTCAACAAAAAAGGCTGTTGCCTTTCCATCGTAAATTATAATCTCTATAATCTGAAAACCTTCCTCTAATTTTGCAGGGTCTGCCAGACAATAGGTTTCTAATTTATTTCCATAGAAATCATACTTTGATATGGCATTGGTATACCGCATATACTTGCGCGGTTCTTCTTTGCTTTTGGGATATTCTGTACTGTCAAAATAGTAAAAACCATCTTCTACACAGCGTACTTCTGCAAAACCATGTCCCAGGAGACCTATCGGCGTCATCTCCCCGTTCTCCTTTAAAAGACAATTTATCACACTGTCAAATTCATCCGTTTCGGGGACATCACGGTCCAGCAAAAGTTCATCTCCGACAACTAGAATGTCTGAACCCGAAAAATCATCCGTTTCACCTATTTTTGTTTCTTTCATTCCATCCTCCCCTGGCTCTATGCACCAATACTCTATATGGCGGGGCAGGTTATCCCCCAGGGCATCCCTTTTCTCTGCCGGGAGGTCATCCGGGTCCGCCTTCTCCCCCCAGAATACTGCCATCACTGCACCGTCCTCCCGGATAGCGAAATTTTGTATCATCTGGTAGGCTGTATTGGCCAGGCTGTAAAATTCTTCATTTTTTCCGCTTGCTAAATCTATGGTCCGTATGCTTTTCCAGTCCTTAGTCTGGTAATAAATTTTCCCTTCAAATATATAAAAGCCTGTTGCAGCAACCTCTCCCTCCTCCAAAACATCCATTTCAACCAGTTTCTCTGTATCCATATCATAACGGCAAAAACAAAACTCATCCTGGTAACCCTGCCCGATGGTCATCTGCTTGAGGTAAATAAGATAGTTTCTGTATTGTCTGATAACAGAAGAGTCATCCACATAAGAGGATTGAAACATTTTTTTCAGATAATCCTTCCCAAATCTTTTATACCTTCCGTCCTCCTGTTTCTTATATACTTCAGTTCCAATGATCAGCCAGTCTTTCCAGCATGCATAATTCTTTTTTTCCATCGCATCTACATTATAAAGATTATCTTCCATTTTGTATGGTCCACCCAGTTGAATATTGTCATCATATCCCATTTGTGGAATATACTCCAGAGCAATTTTTGACGGGTCATCTGCTATCTGGCTCTCCTCTTCTGTACCCTCCGGCTGGGCTGTGTCCATTTCCATTTCGGCCGCTTCCAAAAGCTGCTCTGTTGCTTCTTCTGTCGCTGGCTCAGATTCCTCTGCTTTTCCACAACATTCTATTGACAGAAGCGCTGCTGCCGCCACGGCTGACCACACATACTTTTTCATTCTGCTTTTTCGCACTGTTCTTCTTCCTCCTTTTTTCCCAGCAATTCATGAAATTCCCCTTTAATTCCATACATAATTCTCTTTTATTCCACCATAATGTCACCACTTAACCCTTTCAATTTTATAATTGCCACAAAAATATATACTTTACCTTATGATTCCTTTAAGCTGTCATAAATATATATCTTCATATTATATGTATCTATCTGCATATAAAGCGTCTCTTCTTCCCCATGCAGACAGAAATTGAAAAGATTATTCCTAAGTTCCGGCAGAAGTTCTTTTGCCAAATCCGTCTTAAACGGCTCCACCCCTTTCTGTTCCATTCCGAGTTTAGCATAATAAGAAATCATATCCTCCTCAATATCGCAAAAATAGTCTTTATCACTTTGCCTCTCTTCATTGTATTTTCTCAATCCATATTCCATATACTGATACAGAAACAGCTCCCTCATAAAAGTTCCGGAAATCTTCACGTTTGGAGAAACCATGTAATCCTCAGATTTGCTCCATGTGCGTCCTTCATCCTCTGCCTTTTTTGAATATCGATTTTGCTTCTGGATCACTGTTTCTTCTGATGCGGCACTGTTTGATTTACTTTTCCCTTCCTCTGTCTCTTCCACATGGGATGCCATAGATTCAGTCTCTGTCTCCTCCACATGTGTTAACATAGTTTCTCTCTCTGTCTCCTCCACCTCATATACATGCGCTTTAAGATTGACACTGTCTATATCCATATACAGTGTTCTTGTACTCCCCCGCAAACGGCAGGTAAAAATCATGTTTGTCACCTGACTTATGATATCCTTATCAAAATCAAAATGAAAAACATCCTCAATATGATTTTCCTCCATATAACGCCCCAAGGCTACGGCAATGTTTATGTAAACATCATAATTATAATCTACTACATCCCCTTCCAACACCAAATAATCCAGTTTGCCCTCCACCATATCTTCCAACATTCCCCTGTATGTTTCTGCAAAATGTCCATCTTCCCGCCCCAGATTATCCCAGTCTGATGTGACATATATATCCGGGTAATATTTTACCCCTCCTTCCTCCTCATTCATTACTATTTGTTCATATGCTGCGGGATTGCCGTCACAGTTATTAGTTACAAATAAACATTCACACTCCGGTGGATATATCAATATTTTTTGGTTATCCAAATCAGCTTCAACATACAGAATGGCTCTCCGGCTTCCAATTTTAAATTTATAGTTTTTCTGCCCAAAATCTATACCCTGCAAATCTAAAGGATACTCAAAAATCACCTTTCCGCCAGAACCGTTCGGAAGAAACTCTGTATTCTCGTACAGCATATCTTTCTCCAAATTCAGGGAAAAAACTGAGTAGCCCCTATACTCACGGCAATATTCCCCTACTGCATTTGATACCGTATCGTAAAGAAACAATTCTCTTTGAAAACTTTTCGGCAATTTTAAATTTCCCTGGGAAAATCTTTTCCTTACCTTTGGAAAATCAATGTCTAAAATTTCTTGCTCTTCATCCTGTAATTCCAATGCCATATCCTCTGTATGCGAAATACTTTCCGGTATGTCATAATACCTGCCCATCCATTTATAGGTGTCGCTATATGATGTCTCCCCTCCCAGATTTTCCCCTTCCAGTCCGGCAGTCTCCTCTTGGATATTCCCATTAAGCTTTCCGTCCCTTCCTGCCAGTATCATCAATACACTGACAAACAATACCATGCTGAATATTCTTAACCATCTTTTTTTCATTTCTGCAAACCTCCTTGATTGTTTTTTCAATCCCATAATGGAATAATCTCTTTCACTGTTTCGTAATCTTTTCCAGAATAATATTCCACAATAAAACTCTCTTCATCTTCTGTTAATTCAAAACGCTGGATAAGTCCCGTTGGGTCCATTGTAGGTGAAAAATCCAGCTGTACTTCCTTATAATAAAGACCTTTTTGGTACATATCTGTAATGACTAATACCTCTTTATCATAATCCCAATACGCAGCATACTGGAAGTCAATCAAAACCGGATCCATATATGCCGGTCCATCTTTGACCGAGAGGTCTGCAGTTTTTACGTTATAATAAAACGCATAGTGGAATGGAGACCCAAACCAATAGCTGATTTCCACTATATCATCTGTTATATAGTTAATCCTGACCCGGTCATCAGTACACGGTTCTTTATAAACCACATTCCCCAGACAGTCATAGAAAATCAGTTCAGCGTTTTTCCCTGACCCCTGACATTCAACACTGCCTGCTGCCATATCGCATCTATTTAAAAGCCATATGCCAAAACAGGATACTGTAAGTACGTTAATTATTCTTCTTTTCCATTTATCCATATTTGCTCATCTCCTATATTTTTGCAACCTATTACCGTGGTTTGGTGGAAATTTCATGTTTTACTCCCACACACAGACGGGTGTGTTACTCTTTTATAAAATGATTCCCCGGCTCCCTGCTCCCGCAGACATTTGCAAGAACTTTTATGTCTCCGCTTCCCTCTTCCTGTATGGTGATAACTGCATAGTATCCCCCTCCGTCATTTTCCATGACTTCAATCCGGTAATTTCTGGACACTTCCACTGTATGATAGGAGTCATTATTGTCATTCTTTATCTATTTTTCTGTCTTGACCAACTTGAAGTCGGAAGGCGGTAATTGTCATATGTGGTAAACATGTCCTCCGAAACCGTAATGTCCTGCCCAATCATCAGACTGGCTTCTTCTTCCTCTGACATTTCCGGCTCTGCCGTCTCTGTTTCTGTTTCGGTTCCCTGTTCCATGGCTTCCTGCGTTTCCCACTCCGGCCATTCGGTTTCCGCCCCTCTTTTTTTTATAATATCCTCATATATGTATGCAATTATGATTTACATTGGTATATTTTTTATCATTTTATATGATTTTCTGTGGAAAAATCAATGCTTCGGTCACGAGATACAGATTTTTGTCACGACTTACAGATTTTTTATAAAAAAAGACTTTACTTTGAAAACTTCCGGTATTTTTAAAGGCAGAAAAAAGACAGGTGGAATATCCATCTGCCCTTTTTGTATCCTGTTTTATCGCCTTTTTATCCGATTAATACCGTCTTGCCCTCAAAGGCAAAACCGTATTT
>CANRJF010000201.1 GCA_947630855.1 uncultured Lachnospiraceae bacterium
CAGGTGTGCAAAAATGCCATCGCGGAGCGATTTTTATGCATTTTTGCATCGTATCTGTGAAGGTACTGAACAGATACTAAAAATTTAACAGATAAAGGAGAATTACTATGATTTTAACAGAACAGGAAACCACCACATTAAAAGAACTTCAGGCACAGGAGAAAATCTGCGTTGACCACTATAATATGTGCGCTTCCAACGCCAAAGATGAAGGTCTTAAAGATTTATTTACCCAGATTGCCAAAGATGAACAGGACCATTACAGAGTTCTTGGAAAACTGGCGGAAGGTGAAGTTCCCAACCTGCCGGAAAGCCGCCTTGACTCTTCCACCTATCATCCTGCTGCCGCCTACGACAGCGCTTCCAACCAGGGAGACAAACAGCATGATGAAGTCCTCTGCTCCGACAGCATTGGAAATGAAAAATTAGTATCTGCGGATTACAATGCAGGATTATTCCGGTTTGGTTCCAGTGAAGTGCGGAAAATTTTAAACCGCATCCAGACGCAGGAACAGGAACATGCTGAGATGATTTACAAATACAAACAGCAGAACGGCATGGCATAACGCCTTACTGTTTCACAGGCTGCATATCAGTCCAAAAACCGATATGCAGCCTGTTTTTTGTCTGCCTGTACTGTTATTTCCTCCTGAACTTGCTCCTCACCACTTCAAGTAACTGCACTACTTTCTCCAACTGGAAAAACTCTCCCTGCTTCGCCTGAATCTTCCTGCGGTTTTCCTCGGAAAAGCCCACCAAAATATTGTGGTTCGCCTCCGCCAGATAATCAATGATACCGTCAATATCCGACTTAATATTTTTCGGACAGTGGATATACACATGTTTATTGGCAGTGATATTTAACGTATAAGAAATACTGAAATGATACCAGAACAATTTATGCAGGGTGGAATGTTTATAAATCCAGATAATTTCCTGAATTGGAACAATGGCAATTCCATACCGGGATATCTCAATAAAAAAATGTTCCGTGATAAACATATCCTCCGTGGCAAGCTGAGGCAGCGTTGCCAGTTCCTCCTCCGCCCGGGCAAAAAGTTCCCTGCGCTTCCCGAAATTCCCCAAAGTCTGGCAGGGAGGCGACAATTCGGGAAAAGCAATAAACAAAATATTTAAAAAAACCGCAATCACGGCATATAACGTACTTCCCGCCATAAGAAGAAACAAAAACATGCCAAACTCATATCTGAAATCCGGTTCGCTTAAATAGTAGGAATCCACCTTGGAAGCAATTCCCTCCTTTGTCCAGCGCAAATCCTTAGAAAGACTTTCTAATAGGGCATCATAATTTGCATCCCTGGCAAGAATTTTTCCGTGTACGGTAAGACGTTCAATTTCCGGCAGTCCCTGCTCGCAGGTGGAAGGATTCAACAGCACAATATAACCCGTGTCATCACTTTTACAGTAATAAAAATATCCTGTCGTCATATTATACCGGGTTTTTGTGTATCCGGTAAAATGAAGTTTCTGCAATGAAACGTTTACATAGTAATCCTTTTTCCCATGCATCTTCCCCATGTCTTCTATGTTTTCTAACCGGGAAGGGAAGAGCACGGAAAAGACAGGAAGGCCAACCCATAAACAGGCTAAAAAACACAGGTAAAGAACAGGGGCAATCAGCCTCTTAAGGTATAAAATTTTTATGCTGCGTGTAATATAATGTTGGTAATTTTCCTGCATGTATTCCTCCCATAATTTACTGAATACTGGTTTTTATGCAGGATCAATCTCTTTAAATTTCTGTCACTTTAATCTGATATCGTAAAGAGAACTGCCCGCAACGTAAGTGTATCCTTCCTCCACATGCCCCACATGGACTTTCACATATTTTTCTTCCCCAGGCATTAAAAATACTTTCTCAAAACCTTTTAACTCTTTTACCGGCATATCATCCTTATGGGAAAGCCCGTAGACCTCCACGGTTTCACTTCCTGCCACGTCTCCCGTATTTTTCACATAACAGCTTACCGCACATTCTTTGTCATCTACTGACAGGTTCCTGTAAGAAAACTCCGTATAACTTAACCCGTACCCAAAAGGAAATAAGGGCTCCACATGGAATTTTTCATTATACCGATAACCCACATACCTTCCCTCTCTGTAAGCAACCTTCTTTCCTCCCGGAAATTCACCCAGGACGTGGGCGGAACAATCCCTATGGTTTTTATAAAATGTCTCCGGCAGCTTACCGGAAGGATTTACATCTCCTAATAGAACTTCTGCTAATGCCCTGCCCCCTTCCATTCCGGCATAATAACTCCACACCAGTGTATGCGCCATGTCTGCCCATGCTGTCATGTCCACCGGGCTTCCTGCAATCATCACTACAATTAAGTCTTCTCTTGCAGAAAATAAATCAAGAATGATTTTGTCCTGTTCATAGGGAAGGCTCATATCCTTTCTGTCATTTCCCTCCAAATCATGGTCATGGTTTAATCCGCCGATAAATATAACTTTGTCGTAACTTTTATCCGAAGCCTGTTTTACTGCCTGCTCCCTTAATATTTTTCTCTTTTCCTCCAATGCCTGCCCTGCGCCCTCAACCAAGGAATCTGCCGCTTCCATGCTGCCGCCGCCGTTTTCCAGGCTCCTTTCCTGCCAGTTCTTATCCGAATCCTCTGTTTTTTCCTCTCTGCAGTAACCCGGCACATAATCTACCGTAACATTGCCTCCCAATGCCGTCTTTAATCCCATAAATGGTGAAATCTCATACAATGCCTTAATTTCTGCGCTTCCTCCCCCATTGGAATGGATGCAGTCCGCATTTTCACCTACCAGCAGGATTTTCTTTAATCCTTCCCTCTTAAGGGGAAGCATTTGTTTCTCGTTTTTTAAAAGCACAACAGATTCCCTTGCCACGTTTAATGCCTTTTCCCTGTGTTCCGGGGTATTGTAAGCGCCGCCTTTCCGTTTACCGTCCAGCATATGAAGACGCATCATAAGACGTAAAATCCGCAGAACCTTCTCGTCCACTTTTTCTTCATCAATTTCCCCTGCTTCTATTTTTTTCCTCAAAGGCTCTGCCATACAGTAGTTATTAAAATCATAAGTGACTGACATCTCAATGTCAAGCTGGGAATTTGCCGCTTTTTCTGTGTCATGGACTGCCCCCCAGTCTGAAATTACCACGCCGTCATACTGCCACTCCTCCCGTAAAATCTTTCTTAAGAGAAAATCACTTTCGCAGCAGTGCTCCCCATACAACAGATTATAAGCCCCCATAACGGTGTAGGAACCTGCTTTTACCAAAGCGTCATAAAATGCGGGAAGATAAATTTCCCTAAGCGCTTCTTCGTCAATTTCCACCTCTACCCAGAGACGTTCTGTCTCCTGGTTATTGACGGCAAAATGCTTTACACATGCCGCCACATCCCACTGCTGTACCCCCTGGATGTAGGGAACTGCCAGTTCTTTTGTAAGTGTGGGGTCCTCGCTGAAATACTCGAAATTTCTTCCGCACAGAGGGCTTCTTTTTATATTAATTCCCGGGGCGAGAATCACATCTTTTCCCCTGCCCCTTGCCTCTTCCCCTAAAACGCTTCCCGTGTCATAGGCAAGTTTTCTGTTCCATGTGGCTGCCAGGGCGCTGTTACAGGGAAGGTATGTCACATAATCATCCGTATGGCCTAAGGCCTTCCAGTTATCCGGCTCAAATTCATTGCGCACTCCCATGGGACCGTCGGACATGACCAGCGGAGGAATCCCAAGCCTTTTAACTCCCGCGGTGCGAAAAAGCTCTGCCCCGTGAATCATGCCTATTTTTTCCTCCAGGGTAAGCTTATCTAAAATCTCCTTTGCTGCATTTTTCATGCCTTTCTCCTTTTCTTCCTGTATTTTCCTATAAAATAACAGTGATTTCTGTCTGGCCGTTTCCAATGTTTACAATACTGTCGCTTCCCTCCTGGGTAAACTCTGCCCCTTCCGCAGATTTGATTTTTAAGTTTACAAACCGGATGCGGTAATCATTTTTTGCCTGTGACCTGCATAGAATCTTGTTTCCATCTGACTCCAGAGTAATTCTTACTATCTCCTCCCTGCCTTCATAAACACATGTTCCTGCACTGCCTGTAATTGCATAAGCCTTTAGTTCCAGCCCTTTGCCATAGGAATCTGACGCCCTGGAAAGCCCGTCGTTTACAGGAATCAGGCTGTTTTCCTTTACCCACAGTGGAATGGACAGATACCCTAACGTCTCCTCACGCCATCTGCTTCCCTGTGAAACTTCCCCGGTGAGATAATTTGTCCATGTGCCCTCCGGCAGATAGTAGGATGCCAGTCCTTTATCATTAAATATGGGTGCCGCCAGTAAACTGTCTCCCAGCATATACTGACGGTCAAGGTAAGCGCAGGTTCTGTCATTTTCATATTCCAAAACCATACTGCGCATCATAGGCACTCCCGACTTTGAAGTTTCCACGGCGCTGCTGTACAGATAGGGCAGCAGGGAAAGTTTTAATTTTGTAAAAAACCTCACCACATCCACTGCCTCGTCATCATATGCCCAGGGCACACGGTAAGAGGTGCTTCCATGGAATCTGCTGTGGGTAGACAAAAGCCCGAATGCCGCCCACCGTTTGTAGACATCCGGCGTGGAAGTAGCCTCAAAACCTCCGATATCATGACTCCAATACCCAAATCCCGACATGATAAGGGACAAGCCGCCCCGGATGCTCTCCGACATTGCCTCATAATTTGACCAGCAGTCACCCCCCCAGTGTACCGGGAATTTCTGCCCTCCTGCCGTTGCCGAGCGGGCAAACACCACTGCCTCATGCTCTCCCCTTTTCCTCAAGAGCAGCTCATATACGGTCTTATTGTATAAATATGTATAGTAATTATGCATTTTCATTGGGTCTGAGCCGTCAAAATACATCACGTCCTCTGTGGGAATCCTCTCCCCG
>CANRJF010000202.1 GCA_947630855.1 uncultured Lachnospiraceae bacterium
CGGCAAATTCCTCGTTGGGAATGGCAAAAGAACACAGGGCGGTAAAGGCAATGACAATGACCACAATAGGGCTTACAATATTTGCTTCCACTGCCGCCTGGCCGATAATCAGCCCTCCCACGATGCCGATGGTATTGCCCATGGCCCCCGGGAGCCTCACGCCCGCCTCCCGCAGCAGTTCAAAGGCAATCTCCATCAACAGCACTTCCACCACTGCCGGAAACGGCACTCCCTGCCTTGCCGCAGCGAAGGACAACAGCAAAGGCGTAGGCAGAATCTGGGTATGGAAATTCGTAACTGCCAGATAAAGTCCGGGAAACGTCATGGCAAAAAAAGACGCTAAATACCTTAAAATCCTTCCCAGGGAAGCAATCTCCCATCTGTTATAATAATCATCACTTGTCTGAATCAGGGAATTGTAATCCGTAGGCAGAATCAATCCCACCGGAGAATTATCGGAAAGCACTACAATCCGCCCCTCCAAAATTGCCATTGCCGCCTTATCCGGCCGCTGGGTAGTCTGGAACTGAGGAAAGGGAGAGTACCATTTTTCCTCGGAAAGCTGCTCTATTATACCGCTGTCCATCACGCCGTCAATTTCATACCGGCTTAACCTTTTTTCCACTTCCCCAACCAGCTTGGGATACACCAAATCTTCCATATACATAATGTCCACATTTGTATTGCTTCGCTGTCCCAGCTTGATTTCCCGCACTTTCAATTTTGGGGTGCGAAGACGTTTACGGATTAATGCCGTATTAATTTTAATGGATTCCGCAAATCCTTCATTGGAACCACGGATTACCTTTTCCGACTGTGGCTGCTGCACTCCCATCCCCGGATAGCCTTTATCGGGAATTTTCACCGCCTTGTCAAAACCATCCACCAAAATCAGCACATCCCCGGCAAACATGCCTCCCACTGCATCCTCTATGGTCTCAAACAATGTAAAATCCGTAATGCCCAGCACATTGTTGGAAAGACATTCATAAACTTCCTCTTTGGACATTGTATTTAACTGTTTTAACAGCCTTCCAAAAACATTCTTGCTGAATAAAAGGCTTCCCCCTGTAATCTCCACATAAGTGATAAAACAATCAATATCCCTGCCTATCCCAATCTGTATGGGAATTTTCTTAATATCCGCCGAGTCTCCCAGGATAGAAAGCAATTCCTTTTTATTTTCTTCCAAGCTGCCTGTCACGTTTCCACCTCCGCATAGCAATCTTTATGGATTTTCCTTTTTTCCCAAAGAAAAAACAGGAATAGAAAATTCTACTCCTGCTTAGTATGAAACAAATTCCATATTTTATTCCTGTTCCCTGATAATGGCTTTCACCGCATTCGCCTGATTATCCAGATGTTTTTCCGTCATCACGGCGACAAAATCTTTGTCCCTGTTTTTTAATCCCTGGAAAATCTGCCTGTGCTCTTCTATCAGATTGGGATAATTCTTTTCATCCTTTAAATATTCAATACGGTAACGGTAAATCTGCTCCCGTATATTGTTAAGCAAAGTCACCAGCTTCGGATTGTCCGCCGCCCCGAAAATCTTATCATGGAAATCAATATCCGACTGGGCAATCTGTTTTAAATCCCCTGTCTTTACTGCCCTCTCAAAACCTTCCACTGCCTTTTCCAACTGCCCTAACTGTTCTTTTGTAACCTTCTCACATGCCAGCTTTACCGCTAAAATTTCTAACGCTTCCCGAATCTGAAGCACATCCTCCATATCTTTTTCCGTCATTTTTGCAACCTCAGCCCCCCGCCTTGGAATGGTAACGGCAAGCCCTTCCTGCTGAAGCATACGAATTGCCTCCCGAATGGGCGTTCTGCTCACCCCAAGCTTAGAGGCTAACTGTAATTCCATCAAACGCTCCCCCGGTTTTAACTCTCCCTTTAAAATTGCTTCCCGCAGGGTACGAAACACCACATCCCGCAAAGGCAGATACGCGTTTGCATTTAATTCCAAATCTTCCATACTTACCTCCTGACTCCCCGAAAAACCTATGATTTCCGGTTGTTATAAATACTTGTAAGGTACACCTGTTTTGCAAGCCTTGCCTTTTTCATTGCCTCGTATGCCTTTTGTGCCCCTTTCTCATCTTCAAATAATCCAAACACCGTAGGGCCGCTGCCGCTCATCATGGCATTTATGGCTCCATGGGCTTTCATATGTTCTTTTATCTCCTCAATCACCGGATACTGGTGAATAGTAACCGTCTCTAAAATATTTCCCATATTATGGGAGAGGGCATGTAAATCTTTGGCACGTATGGCATCTAACAAGGCGTCGATATTGGGATGTACCGTATGCCTATCCAGCCTTAAGTTTTCATAAACAAACTTTGTGGATACATTAATTCCCGGCTTTGCAATTAACACAGGGCATTTGGGTACGGGGGGCAGGCTCTTTAACTTCTCCCCGATTCCCTCTGCCAGGGCAGTTCCGCGCATAAGGCAGTATGGCACGTCCGCCCCGATTTTTACGCCCAGCTCCATAAGCTGCTGCCGCTTTGCCCCCAGGCCAAACAACTCATTCATTCCGTATAACACTGCCGCCGCGTCTGTGCTTCCCCCTGCCATTCCTGCCGACACGGGAATATATTTTTTCAGTGAAACATGGACTCCCTCCTTCATGGAATATGTTTCCTGCATTAACTTTGCGGCTTTTACAATCAGGTTATTTTCGTTTAAGGGCAGAAAATCCAGATTGGCATCCATGGAAATTCCCGGGCCATCCACCTTTTTAATCTCCAACTGGTCATACAGATGTATAGTCTGCATAATCATGCGGACTTCATGGTAGCCGTCTTCTCTTTTTCCAATCACATCCAGTCCCAGGTTTATCTTTGCCAGTGCCTTTAATTTAATACTGTCCATGTTTCTTCTTCCTTTTCATGTATTCTGTATACAATATACATATTAACATGAATAAAAAAAAAGGTCAAACCCTCTTTACTTTTTCCACTAATTTCCGATATAATATATAGAATAAAAGGATTTTCAACTTAATCTATCAAGGAGGATGATATTTATGAGTAGTATTGGCGCAATTAACAACAATGTTGCATCTGTTGCAAATACCAGCCCAAAGACAACCGAGAAGGCTGCTGAAAAAGCCGCAGAGACAACTTCTTCCCAGACAGCTTCCAAAGATTCCGGTGTTGTTTATGAGAAAAGTTCTTCCACTGTAAATACCAGTTATGTAAAACAAAATTCTGCTTTAATCCAGAAATTAAAAGCGGACGCTGACGCAAGAGTTTCCCAGTTAAGAGGCATCGTTGAGCAGATGATGACAAAACAGGGCGCTGCTATCGGCAAAGCAGACGATATGTGGAAATTCTTAGCAGGCGGTAATTTCACCGTAAGCGCAGATGTAAAAGCACAGGCACAGAAAGACATTGCTGAAGACGGCTACTGGGGTGTTGCTCAGACTTCCGACCGTATCCTGGACTTTGCAAAGGCTTTAAGCGGCGGTGACGCAAGCAAGGCAGACGAACTTTTAGAGGCTTTCAAGAAAGGTTATAAGCAGGCAACCGGTTCCTGGGGCAAAGAGCTTCCTGATATTTCCAAACGTACATACGACGCAGTTGTTGAGAAATTCGACAAATGGAAAAACGGAACAGAGACTGAAGCTACGACAGAAACAGAATAATTTTTCCTATATTCCCATAAAAACCATCGGAAATCTTCCGATGGTTTTTTTATGCACACGGGCGCGTAAGGAAAATCTGCCGCAAAGCGGCACGCGCCCGGCGCGGCGGCAGGGGAAAAATCGTCCCCCTGCTCGATTAAGAAAAATATTAAACTGCCGCAAAGCCCCTTTCCAAATCCTCAATGATATCATCAATATGCTCCGTTCCAATGGAAAGACGAATGGTATTGGGCTTAATGTTCTGGTCAAGAAGCTCTTCTTTCGATAACTGGCTGTGGGTAGTGGTGGCAGGATGAATCACAAGGCTCTTTACATCCGCCACATTGGCAAGAAGGGAGAATATCCGAAGGCTGTCAATAAACTTATAGGCTTCTTCCTGCCCGCCTTTAATCTCAAAAGTAAAAATGGAAGCCCCGCCCTTTGGAAAGTATTTTTTATACAAATCATGGTTTGGATGGTCAGGAAGGGAAGGATGGTTTACATGTTCTACCTTTGGATGATTTGCCAGATATTCCACCACTTTCTTTGTATTTTCCCCATGACGCTCTAATCTTAAGGAAAGTGTTTCCACCCCCTGAATGAGAAGGAAAGCGTTAAAAGGTGAAATTGTGGCTCCCATATCACGAAGCAGTATTGCACGGATATAGGTTACAAATGCCGCCTCTCCTGCTGCATCCACAAAGGAAATGCCATGATAGCTTGGATTGGCATCTGCAATATTCGGGTACTTCCCGCTGACTTTCCAGTCAAATTTACCGGAATCCACAATAATACCTCCCAGTGTGGTGCCATGCCCTCCAATAAATTTTGTGGCGGAATGCACTACAATATCTGCTCCATGCTCAATAGGCCGGATAAAATAGGGAGTGCCAAATGTATTATCTATGGCAAGAGGCAGCCCATGTCTGTGTGCTATTTCCGAAACTGCATCTATATCCGGAATATCTGAATTGGGATTTCCCAAAGTTTCTAAGAAAACAGCTTTTGTATTGGGCTTAATGGCATCTTCAACTTCTTTTAAGTTGTGAACGTCTACAAAGGTTGTGTCTATACCATACTGCTTTAATGTGTGTGAGAGCAGATTAAATGTGCCTCCGTAAATGGATTTCTGCGCCACAATATGGCCGCCTGCCTGGGCCAGTGCCTGTATGGTATATGTAATTGCCGCGGCGCCGCTTGATAATGCCAGTGCCGCAACACCGCCTTCTAAGGCTGCAATCCTCTTTTCCAGCACATCCTGGGT
>CANRJF010000203.1 GCA_947630855.1 uncultured Lachnospiraceae bacterium
TAGTCCCGGAATATATTATTGTCCATGACGGGGCGCCTTCCGACAGTACGGCAAGAGATTATTACGTTACTTATAAGGAATATATTAAAAATGTGGCTTCCAGCGAGATTTATGCCACATGGCCGGATGCCACCATACGGGCAAATATTCTGGCCATTATGTCTTTTACTTTAAATCGGGTGTACACGGAGTGGTACCGCAACAAAGGTTATGACTTTACCATTACATCTTCCACTGCCTTTGACCACAAATGGATTTACGGCAGGAACATCTTCCAGAACATTTCCCGTATCGTAGATGAAATTTTTCAGAGTTACTTATCCAGGCCAAATGTAAAACAGCCTATCCTAACCCAGTACTGCGACGGCCAGCGGGTAAGCTGCCCTAACTGGATGACCAAATGGAAAGTGCGTATAAAATAGAAAAAGCCTTATTTTTCAAGGGGTTTCGTTTAAATAGAAGTAGATAGTAAGAGAACCCTGCTGTTTATTATAAACGATTTTTTCCACTATGCTTTTAATAGCCTCATTCTTTTGGACGGTGGAAGCTGTTTCATCCAGAAGCAATTCATAAACGGAAGAGATGCGTTTTAACATGGAGGCTTTGTAGTCTGTATTTGGGTCTGGTTCCGTCTGGATAGTTTTCAGTTTTTCTTCCAGAAGATGCTTTTCATTTAAAAGCAGTTCTTTGTTTTCTTTATATTCTTCAAGAGTATCAATTCCATCCCGGTAAGCTTTTTTGATTCGCAGTTCTTTATCTTTGATTTTTTCCATTGCAGTTTCTATAAGTTTTAGTTCCGATTTATGCTCAGGCTTTGTACCTTTTTTGATTTCAAATTTTACGTCCTGGGTGTCCAGTGCATCTTTTAAAGCATTTAGCACGTGAGGGACAACTTTTTTTTCACTGATACAGTGAGAAACATTGCATTTACCTTTCAAGTAACCATAACACTGAAAATGATAATAAGTTCTTCCGTATCTTTTATCAATCTGCTTTGAAGTAGACAGAGTTCTGCCGCAGTTAGAACATTTTAGCACACCGCCCAGCCAGTGGGTAACCGTAGAGGAAGGCTTCCTGTGTTTTGTTGTGTGTTCTGCCTGAAATCTTTTCTGTGCATCATTAAATAGTTCTTCTGTGATAATAGCAGGATGTTTTCCTTCTGTAATAATCCATTCCTCTTCAGGTCTTATTCGGTTTGTTTCATTTTCTGTGCGGTTCCAGCGGACTTTTCCTGTGTAAGATATATTTTGCAGGATATACACCAGGGAACGTTTTTCAAAATCTTTATTGTGACTGGTTTTTAATCCCATGGCATTAAGCTGCCGACAGATTTCCAAAAGAGAAAGATTTTCGTTGACATATTTGTGAAATATCATTCTTACGATTTCGGCTTCTTCCGGAACAATTACCGGAGGCTCCCCTTTATGTTCAATCCGGTATCCTAATGGGGGTCTTGCCTGATAATTGCCGCGCTGGGCATTTTCCGTCATGCCTCTGGTGACATCTCCAGAGAGCCGGATTACATAATATTCGTCCATCCACTCAATAATGCGCTCAATCAGATTTCCAAAGGGGCCATCTACCAATGGCTCGGATATGCTTATAACATCTACATTACAATTTTTGCGAAGCATAGTCTTATAGACTATGCTTTCTTCCTGGTTTCTGGCAAAACGGCTGAATTTCCATACTAAAATAACATCGAAAGGATGTGTCTGGCTTTTTGCCATGCCAATCATTTTTTGGAAATAAGGACGATTATCCGCCCGCTTACCGGAGGCACCACCTTTTTCATGGAATATGTATTCTTCTGGTATGAAAATATTGTTCTTTTTACCGTATTCCAGGGCCAGTTTAATTTGGGAATCGGGGGAAAGTTCGTGCTCGTCCTGCCTGCCGGTACTGACACGGACATAAATGGCGCCAATCTTTAGATTGTCTGCAGTGTTCATGATATTAGCCTCCCAGTAGATTGATTTGTTTGGTATATTCCTATTGGCATTGCTTACATTTGTTTTTACGTTTTGTAAGTAGCCATACATAGAAAAACCACCCCTAAACTTTGACCAGTAGGGTGGAATTTCTATTTCATTTTTGTTCAACCCGCCTTATGGGCGGCTACTTTTTTTCTTATTTTTAATATAGCATATCTTCCAGAGGATTGCAAGAAAGATTTTGTACCGTCAATTTCAACCATAAGGACAGGCTTATAGGAAAATTTTCCATAAAAAGAAAAAAAAGAACCCTGCTGTACAGCGGATTCCGTCAAATTGTGGTATGATTTTACGATACGGACAATCAGCAGCCGGTGCTTTGCCACTGTAAAAAGAAAAGAAGAATCCCCCAACTGTGTTGCCTCACGGTTGGGGGATTACGTTCTTTGTCCAGATGGATTTGCTATTTCTCTTTGTTTTGTATTAAGTAGCACTGGAAGGAGAATAATATGTATCCGGCTCTATTTCCCCATCTTTGTCATAGCAGTAGATTTTGGAATCCATATTCTGTTGAAAATCACGAAAAAAGTCGCGAAGGGCGTTTTGTATGCCTTCGGAATCCTGTTTGGAATCTATCTGAGTACCGCTTAGTTTATAACGCAGAAGGGAAATGTTCAAATCCATGGCAAGGGCATTTTTAAACAGGTCACTTTTGTGTGTCCGGTCAAAACTTTCTTTTCCATAGCGTTCATCTGAAAAATGAGATGTACCGTCAATTTCAATCATAAGGACAGGCTTATAGGCAAAAAAACCTATGGAATCCACGTCAGTTGGATTTTTCTTTTTGTAGCTGCGGCAACATAAAATAAAATCTACATTTTTTCCAACCAGATTCCTCCGTGGGAGGTCAGATAATTCATCATCCATGAATGAAACTGTGGTTTTGACAGGCTTATTTATTTTTTTAATAAATGCATGCAGACTAATCTGAGGAAAAATGAAATAGTTCTTCCGGTCAGAATAATCAGGGAAAATGGATTGCAGGCCGCTTGTCAGAAAATAAAACATGTGGGATTCGATAGGGGTCATGCAAGAATTCACTGTATAATAGAAGGACGAGGGCGAAGACAGAATTTCATGCGTAATTTCATCTGCCTGCCGTTCCTTTTCTTTGTACCACTGTTGTTTTTTCTGGAATTTGAGTTGTTTATTTACGGATTCTTCATGCTCTGCATCCAGTGTCTGTGCCATCTGTGTTATCATTTTCTGCATCTGCGATAATTCGTGCTGCACCTGTGAAATATGTATTTCCGTTTTTTCTATTTCGGTTTTTAAGGAAGATAATGACTGGAAATCAGCTTTTAAGTTTTTTAGTTTAAATAGAAGATGTATACATAAATATAAAAAGAATGCAAGAATGCCAAAAAAAGCAAATAATGTTTTTTGTTCCATAACCATAGTCTCCTTAGTAAATATTTCCCTTGTTAATCATTCTGACAGAAAATGAATATATATTCTAATTATATATGCATAACCACATATTGCAATACTTTTTTATCTGAATATTCTATTTTCAATGTGCTTGACTAAGATACTGCAGATTTTTCCCCCGCTTTTTCTTCGCGTTCCAGTTCCTGGCGGTAAAGTTCAACTTTTTCTTCTACGGATAACTTTGAGAAATCAATAGCAGGAGAAGCAGGAGTGTGAACCGCCGGGGCTGTTTCCCCAGACTGAAAAGCCGCCGCAACTTCCCGGACATAATTAAAAATTGTTTCCTGGGCTTCCGGTTTGAGGTTCACGAACTTTTCAACCATAACATAAGCGGCATTAGATAAGCCGTATTCTTCGGACAGGGCATCCAGCGCCGAGCTGGGCGCAGCCTTAAACATTTCCCCAGTTCCGTCCTTTAACCATTCTTCCCGAACATTAAACTCCCTACAAATAAGAGAAATAACCGGGGTCGAAGGATTACGGCGCCCGCTTTCGTATCCGGTTACGGTATTCTGAACCGAACCGATCCGCGCAGCAAATTCAGCTTGCGTTAAGTCTAATTCCTTCCGCAGCCTTTTTATTCTACTTCCAACATCCAAGAGAAAACCCTCCTTTCTACTTTCGATTATATAAAAATAAAACGGCGTTGTCAATAAAAAATCGCGCTGTCAACAAAATATATATTGACAAACACGGCAAAGGCAATATATAATAACGGCAGAGGCAACAAAAATTTGTACCCTCCTTACAGAAGGGTACAACATAATTACTTACTTGCCAATAGAAAACCATTGACAAGTAAGTAATTATGAAAACCCTTAACAGCCCAGGAAGGAGGGTACAGATTGCCGCTAAAAGCCAGCAAAAAATCATTAAAACAGTGATTTTTTAAAGAAGGAGGAAAATATCATGAAAGCAGTTGAAAAAAAGGAAGGCTACACGCCGGAACAAATCGGGGATGCAAGGAAACTGATTGAAATTCTGATGGGAGTACCGGAGGAAAAGAAAGTACTTTTTACCGCAGTTGTTACCGCATATATGGACGGTGTAGAAACGGGAACACGGATTGCAAAAGAAATAGAATGTGCAGCGGTATAAGAGTGGCAAGTAGTACAACCGATGCCACATAAGATTTAAATATGGAGGTGATTTTGTGAAAGTAAATATTGTTTATGTCAAAATTTCCAATGGTGTGCGAACTGAGATAAAGTATGAGGATATGACAGAGGAGGAGAGAAAGGAGCAGGCAATAAGAAGCAAAATTCGTTTCTTTAAGACGCTGGGATATGAACCGGTAGACTATCCACCGAAGAAAGGAGTTACCCAAAATGCCATATGAGTATGATGACAAAGAGTTCGCTTCAATCAAGGCATTATCAGAGTATGTGGGAATTCATGAAAAGACGTTGACAGCAAGATTAAGAAGGGGCATGGA
>CANRJF010000204.1 GCA_947630855.1 uncultured Lachnospiraceae bacterium
AACAAATCCGAACGCCCGGCATAATCCACTGAGAAAAACTGCTCTGTCATGCTCATGTTCAAAGTTTTCCCAAAACGCCTGGGACGGGTAATCAGAGTCACATCATCATTGCTTTCCCACCACTCACGAATAAAATCGGTCTTATCTATATAAAAAATATTTCTGGTTCTTATTCTTTCAAAATCCTGAATCCCGATTCCAATGATTTGTTTCATCTGCTTCCCTCCTCGTCTTATCTGATTTACAGCAAAAATGCGGATAACTATTTTACAAATAACTACTTGCATTATAACATTACTTTATATATATGTAAAGTTTTTTTGTTCTCCTGTTATTCTTTCACAAAACAAATCCTGCCTGCTTCTTTATCGTGGGTATCTAAGTTCATGATATGAGAATCCAATTTCCCCCAATAAGTATAGACATCACCCGTCTCTGCGTCCTTTTTAAATCTTAACAGCACTGTACCAATATTCCATCTTCTGTCGCCTTCCAAATAATCCTTAAGGGTAAAACTTATCCTTTCACTGTTGCCGGATACATCCGCCTTTACTCTTGTGTACCATTTTTCTACATACTCCGACTCTGTTACTCTATCAATATCTGCCTCAATCTCCGCCTCATACTCCCCCGGGCTTTCTTTCCTGATTTCTATGTGGTATGCGCTGTTTCCTTCTATATAAACATATCTGCCCAGCCATTCAGACAAATCTTTTTCATGGGTAATAGCCTTTTTATCCTCCGCCCTCTCCAACAGGAAATACTGCCCCATGGCACAAAGAATGATTCTTCCGTCATTCACCAGGTACATCTGGGGCAGGGTTCTCTCATGCGACACAAATCCCGGATAAACATCAATTTCCACATACTCCTGCTGCGCCAAATCGTCTGGAAGCATGCCGTCCCGTATCCCGTATATTTCATCTGCCCATACGGTTTTTACCCGGTAATCAGGATTTTTAACCTCCGCCTCTGCCACCCATGGGCGGTTCCAATTCAACCACCACCAATTATCGTATGTGACAAACAAATCCTCCGATATGCTAACAGTCCTCCCAATCGTCATGTCCGCCTCATCCTGTGACAGCAGCTCTTCATCATAATATCCTGTAATTGGAAAGAACTTCGTAGGAAGAAACTTTGTCACCTGATATGCCCCGTAAATCTCTTTTAACAGTTCCCTGACTTCCCGTTCTTCCCATTTGACATGGTCTTCTTTTGGTTCTTCCTGGCACCTCTCCAAAAGGAAATAAGAGTCTGGAATCAATTCGGAATGTAAAATCAGCTTATTTTTATCTGCAAGTGTATAAAATTCCTGGTCGCCATAGGGCTCACTTAACTGTGGTGTAGTAATTACTCCGTCAATTTGATCGAAATTTTCACTTCCAACTGCACCTTCCATATAACAATCTGGCTCTAACGCCCATATCCGCTGCACATCAGAAGTCTTCATATCTTCAACGCTCCACCAGCCATACTTGGGACTGTCCAACGTGTATCTTTCTACCGAATAATTTATAAAATAATCCCTTCCTCCACGTCCAGCAAGACCGTTTTCCCAATTGTAAGTCAGCAGCCGTTCCGGCTCAATCTCTACAATTCTCCCCAGCATCATATCCACTTCCTGCTCTGACATTTCATTAACGCCTGTTTCTTTGCTGTAATATATCGTAGGGCAAAACTGGGTAATCCTGTATGTCCCGTAATGCGTGCTTAACTCTGCCATCTGTTCCTCTGTCAATTCTATTTCCGATATTTCTGTTTCCGTTTCTGTGTTTTCTATCTCGGGTAGTTCAGCCTGTGCTGTTTCACTGCCAGACGCTTCTGTCTCCAATATCTCTGTTTCAAGGATTTCTGTCCCTGGCGTTTCCCTTCCGTCTTCACTATATGATTCTGTTTCATTCTTCATGGAATTATCAATTTTTCCTGCACCCATGCCCTGTTTTGATGCGCAGCAGAAAAACAAAACTGCCAGCCCCGCGGGCAAAAATACCCTGCATATCTTTTTTCTCAAAATTAAATTCCCCCATCTTAGCTTATTCTGTTATTTAATCCAAATCTGTCCCTGAATGGCACATATCATAATGTTCCAGTTGTTTACCTGCTCCATGGTCTTTACTCTCTAAAATAAAGTGCATCCTGCACGCTCATTCTCTTTCAATCTTCCTTTATCCTCTCCCCAAGGCCTCCGGCAAGTTCTGCCACATTCTGATATCCCCATATCCTGGTTTCTTCGTACCGTATAACAGCTTCCTCTCCTTCGTCAAAAGTTTTGTGCCTTAATAATACATGGGGATGTGCTGTCTGGGGGACGGACAGAGATATGCTTTCCGCCACATCACAGACATTCCCTGCTTTTACCACCTGCACCTTTTTTGTTTTCTCTCTGGACAGATACTTCTCCCTGGACAGTTGAAACGTCACAAAACTAACCTGGTAGCATATGATACCCTTCCCCCGCTGTCCAGTTTTCCTCTATCTGATCCCATGGCAGGCCTGTAAATGTTTCAAAATCAGAATCATAAACAAATATATCCCTGTACTGTGCTGCATGTTCTCCCCGGCTCTCAAACATATCTATGCACATGCCGGCCATCTTTTGAGCCTGCCTTACCGCATCCGTATCCCCTTTTGGCTCATAGGCCTCATGCCACTTCTCTTGATAAAATCTGGAAAAATCCAGTACTACTTTCCCCTCTTTTGCTATCCCCTCATCAATAACAGGCTCCCTTAAATATTCATTACATAACCCACTCCCAGACCCAGTGAAAGAATTTAACGGCTCTTCTGTATTAATATACAGAGTTATCCCGCAAATCCTCCCGTCTGTATCCAGCAACGCCCAATCTGCTGCCTTTAACTGCTGCACCGCCCAGTCCGTATAATACTGCCTGTCTTCCTCCGGGACTACCCCCTGTCTGTAAGGAGTGCCGCCAGTTTCCTTCCCAAAAATACCTCTGTTTCACACATGTGTTCAGAAACATACACCCCCTTTCCCGCCAGTTCCTCCGGCAGAACCCAGTCAGGATCCCTGTCATACCATGATTCAAGATCCGACCCGCCGTCTGTGGTCTTCAATGTATAACCTATAATATTTTCATTAAATGGTTTTTTCTCATCCAATCTCCCGACGCAGAGCCGTTCTGCCCTGTACTCCTTCCCCACAGAATCCTCAGAAAGTTCCACTCTTTCCTCACAAGCATCTTCTTCCCTGATGTCGTTTTCTTCCATCCCTTCCTGTACCTCTGTGATTTTCTCCCCTAAAATTCCTTTCTCCTCCCAGATACCGCCATAAGATAGAACAGACATCCTTTCCGCTATCTCTTCCTCAGGTTCTTTTTGTGCCTCTCCCATGCAAAAGAAAAGACATAGCAAAATCAGTACTGGCATCATCTGAATCATTCTTTTTTTATACATTAAAAATCCTTTTTGCAAAATAATCATCCCCTTTTACCAAGATTACATTTATCGGCTCTTTCACAAGCATCTCATCCCAGCCGGCATCATTCCTGTCTGCTTAAATTGAAATATTTTTTGTTATTTTATATGATTTCCTGTGGAAAAATCAATACTTTGGTCACGAGATACAGATTTTTGTCACGACTTACAGATTTTTTATAAAAAAAGACTTTACTTTGAAAATTTCAGGTATTTTTAAAGGCAGAAAAAAAGACAGACGGAATATCCATCTGCCCTTTTTGCGTCCTGTTTTTATCCGATTAATACCGTCTTGCCTTCAAAGGCAAATCCGTATTTCTTTATCTTTTCTGCCGGAATCCCCCTGTTTTTAAGCTCTGCCTCATACTGTTTTTCCTCTATCTGTTTTAAGGCTGATGCCACTGTGTCTTCTAAAGTATGCTCATCCTCCGAATCCCTCACTTTAAACTCTAAAATATAAGCGTTATCTTCCTTTTTCTTTGGTTCCAGCATAACATCATAACGGCCAAAACCGCTTTCCCTGTTGGAAGTAATCACATACCGGCCAGCCAGGTCCACCATAAGCCCCAAAACAAATCCATGGTAGAAGCGCTCCGGCTCCGACAACTGTGAGGGGCGGTTTCCCGTGTCAAAAAAACTGAACGTGGTAAGCGCCACACGATTCATATAAACATTCATTGCTCTCTTATCATTCAAAAGCAGCGCTTTAATAAAATCGTTGTAATCTGACGTATAATCCGAAAACCAGTCACGTATCATTCCCTCAAACATAATTTTTACTTCCCGGTTTGTAAGTTTCAGCTCATAGAGCGCCCGGTCTGTCTCTTCATCCACTGTATAGCCTTCCACTTTCAAATATCCGCTGGCAAGAAGAAGGCTCCATATGGAAGACTGCTTCTGTCCCAACTGGTTAAATACAATCTGCTCATCAATCTCTGTAAACAGGGAATTTCCCTTTAAAAGCTCCTCCATTGCCATCTTAACATCGGGATTTCCCTCCCGTATCAGTTTTCCTGCAAGGCTGTTGGAACTGGTATTTGCCCAGTAAGCAGCAAATTCTCCGGTATCAAGAAAATTAATAACAGACCAGGGATTGTAGATATCTGACTGTTTCCCAAATGTAAAACCGTTATACCATAATTTTACCTTCTCTTTCTGTTCCGGCATTCCGTAATCATCCAATGCATCAAAAACTTCCTCCTCTGTAAAGCCGAAAGCATCCGTATATTTATTCGTGGTTGTTGTCACAACTTTAAGGTTATTTAAATCGGAGAACATTGATTCGCGGCTCACTCTGGTAATACCTGTCATCAACCCTCTCTCTATAAAAGGATTGGTTTTAAACGTGGAATTAAACAGGCTTCTGGTAAAGGAAACCAA
>CANRJF010000205.1 GCA_947630855.1 uncultured Lachnospiraceae bacterium
TTGCCACAAGAATGCCTTCATTGCCGTCTAACTCATCAAAAATATGGGTGATGGCTTCCAGCTCCGAGAAGGATAATGTATTGATGGCTGATTTTACAATCTGAATCTTGCGGCTTTCCTCCGCGTTCTCCTCGTTTACGGAGCGCATCATCTCAAGCCCCACCACCGTAGTGCCATATTCGCATAAGATAATATCATCAATATCATACTGGGAGTCATGGCGGTACACAAATAAAGTCCCAAGACGCTCTCCGGCAATATCAATGGGTGTAATGATTGCATTGTACTTTTTCGCATCTGCCTCAAACCCTAATGTCTCCAGATTTACATTCTCTTTGGTGGAAAGAATGCCAAGAAGGCGCTCATTTAACTGTAAATCAATAAAACCGCCTACTTCCTCCACAATCAGTTCATGAATCTCCTGAATGCCGTATCCCATGCTGCTGCCTAAAACTTTTCCTTTTTTGCTGATAACAAGAATGTTGGATTTTAAAATCTCCGTGAGCACGTCACAGATATCGTTAAATATTACTTTGGACGAACTGTTATTATGGAGAAGCTTATTGATTTTTCTTGTTTTATCCAGCAACTGAACGCTCATACGTTACCTCCGAATGAATATTCCGAAATTTCTGTAACCAAAATGTATTCTATCACATTAATTCTGAAAATTCAAGTTTTTCTCTTTTGTTTTCAAAAAAAAGCATGTAACTGTTACTTATTTTCCTCCAAACTTTCACTGTAACCGCATTGTTCTTTGGCACATGCTAATTTAGAGCCTTTTTCCACCATATAGCCGCCGCATTTGGGGCATTTCTTCACAGAGGGCTTCTGCCAGGACATAAAACCGCACTCAGGATTATCTTCACAGCCGTAATACTTTCTCCCCTTTTTCGTCTTCTTTAACACCACTTCTTTTCCGCATTCGGGACAGGGCACTCCGATTTTTTCCAGGTAGGGTTTCGTGTTCCTGCAGTCCGGGAAGCCGGGACAGGCTAAAAATTTGCCGTGGGGGCCGTATTTAACCACCATGTTCCTGCCGCATTCCTCACATATTACATCGGTCACTTCGTCCCTAATCTGAACTTTTTCCAGTTCTTTTTCTGCAGTTTCCACCGCTTTTTCCAAATCAGGATAGAAATTGCTGACAACGGTTTTCCAGTTGACGGTGCCTTCCTCTACTTTATCCAGCAAAGATTCCATATTGGCGGTAAAATGTTCATCCACAATGGTGGAGAAGGATTCTTTCATAATAGAATTTACCGCTTCCCCCAGTTCCGTCATATAGAGATTTTTGTTTTCTTTTACTATATAACGCCTGCCCAGCAGCGTTGTGATTGTAGGAGAATATGTACTTGGCCTTCCGATTCCAAGTTCCTCCAGTGTCTTTACCAGGGACGCTTCCGTGTAATGTGCCGGCGGCTGGGTAAAATGCTGTTTTTCCTGAAATTCCATAAGCTTTAAGACGGTGTCTTTGTCTATGGATTTTAACAGTACATTGCTTTGGCTCTTCTCGTCTTCATCATTGGTGTATACGGACATAAATCCTTCAAATACGATTTTTGAGGCGGATACGGTAAACCGGTAATCACCTGCCCCGATTTTTACGGAGGTTGTTTCATACACTGCCGGAGCCATGCGGCTTGCCGTAAACCTTCTCCAAATCAACTGGTAAAGGCGGAACTGGTCTCTGGATAAAGATTCTTTCACCAGCACAGGAGTGCGGGTAATGTCAGAGGGCCGGATTGCCTCGTGGGCATCCTGGATTTTTGCCGTACTTTTTTTGGCGGCGGATGTCCCTGCCATGTATTTCTCCCCGTAGGTTTCCAAAATATATTCCTCTGCGGCTGCCTTTGCCTCTTCGGAAATCCTCACGGAATCCGTTCGCAGATAAGTGATAAGCCCCACTGTCCCCTGGCCTTTGATGTCAACGCCTTCATAGAGCTGCTGGGCGATACGCATAGTTTTTTGAATGGAAAAGTTTAAGGCTTTGGAAGCCTCCTGCTGTAATGTGCTGGTGGTAAAGGGCAGAGGCGCTTTCTTCACCCTCTCTCCCTTTTTTACTTCTTCCACAAGGAAATCCGATTTTTCTATCTCTTTTTTTATCTTATCTACTTCTTCTTTTGAGTGAATGGCCAGTTTGCCCTCTTTTGTTCCGTAAAACTTTGCAGTCAGGGGGCGTTTTTCCCCTTCCACGGAAAGATTTACGTCTAATGTCCAGTATTCTTCCGGGATAAATGCATTAATCTCGTCCTCTCTGTCGCAGATAATCCGAAGCGCCACAGACTGTACCCTTCCGGCGCTTAACCCCCTCTTTACTTTTACCCACAAAAGGGGGCTGATTTTATAACCCACCATCCTGTCTAACATACGCCTTGCCTGCTGGGCATTTACCAGGTCCATGTCTACTTCCCTGGGCTCTTTTAAAGAGGCTTTTACAGCATTTTTTGTGATTTCATTAAATGTAATCCTGTATACTTTTTTGTCTTCCAGATTCAGGGCTTTTGTCAGATGCCAGGAAATGGCCTCCCCCTCTCTATCCGGGTCGGTTGCCAGATAAACCCTGTCCGCTTTCTTTACTTCTTTTCTCAGTTTTGCCAGAATTTCTCCCTTTCCCCGGATGGTAATATATTTTGGCTCAAAGTTATTTTCTATGTCAATCCCCCACTGGCTTTTGGGAAAATCCCTCACATGGCCGTTAGAAGCCGTCACTTCATAATTTTTACCCAAAAATTTTTTGATTGTCTTTACTTTTGCAGGTGATTCCACAATTACCAAATACTTTGCCATTACTAAAACTCCTTTGTCTGCTTTACGTTTTTCTGTATCTGTTTTTGAAATATTCCTCCACAAGGCCCTTTGACATAAGCTTTACTAACAGGTCTGCCGTCCGCTCTGCCTCAAGTCCGCTTTGCCGGATTATTTCTTCCATGGTCATTGCATGTAAACCGAAACAACTATACACCAACGATTCTTCTTTTTCAAGAGAATTTTTTAAATTTTCTTTTTTCAGCATATCTTCACAGCGCGAAATCCCCATGTCTGTAAGCAAATCTTCGGGGGATAAAATAATGCCTGCGCCCTGGGAAATCAGCCTGTTGCATCCCTGGCTTAAAACATCATCCACCCTGCCGGGAACCGCATAAATATCTTTCCCCTGCTCTAAGGCAAAATCCGCAGTAATCAAAGAGCCGCTCCTGTTTTTTGCCTCCACAATAATCACATAATCGGAAAAGGCGCTGATAAGCCTGTTTCGCATGGGAAACAGGCCGGGGGCGGGATTTGTCCCCGGAAGGTACTCCGATATAATCCCCCCGTTTTCTAAAATGCGGCCGTATAATTCCCATGCTCCCCTGGGATAACACACATCCACGCCGCAGCCCAACACAGCAAAGGTGGCGCCTCCTCCGTGGATTGCCCCCCAATGCCCGAAGGAATCAATGCCTGATGCCATGCCGCTGATAATCTGAATATGGCAGGCGGCAAGACATTCCCCCAGTTTAAGCGCCATGGATTTGCCGTAGGAAGAACAATTCCTTGCGCCCACAATGGCTGCCGTGCCTTTGGGGTTGGGCAGTTTCCCTTTGTAGAAAAAGGCGTAGGGGCCGTCGGGAATCTGTAAGAGTTTTTTCGGAAACTCCTCTTCCTCCATGCATATCATGGAAATTCCCTTTTTTTCCAAATCTTCCATCTCTTCCTCCAGCCGGAAATTTTTCCTGCTGTCTGCAATACGTGTCCCATCTTTTTCCGTAATCCCGTAAATACACGTAAGCTGCTTTTGGGGAAGATAATACACTTCTCTTGCACTGCCACAATATTCTACTAACTTTTTCTGTTTTTTATTCCCGATTCCGGAAATAGATTTTAACCAATATTGATATTTCAATTCTTCTTTCATAAAGTCACTCCCAGTATTTTGTGTCTATCGCCCTGTAACATACTGCCTCGTTTAAATGCCTGTTAAGAATTTCCCCGGAATCCTCCAAATCTGCAATGGTTCTGGCGGTTTTTAGTATTTTATGGTATCCCCTGGCGGAAAGCTGGCAGGATTCATAGATTTCTTTCATAAATTTCTGCTGTTTTTCATTGATTTTGCAGTATTTTTCCATATATTTTGCGGGAATCCTGCTGTTATATGAAATTCCAGTGCCCTCAAACCTTTTTTTCTGCCTCTCCAAAGACATCATAACCCGCTGCCTGATTATGGCGGAACTTTCATTTTCCTTTGCAGACATTAAATCTTCATAGGTAACCTGGCTGGTTTCCACGCAGATGTCAATACGGTCTAAAAGGGGTTTACTGATTTTTCCCATATAGCGTTTTATGGAATCTTTGCTGCAGTTACACAAAGTTCTGTCCGGGTAATACCCGCACTTGCAGGGGTTCATGGCTGCCACCAGCATAAAATCCGCCGGGTAAGTGTAATTTCCCAGGTGGCGCACAAGCTGAATCTGCTTATCCTCCATGGGCTGCCTTAAAATTTCCAGGGCTGTCTTTTTAAATTCCGGCAATTCGTCTAAAAACAGCACTCCCTTATGGGCAAGGCTTACTTCCCCGGGCTTTGGCACGCTTCCCCCTCCCGCTAACCCTCCCGGGCTTATGGTATGGTGGGGGCTGCGGAAGGGCCGCTCTTCCATAAGCCCGCTTCCCGGAAGCATTCCGCACACACTGTATATTTTTGACAGTTCTAACTGCTCCTGCTGGGTCATAGGGGGCAGTATTCCGGGTATTCTTCTGGCGGTCATGGTTTTCCCGGCGCCTCTTTGTGATCAGGCGCATCCAAAGCTGTTTTAGATCCCCGGGATCGCTC
>CANRJF010000206.1 GCA_947630855.1 uncultured Lachnospiraceae bacterium
TACCCTCCGGCGCATTGGACGGAATTACAAGGGAATCCATAGAGAATGCGCTTGTGCAGAAAGGAAATACTTTTGCGAACAAAATTATTGATTACTATGTTTAATTTCCAAGCGTAAGGTCAAAATCCACCGCCTTTAGGCGGTCAAGCTTTAACGGTACTTCAATCATCCATAAAGGCATGGCATAAAATTTCAAAGTCAGAGAAAGAGTAAAAGAAAAACATATATTTTAGAGGGTGTGCTGCATTTCGTTATAGATGGTGCGATTGCAGTCCGCCGCATATAAAGGTGTATCGTGATGGAGTAAAAACTTCTAAGCGATACGCCTTTTTTGATGTACTTATGTCAATTGCATGAACATCTAAAACAACAGACCGTCCCTGCAAGTTCTACTTCCTGTCCGATAACTGAAAATTCTTCTGATTCACGAATTGTATATTTCATTTCTTTTCCTTATGTGCCGTAATAATGGTATAACTATATGCATTTACCGTTAGAATACATTTATCTACATTCACATACCAGTTTTTTCCGTTGCGTGTTATAACGGCATTTGCAGAATTAATCTTAGTTTTACACCATTCAACCACATCATCTGTATCTAAAGACAGATTTCTTTTTATGCGTTCTACGCCTAATTCGGTTGTATGCAATTTGTCCAAATTCTTCAGTAATTCATTATCCGTTCCCATTTTGAGATTGTTTTTTGCAATATTGACATCTCTTATTTTCTCTTCCAGCCTTGCTAATTCAACAGAATCATTTACACCGAGTTTATTTTTTAATGCCATAAAATCTTCCTCTCCAAAAATACGATACGATAATGTGTGGAAACATTATAACACATAATGAACAGATGAAAAATCATAAATTTTCCGGTTCTTAAATCCTTTATTTTCTATCCCCCGGTTTCCATGCTCCCCAAAAAAAGCCGATAGAATTATTTATATTTTTGTGATATCATAAAATTTATGAATTAGAACCCGAGAGCAAAATCAGATTATGCAGCACGAATGTAAAATAACAGTATTGGAAATAAAAGTTTTTACCGAAAATCAGTAATCGGAATGGAGGCAGACAATTGTGAAGAAAGTACTTATTGTGGAGGACAATACCCAAATAAATAATATGGTGTATGAATATCTAAAGAAAAAATCATTTGACTGCATACAGGCATTTTCGGGAACAGAAGCTTTGCTGTATCTGAAGAATCAACCTTTCGATATTATTATTCTTGATTTAATGCTGCCGGGAATAAACGGTAATGAATTAATGGAGAAAATTAAACCAGAAATAAAAACACCCATAATTATTCTTTCAGCAAAAGATGAACTTGATACAAAAGTTAATTCCCTTATGTCGGGAGCAGATGACTACATAACCAAACCTTTTGAACTGGAAGAACTTTATGCAAGAATCAGTGTGCAGTTGAGAAAGTCTACACTGCAGTCACAAGATTCTGCCATTATTTTGCATAAAGATTTAAGTATGTCAAAACAAAAACATACCGTTTCAATTAAAGGGCATGAAATAATTCTTACCAGACAGGAATTTAAGATTTTAGAACTGTTGCTTTCCAGACCGGACAAAGTGTTTTCTAAACAGGAAATATATGATTATGCCTGGGATGATTATTATACAGGTGAAGATAAAACGGTCAATGTCCATATCAGCCACATTCGTTCAAAAATCAAGCAGCATACAGAAGATGAATATATAGAAACTGTCTGGGGCATCGGTTTTAAGACTGCAGAATAGTCTTATACATTTCTTAAACTTTTCTTAGCGATGTTTTGGCAGTTGTCTGGTAGAATAGGAACATCATAAAACGGAGGTTGTTCTGATGGATGAATTACTGACTACCAATAACCTGACAAAAAAATATAAACACTAGGCAGCAGTCAACAACATAAATATCCATATTTACCGTGGAGAAATTTATGGGCTGGTTGGAAAGAACGGTGCAGGCAAGACCACACTTCTAAAGATGATAGGCGGTCTTATTACCCCAACCAATGGAGATATTACTTTTATGAGGTATAGCGGAAAAGAACGAAATAAAGTGCTCTCACGCATAGGAAGCCTGATTGAAATTCCAGGTTTGTATCCGGGAATGACAGCATATGACAACCTCAAATTAAAGTGTATCTGTACAGGAATTAACCGGAAAGGCTATATTGAAGAAATTTTGGATACTGTGGGATTAGGCAAAGCCGGCAGGAAAAAAGTATCTCAATTTTCATTGGGAATGAAAAAAGGCTTGGTATTGCCATGGCACTTGTAGGAGAACCGGATTTATTATTGCTTGATGAACCTATCAACGGTCTTGACCCGCAGGGAATTGCAGAGGTCAGAAATACTCTCTTGGAGTTAAATAAAAAGAAAGATATTACCATTATTATTTCAAGCCATATTTTGGAGGAGCTCTCAAAGGTTGCAACAAATTTTGGCTTTATAAATCATGGTGAGCTGGTAAAAGAACTTTCACATGATGAATTAGATACTGCCTGTAATGAGCATATCCAACTGAAAATGCCAAATCCTGACAGGGCATTGCCAATATTAGACAAATTTATTACAATCAGTATTTATACGGTTTTAATGATGATTACAGCTATGTCGGCTACAATGCTTGGAAGTCAGTTGTTTTTTGGTTATGTGAGCCTGGCAGGAATGTCACAGGGGATTATTTTTCTGTTAATACAAATATTGCTTCATATGGGATATGGAATGTTTGTATTATTGCTCTATCACATTACAAGAAGTTCCGTTGCCACTATGTTATCTGGAATCTTGATTGCGGCAGGTATTTTACAATTTGTTGATGCAATTCTGTTGGCTGTTTTTGAACATCTGAAATCTGCGGTTGGTTTTAGTATTCTGAATTATACAACATCGGGAAATGTTGGAGTGCTTCCATTAAGCGGCGAAGAAACTGTATATATGAGGGCAGGTACCGTTGCAGTATGCGCCATTTTACTTTTGAATATTCTTTCTTCCATCATTATTCAAAAAAGAGATTTGTAACTGTTTCTAAAGAAAGGTTAAACGGTATGAATGTGTTCGTGAGTGTGGCATTGGCAGTAATTTTGCTTTTCATATTATTCAGACATCTGTATTTGATTTGGCAGATTAAAAACATTAACAGACAGATAGAGTTTATAAATACCCATCAGACAAATATGATTGTCGTCGGAGAGTTCGGTAATGGAACCTGAAGCGCCCATGTATGCGTTTGTAAATGATGTGGCACTCCGGCGTGTTTTCCAAAATATTTTGAAAAATGTAATTGAACACGGAGAGAAAGCGGTCGGTATTTCTATGGAGCAGAAAGATAAAAAAATTGAGATTACCTTTTATAACAATATTTTATCTGCAACGAAGATTGATACGGATAAAATATTTGAACGCTTTTACAAAAATGATGGGGCAAGGACATCTTCATCTACGGGTTTAGGCTTATCCATTTCAAAAGAATTAATGAATAGGATGAATGGAGACATATTTGCAGTTGTTGATAATAATATTTTTAAGATTGTGGTTAAGCTGGAAATTTATTAGGTTATAGTTGTTTATATATTTACATTGTCATATTGTTTGTGCGTTTACTGATTCCGTAAACAAGAATGATTTCTGTTATGACGTTAACAGCGATACCCAATACAATAATCCGGCCCGTTAATTCCAATCCGTTATATCCGGAAAAGGCGTACAGATAATACATAAAGTCTATATACAATATGTAGCTGCCGAAAAATTGGCTGAATAAATTATTGACTAATAAAATAATCAGCGAGGCGCACATCATACTGGATATATTAGACATATACAGGGACAAAAATACAAAAAACAAAACCATTGTTATTTGTGGAAAAACCAATAATAACATTTGTAAAAGATATTCCTGCACATTATCGAAAATATGATTTCCCCACAATAAAAAGCCGGTTCCAATACTAAATATTATTACAAATAAAAAGCATATCAATGCAACAGTAAAAATACTAACCGTTTTTGCTGTTAATAGCTGCTTTTTGGAAATACCGTTTAATAAAGGCTGTCTGAACATACCGCTTGCCCTTTCCCCGCAAATCAAGACCGCACTGACAAAGCTAAGGAATAATGTACCAATCATATCAATATAGGACTGCATACACATTGTGGGAAATCTGCCGCCTGCATAATATCCCATACCATTATCCTTTGAACCGCCTGCACATTGAACCGCATTGAAAATGATAATTGCTGCCATTAAGACAAAAAATAAATATAATATTTTTTGTCTTTTTAACCGTGTAAATTGTATATTCAATAACCTTGTAACCATTTTTATACCTCACTCAAAAATCTATTTTTTTTATTCTGTATAAAGAAATCTGATAAAAGACAATTCCATATAGTGCCATGACGGATGTTCCGATAAGGACTTCACTTAATTGTATTTTTTGAAATTCATATGAAAACGTCCAAAGATTAAGGTAATATCCAATCCAGATTTTTTGTAAAAAAAGCATACCGGAATTGTAAATAAATGAGTCCATTAACATATAAATTATCACAATAAATATTGTTTTCCATGTGTTGCGGGTGAAAATACAAAGGGCAATTATTCCAAGTGTTATAACAGACATATAGATACCCGATAACAGATACTTCGTGATAGTTCTGTTTACAGCAGTTGGTTCAAAAATTGCATATCCCCACCTCATAAAGGCTGTTGTGTAGTTTCCTAATCTCCCGAAAATTTTATACACAGGTCATCATCGATAGCCGCTTGAGCCATTGAAAATACTGGATTTTTTGA
>CANRJF010000207.1 GCA_947630855.1 uncultured Lachnospiraceae bacterium
CTAAACTTAAAGCTACGGGTTTACCTAAAGGTTTCGCCTTAAGGCGAGGGTTTTAACCCCATTATACAGACAATAAACTGTGCATAAAAACGGGCTGTCACAGGACAGTCCGTTTTTTATAACTGTTCAGTACAGCCTCAAACATTTGCTCTCAAGCCACTTAGCAACACCATCATCATCATTTGATAAAATAACTGCCGTAGCATGTCTTTTTAAATCTTCGTGGGCATTTTCGACAGCATAACTTTCATCAGCAAGTTCAAACATATCTATATCATTTTTACCATCTCCAAAAACAACCACTTTTTCACATTTTAACAAGGACTGCAATTGCTTTATTGCATTTGATTTTGAAACAGCAAGAGGCATAATTTCAAGCCACTGTTCATTCGTATAGATATCTGTCTGATAAACACAATGGAAAGTATCTTTATACTTATCATATAAAGGTTTGAGTTTCTCCGGTTTATCGATACAGGTAATATAAAAAATATCTCCCAGGTGTAAATCATGGGTCGTGGACACAGCATTTGTACGGGTATCATTTCTGCTGTTAATAAACTTTTTCATACCTTCTGTACATAACTCAGGCACGAATGAAAATTTTTCCTTTCCCTCTATATATGCATAAACAATAGGATATACTTTATTGTCAAATAAATCATTCAGCACGTCATGCACTGAATCGTCAAAATAATTAGCAATCAGTATATCCTCTGTAACATTATCAATAACAAATGCGCCATTATATACAATTAAAGGAATATTAACATTTATTCCTTTGGTTACTTTCCTGGCGGTTATTAATGAGCGGGCCGTTGCATAAGAAAAAATCAACCCTTTATCTGTCAACTTATTTATTACATTATTTGTGTATTCCGATGTTGCTTCATTACTTCTCAATAAAGTGCCATCTAAATCTGATACATATAAAGTACTCAATCAAACTCCTCCATATATTCTTATTTTCCTATCCGCCTGTATTGCAAATATATCATAGAGAGTCGTTTTACTAACGCGTCTGACAGTTACGATTTCTGCAATAACATATCAATCTCATCTAAACTAATATCCGGCTGTCTCTGCTTTTCTTTCGTATAATCTCCATATCCCACATCATACTGCTGCATAAATTTTACCATTCCTACCGGGCCTAATGCTTCCTGCAATGCTTTTATTCCCACATTTCTTATCTCAATCGGATTACTTAAATTAACATTTGACATTCAAATCACCTCCCATACAAATTTAAGTGGATTAACCACCCTTGTCTTCAAATCCAGTTTTTCTGCCATTTTCTCAAATTTATCATCAGTTGTTAGAAGTACATCTGCATTAGCTTCTTCTGCAGCTGCAATATGAAGACTGTCAAATGTACGTATCTTTGAAACTGACATAATATCTGCGGAACGTTGTCTTATTTTATCTGTATAAAAAATGTGCATATCAGCTACTTTATACAAATCCATTACTTTTCTCTTCTTATTATCATCCATCATATGATTTATCTCAAGTGTCAAAATTTCACTTCCTGCAATGATAACCCTCTTCATCTGTCCCATTTTTAAAACCGTTAAAATTGCCTCGCTTTCTAAATGAATTCTTTCCTGTGTCTGGTCATCAAATGGTCTGTTATAACAGCAATTATCCAAATATATTATCATCAGCGGCATTCCACCTCCAATTTTCTGCCTTGTTTTATTACATTGTACTTTATTTTCAGTATTTATTCAATTATCCTTTTCATTTCGTTTAAAGAAATGGGAAAAATACAAATTTGAAAAAGCTAAAGCAACACAGTGGATATATTCATATTTTTGCAGTATAATAAATCCATCAGAATTTCGGGAGGTAAAAATTCATGAAAGACAGATTAACACCGATAATATACGCTATCCTTGCAGCCGTGTTTTTTGCGATAAACACGCCTTTGTCAAAACTGCTGCTTGCCAGCGTACCATCAACTTTTATGGCATCATTCTTATATCTGGGTGCTGGTGTGGGGGTAGGTATCATGTATGTTTTTCACTGGAGAAAGGAAGAGAAAACAGAACGGCTTGGCAGAAAAGATTATCCATATACGATAGGGATGATTGTACTTGATATGTTTGCACCCATTTTCCTGATGCTTGGGATAAAATATGGAACAGCCGCTAATGCTTCGCTTCTCGGCAATTTTGAAATCGTTGCAACAACACTGATTGCATTTGTAATATTTAGGGAAACTGTCAGCAAACGGCTGTGGACAGCTATCGCATTGATTACAATTTCAAGCAGTATTCTCTCTTTTGAAGCGGCCGGAAGCTTTCAGTTTTCTTATGGTTCTTTGTTTGTCCTTCTTGCTGCATCCTGTTGGGGATTGGAGAATAACTGTACAAGAAACATTTCGGGCAAAAGCACATATGAGATTGTTGTACTAAAGGGAATCTTCTCTGGTGGAGGAGCATTTGTAACAGCCCTTCTAATTGGAGAAAAACTACCTGCATTCAGATATATTGTTTTTGCTATGCTGCTGGGATTTATGGCTTACGGACTCAGCATTTTTCTCTACATCCGCGCACAAAGAAACCTTGGAGCAGCAAAAACCAGCGCTTATTATGCAGTTACGCCATTCGTCGGCGCCTTCCTGTCATTTGTTCTGCTTGGTGAAAAATTGACATGGACATTTTTTGCTGCCCTTCTTATTATGATAATCGGAACTGTATTTGTAGTGATAGATACGATGGTCAGGCAGCATACCCACCAGCATATGCATTCTTTTACACATACCCATAATGGTATTACGCATACCCATACCGTTGTCCATTCACATGAGCATAATCATTATGTGTTTAATGACAGACACAGGCACCATCATTCACAGAGGGAACTTGAAAATGCAATAGGGCATTTTCAGGTTTAAATTCCTGTATCTATTGGCAGCTCAGACTTCTTCACTCAGCCCTCCTGCGATATCCCTCCATCTGAATAAAAGCATACATACAAAACATTTTTTCTATTCCTTAAATGCATCTCTTCGTACATAGTAAGTGCCTCTCCCGCCTCCGCACTTAACAATTACATTTTCTTCCGCCAATTTCTTCAGGGCATTAAGGATTGCAGAACGTCCTGCTCCAGGACACCCGGCAATTACCTCTGCCCCGGTAAATTTGCCCAGCCTTTCTTCCACAAACACCTTGACCATATCATAAGCCCTGCTCTTTGTTCCGCCCACATTCATCATGCCCACACGTTCTTCAAATTCCATATAACATGCCAGAATAACTTTCAACATATATCTGATAAACGGCGTGGGGTCATTCTGTTCCTCATGCTAGCCATAATCTGCCTCCTCAAGCACTTCATAATATATGTCCTTCGTCTTTTCAATCTGCTTTTCGATACTGATATATTTTCCAACTTCATACCCATTCTGATAAAGCAGAAGCAAGGTAAGCAATCGGCTCATACGGCCATTCCCGTCATTAAATGGGTGGATGCACAGGAAATCACAGATAAATACAGAAATCAGTATCAGCGGGTCAACAGCTTCCAGAGCAAGTGCTCTTTCGTAGCTAAAACAAATAGCTTCCACCGCTGTTTCTGTTTCATGCGGAGGAACCGGAATAAAACGAGTGACCTGCATCCCATCCGCCTTTGTCTCATTAATATAATTCTGGACATTCTTAAAATGCCCGCCATACGATATTCCTGCCCGCTTTAGCAAATCTCTGTGCATCTGAAGAATATACGACGGCCTGATGGGAATAAAATCATGACTTTCGTGGATTGTGTTTAATACATCTCTGTAACCAATAATCTCACTTTCGTCCATATTCTACCCTAATCTGGACGATTTATCAAGAAACCGGACAATTATATTAAGATAAAAAAAAGAAATCTTAAAGCGTCATCATAGTCACAGCTATCAAAATACTTTATCAAAGGCAATGTGCAGCTTCAAGTTGCTAAAAAGCACGGCAAAATTGATAGATCAGAACACTTAAAACATCTATAATGGCATTATCAATCGAGTAGGAGGGAGTGATTAGCTCCCGTCCTCTCACACCACCGTGCGTACCGTTCGGTACACGGCGGTTTCAATAGTTGATGTGCACTGACTGATAGGCTGTGGCTAAATCATAAAAGCCACTTCCTATCAGTCTTTCTTTTGTCATTGCCATGTTTATAGCTACCGTATGTGTCGTGTACCAATAACCTCGGCGGCTGTTGCCTGCCTTGATGGAAGCTTTCTTAGGTTCATGTGTATGAAGCTTTGCTTTCTTCTTTGTATGGATCACCATAGGCTTGTCATCGACCTTTTTAATTTTCAATTTTCTCACCTTCTTTCTAATGCCAACAAAAAAACCGCCATGAAGATGTACTCTCCATACGGCTTAGTTAATTGTTGTTTTTTCTTTTTTATTTTCGTTCTGCTTTCTTTCTCGACTTCTCCTGCCTTTTGTCATACATATCGTGAATCCATTCTTTCACAGGAGCTTTCCATTGCTCACTCTTATTTGGAATATTCTTTATCAGGCTTTTGGGATTAAGTCCCATTTCCTTAGCCATTCTTATTTCTTCTTCCCCAAGCCTGCATTTTCTTTTTGCTTCGTCCCAAAGCTGTGGGCTGTATGCCATGACGCCACATCCTTTCCAAATTTCTAAATATTTCGTTACTTTTCACACCGTAGCCAGATATAAATAGGACGCATATCTAAACTGCATAGTTTTGCAACCCTGAAAATAT
>CANRJF010000208.1 GCA_947630855.1 uncultured Lachnospiraceae bacterium
TGGGAAAATTTTTCAAAAAATATGGGTTAGACCCCTAAGTTGAGATCTAACCCTATGGCTTAACTAAATGACATTGATTTACGGTCTAACCGCAAGCGGTTATCCTACTACTGCTTCTGCCACAGTGACGGAGGACATTAAATTATGATATCTCTCAGACAAACCAATATTATAATAGACGGATTTTGTGTATCCATATGCCTGTTGCTTTTTTTGTATTTTTATCTGGATAAAAACAGCAAAGATAAAGCCGGCAAGTGGTTCTTTTATATGGTTCTCTCCAACATGCTTATGCTTTTAGGAGAATTGACCAACTGGATATTTTCCGGTGTTCCCGGGGCAGGTATTAACCTGCTTCTGTGGATTGGCCAGATTTTATATTTTGGTTCATCCGGTTTTTTTATGCTTGCATTTATGGGATACCTTATGTCCTTTTTAGAAAATAAAACGGATGTTTCTAAAAAATTATTTCATTTGAGCATTTTTTTTGCCTGCATACAGGTAATCGGGGCTGTAACTTCGCCCGCTGCAAAAGCTGTATTGCGGCTTTTGGCCTGTCTTATTTATGCATTTTGTTTCTATATTATAATAAAATATAAAAATTACTTAAAAAGAAAGCAGATGGTACTTTTTCTTTTCTGCATTATCCTGCCTGCCATAGCGGAAATCATACAGGTTATTACATACAAAATTGCCATATTAAATATGACCATTACATTTGATTTACTTTTGATTTTCATATTCATCCAATCAGAGATGAAACTGGAAATTGAAAAGAGAGAAAACGCCCTTCGGGGAATAGAAATGGACCACCTGGAAAGCCTGCAAAAGCATCAGGAACAGTTAATCAATCAGATTATCACCGCATTAAGCAACACGGTGGAAGCAAAGGATGTGTATACCAGCGGACATTCTTCCCGCGTGGCAAACTATTCCCGGGAAATTATGTTCCGGCTGGGAGGAGATGAAACACAGCAGATGGATACCTACTACATGGGCCTGCTGCATGATGTGGGAAAAATCCGGGTTCCTGATTCTATCATCAATAAAAACGGACGGCTTACCAATGAAGAATATGAGCAGATAAAAATCCATCCCCTGGCGGGCTACCATATTTTAAAAGAAGTCACCATTATTCCCGGTCTGGCATTAGGGGCAAGATGGCATCATGAAAGGTATGACGGCAGCGGATACCCCAACGGCCTCTCAGGAGAAAATATTCCTTTAATTGCCCGTATTATCAGTGTTGCCGATGCCTATGACGCTATGACCAGCAACCGCAGTTACCGGGAAATCATGCCCCAGCAAAAAGTGCGCCAGGAAATAGAACAGGGCATGGGAACCCAGTTCGACCCAAAGATTGCACAAATTATGCTGGATATGATTGATGAAGATATAGATTATGAAATGAAACAGATAAATTCTGAATATAGTAAAAGCATACTGGTAATTGATGACGACGAAACTGTTTTCCAGTTTGTACAGCTTGCCTTACAGGATGAAGATTATATGCTGACTTACGCCAACAGCGGAGATGAAGGCATTATGCTTATGCAGGAAGAATCTTTTGACCTTGTGCTGCTGGATGTTGAAATGAAGGGAATGAACGGTTTTGATGTCTTAAAATGGATTCGGGAAAATTTCAGAAAGAAAAAAGTTATTTTTCTCACCGGTGAAAAGGAAATGCACATTATTAAACAGGGAAATGAGATGGGCATTAACGATTACATCACAAAACCCATTATTCTCTCTGTTATGAAAGAAAGCATCAGCAATGTGCTGCGTCACTAAAAGGAGTGAATGCATGAATACAAAGACGATGATTGAAGACGAATTTCATCTTGCATCCATTTTAGAGGACGTGATTCACGTGGCAAAAACAAGCATGGGAGATAATAAGCCTGAACTAATCCTGCGGATAGACCCGAATTTACCCAAGGGCCTGCTTGGAGACGGAATACGAATCCGCCAGATTATTGTAAATCTTGTGGAAAATGCCATACGTCACACCCCTAAAGGGGCAATAACTGTTAAAATGTCCCAGACAAAACACGATTACGGCATTAATCTTTCTGTCCGGGTAAAAGACTATGGCATAGGCATGACGCAGGAAAAACTGGAAAATCTCTTTGCAGGCTATCAGCATACGGATATCCGCACGAATATTTCCTTAGAAACCATGGGATTGAACCTTCCTGCTTCAAAATGGATTATTACACAAATGGGAGGATTTATCAGCGCGGCCAGTGAATATGGAAAAGGTTCCTGCTTTAAAATTGTTATCCCCTTAAAAGTAAAAGACCCGGAACCTTTAATTTTTGTTAAAACAAAGGAACCTGTTTTTGCGGCAGGATATTTTGATTTGTCCAAATTCCAGGATAATAATATAGAAAAGGAATATAAAAAACTGTTGTCAGAGATTGGAGGCCAGCTTCATGTAGTCCTTTCTGTTTACAATAAATTTGACAGATTAGAAGCCAAAATTAACAGAGGCGGCGTAACCCATTGTTTTATCGGCAGAGAAGAATATTTAAATGAAAAGAACTATTTTGATAACCTTGCCAATGACATAAATGTGGTGATTATCCAGGACAGACAGAATGCTATTTCTGTTTCTCCCAACATAAAATGCATATATAAGCCTTTTCACGCCCTGACCATCGCCTCCCTTCTAAGTGCTGAAAATTTTAAACATTCCCCTAAGGAACATACCATAAAAAATTTACAGCCTGGGGAAACAATCTCTTTAGAAGATGACGGATTAAAAAATCTTATTGATATAAAAACCGCCCTGCTTTATACAGGAGGCAACGTACAGGCTTATATGAATATTTTATCTTCTTATCTTGGGCGGGGCATGGATAAACTGGAACAAATTCGAAGCTCATACCAAAATAAAGAATGGAAAAACTATATTGTAGAAGTCCACGCACTAAAAAGCTCCTCCCTTGCCATCGGTGCAAAAAAACTTTCTGAGCTGGCAAAGGAACTGGAATCTGCAGGAAGGGAAGAAAATTACGGACTTCTGGCGGAAAAAACAGAATCCATGCTGGAACTGTACAGAGAAGTCCTCCTTGCCGGTCAAATGTTTCTGGAGAAAAACACGAAAAAGAATGATGCATCATCTTCTTCTGAAACGACGGAAATTAACAAAAATGAACTTCTTTGTATTATAGAGAAAATACAAAAAGCAGGCGAGTCATTCGACAGCGATTCCATTCTTGATGCATGTGAGGAAGCCTTTAAATATGCCTATATGGGAAAAACCTTAAAGCCTTATTTTGAAAATGTAAAGACTGCCATAGAAGATTTTGAATATGAGGAAGCCTGCAGGAATGCGGCGCTGATTATGCAGAAACTGGAGGAGGGATAAACATGGTTAAACAGTGCATCACAACAGAATGTGTCTGTGACCTGCCTGAAGATTTACTGGAAAAACTTAATGTAGATATTATATATTTTCATATATACACGGAAAGCGGCTGTTTTAAGGATACGGATGAAATCAATGCCCAGAATATTTTAGAATACATGGAAAACGGCGGAACCATATCCAAAAGCGAAGCCCCAGGCGCCAACGAATACAAACGTTTTTTCCAGAAAAAGCTGGAAGATTACGACGAGGTCATTCATATTGCCATAAGTTCCGGCATCAGCAATTCCGTAAACAACTCTTCCCTTGCCATAGCAAGAATGGGAGCGCAGGGCATGAAAATACATGTATTTGACTCCAAACATCTCTCGTCAGGAATGGGTTTTATGGTGATAAAAGCCGCCAAAATGAGCCGGGAAGGATGCAGCACAAAAGAGATTTTAGATGAACTGGAACATATGAAATCACTTGTCTCCACTTCTTTTATGGTAAAAAATGCGGATTATCTCTTTCGCAACGGGAAAATCAACAAGCATGTGAGAAATCTCTGCAATGCTTTTTCCTTTCATCCTATTTTATATATGAAAGATGGCGTGCTTACATTAAAAGGACTGGAAATCGGCAATTATCAGCGGGCAAGCAGACGTTATGTAAAAAAACAGCTTCGCCACAGGAAAAGAATCCAAAAAAACTGCCTGTTTATCACCCATGCAAACTGCCCCATAAGAAAAATCCAGCAAATAGAAAAAACAGTACAGGATTGCTGCAAATTTCAGGAAATCATTGTCAACTCCGCATCCGCCACTGTATCAAGCAACTGCGGACCGGAGGCTTTCGGGGTACTTTTTGTCCTGAAAAAAGGAGGAAATATCATATGAAACATATATTAGTTATAGATGACAATAAAACAAATCTTGTAACAGCTAAAACCATTTTAGGTGATATATATAAAGTAACCGTAGTCATCTCCGGCGCCCAGGCACTGAAATATTTTGAAAAAAACACCTGCGACCTTATCCTTTTAGACATTAACATGCCGGAAATGGACGGATTTGAAGTGTTTGCCCGGCTAAAGCAATCGGAAAACGCAAAAGATATTCCGGTTATGTTCGTCAGTGCCAACAACCATGTGGACCAGTGGAACCGATGCATTGAAGAAGGCGCCGTGGATATTATGGAAAAACCCTTTGTCAGCGGTGTTATGCTGGCACGAATCGGGCATCTCCTGGAATTATTAGACTACCGCAATAACAGTATTTCATAAATTACTTAGTATTTGCAGGTTCTACATTTATGGTTTT
>CANRJF010000209.1 GCA_947630855.1 uncultured Lachnospiraceae bacterium
TCTATGGAACAGTATTCTTCCTCTAAAGCAGCCGCCGGGGAAAAACGCACTTTGGGCAGTGATTTCCGAATACAAAATGACCTTCCCGTCAATGCCACGGACTCATGTACAATGGTAATCCTAAGATGGCCTGTCTCTGCTTCCAGCACATTTTCCATCTGGTTGAATCCCCGGCTTACCTCATTGGCAATCCTTCCTGTAAACTGTTCCAAAAATGAGGGCGTTATATTTTCTTTTGCGGTATCGATTTTGCATCTTCTGTTCTCTGTGGTTACAATCCACAAATCTTCTCCGTTAAAATCAATATCCGTAATATTGGAATCCATAATATATGGATACAGAGGCCCAAATGCCTCAGGGTTCATTTGAATTTCCGTACTTATCAATAGATGCCACCCTGCCTTTCCTATGACGCCGGTGTAATGCCTGCCGCTGCATTGGCATTGTCATAAAAATCTTTGATTAAATTGGAAAATGCCTGGTAGACAACACTGGTATTGTCGTTTCCAATCACTAACGTAATAATGCCAATCACTGCAATAATTGCTAAAACCGCAATAATTGTAGAACCGTACTGTTTAAAAATTTCATCCATAATAAATTTCTCCTTTTCTGTTTTTATATTTTGCAATTGCAAAGAGCAGCTCCCTTAAACTCTGCCCGAACACCCAGTTTTCATAAGTAGGCGTCTGCTGCTGCCAGTTAAGGTATTCTAAAATATGCCCGTTTTCATAAGCGAGCTTAAAACGCTGGCTATAAGGGATTGAACAGATTCGCCCCAAGGGAATCCGATACTGCCTGGATAGATACTGCAATTCTTCTTTACTGTTTCTGTGGTATTTTCCGATAAGGAAAATGATGTTTTTGTGAACAATTGAATGATTTAGAAAAAATTCCTCTAACCCGAAAGGGGTAAGGGATATATTTGCAACAAGCAAATCTTTATCGCAGGTCTGCCGAAATATTTCCCGGCCATCCTGCCATTTGCAGTCAATAAACTGCACCTGCTCCCTATTCTCTCCTGCATAAAAAGAAGAATAGAAATCTGTCCCTAAAGCTGCAAGCTGCATGTTGGCACTTGTGCCTACACCGGGCCCTAACCCGAAAAATACTGCCCGCAAAGGCATTCCTCCTCTGTAAAATTATAAAAACCGGAATAATGTCGATACACTGATACATAAAAATATATTGATACATAAAAAGATAAAAAAGATGTGATTATAATAGCGCGTTTTTTTCATTTTGTAAAGTACTTTTTTCAATTTTTCATAAAAAAATTTTTTTGAAAAAATGGACATGAAAAATCCTCTGGACAAATTGACATTCTATTCTTTTTTTGCTAAAATCATGAATTAAATATAACTCAGGACAGCCTCAAACACTTGTTGTTTGAGAACAACTACACAACCATAGAAAGCGAGGACTTAAAAATGGGTACAATTATCGGCGAAGGCATTACTTTTGATGATGTATTGTTAATCCCCCAGTATTCGGAAATCACACCAAATATGGTGGATTTATCCACACAGCTTACAAAAAGCATCCGGTTAAATATTCCAATGATGAGCGCCAGTATGGATACCGTAACGGAACACAGAATGGCTATTGCAATGGCGAGGCAGGGAGGCATCGGCATTATCCACAAAAATATGTCCATTGAGGAACAGGCGGATGAGGTTGACAAAGTAAAACGTTCTGAAAACGGCGTTATTACCGACCCCTTTTCCTTAAATCCGGAAAATACCCTGCAGGATGCGGAAAATTTAATGCGAAAGTACCGTATTTCCGGTGTTCCCATTGTAGAGACAGGAAGCAAAAAACTAATCGGCATTATCACAAACCGAGATTTGAAATTTGAGACGGATTTCACTAAAAAAATAAAGGAATCCATGACTTCTGAAGGGCTGATTACTGCCCGTACCGGAATATCCCTGGAAGAAGCCAAAGGAATTTTAGCAAAGGCAAGAAAAGAAAAACTTCCTTTAGTGGATGAAAATTATAACTTAAGAGGACTTATTACCATCAAAGACATTGAAAAGCAGATTAAGTACCCATTGTCTGCAAAAGACGCCCAGGGACGATTGCTGTGCGGCGCCGGCGTGGGAATTACCCACAATATGATGGACCGTGTAGATGCTCTTGTTTCGGCACATGTGGATGTGATTGTGTTAGATTCCGCCCATGGCCACTCTAAAAATATTATTACCGCCTTAGAGCAGATAAAAGAAAAATACCCCGACCTTCAGGTAATTGCCGGTAATATTGCTACCGGCGATGCGGCAAGAGATTTAATTAAAGCCGGGGCTGACTGCGTAAAGGTAGGTATCGGCCCGGGAAGCATCTGTACCACCCGTGTGGTTGCCGGTATCGGCGTACCCCAGATGACAGCCATTATGGACTGTTACGAAGCCGCAAAGGAATACGACATTCCTGTAATTGCAGACGGTGGCATCAAATATTCCGGTGACATGACAAAGGCTCTCGCGGCAGGGGCAGATGTCTGCATGATGGGAAGCATTTTTGCAGGCTGTGATGAGGCTCCCGGAACTTTTGAATTGTACCAGGGCAGAAAATATAAAGTTTACCGGGGCATGGGTTCCATTTCTGCTATGGAAAACGGAAGCAAAGACAGGTATTTCCAGGAAGATGCAAAAAAACTGGTACCGGAAGGAGTAGAGGGACGTGTTGCCTACAAAGGCAGTGTGGAAGACACCATCTTCCAGCTTGTGGGCGGTATCCGCTCCGGTATGGGGTATTGCGGATGCCCCACCATTCCACAATTGCATGAACGGGCAAAATTTGTAAAGATTACGGCAGCTTCCTTAAAAGAAAGCCATCCTCACGATATCCATATTACAAAAGAAGCTCCTAACTATTCCATTGACGAATAAAAATTTACAGCCTAAAGCCCTGGAAAAACAGAATTTGTTTTCCCAGGACTTTTATTCATGACCGTGTAATAGAATCAGCTTTCGGCAGTTATCTTCGCATTCCCTCATCAGTAAAAGTTCTTTTTAAGGCTCTTTCCGTGGGAAAAATAGATGCTATTAGAACTATGCATTGTATTGTACATAGAATTGCCCCAAGTATTCCAATTATATTCTCTGAAGCATGATAAAAAGGAATCTGTATTACAATGGAGGGCAGCAGCATAATCCAACCTATTTTCCACCACAAACGTCCGCAATAATCATGGGCAAAATTCCATGTGTCTTTATTTTTCATGGAACGCGCCGTCCGATATCCAATGATTCCATTAATTTTTTCAGGAGAATGTTTCCACATCATATTTCCGGCAACAATCATAAGTATTGGGACAAGTAAATCACAAACAAACATAAACCACCAGAACCACATATTTTTTCCCTCCATAAAAATCTCAATTATTTGTCCTATACCATGTGGGAATAGGATTACTCATATTATCATACCACGTAAGAACGCTGCGATTTAACGACATTATATTTTCCAATTCTTCCTGAGCAAAATATTTAGCCCATACAATTGAAGTAATCGCGCTTACAGAGATATAAAGCGCCAACAATTTCCAAAATTTTTCTGGCGGATTTCCCTCAAAATATCCGTCAATCTGACCTTTCGCAAAACCAGGATACTCTGTTCCGATTCTGTTAAATTCATACCATGGGTCACCAACACTATCAAAATCTACCTTTTCCCAATCAATAATCACTATCTCATTACTTTCTGACAAAATCATATTTCCCATATGATAATCTCCGTGCAAAAACACCTGGGGTCTTGAATCCAAAAGTCCCTTATTTTGTTCAAAATAATCCAAAATACAGCTATCTCCCTCAAAAGGAATGCCTTCTTCCTTAAATGCACAAATTCTCGGATTTATTACCTTTAAATACCGTTCAAGCCAGTTCTCACTTACATCACATTCCTGCAGAGAATGAATTGACTTTAGAAGCTTACCACTTGTAACACCAAGGGCATACTGTTCTTTCCGGCTTTTCTTTTTCAGAACTGTTTCTAGCATCTCACCTTCTACCCAGGCTGTCAATGAATATACCATCTTTCCATCTTCTGTCCTGCCAAATTCAATTGGACGGGGAACTGAAATCATATTTTGATATAGTTTCTCCATTCTGTTGTATTCCTGCTCTTTGGCGTCATATGTATCCATTGAAGACAACCTCAATAGAAGTGCATCCCCGTCATCGCTAATCACCTTATATTTTATATCAGAAGACATACCTCTCTTAATTTTTTCCACATGAGAAAATCTCTCCAACATTTCACTTTCACCTCGTATCAATTCAAATCTTCCTGACACTTAATACCCAAATCTCCTAATATAGAAATCATAACACTAATCCCACTCTATGTTGTCACCTTCCTCTTTCACAAATTGGCAGAGCTTATCCTCCTGTTCTATTAACGAACGGATAATCCCTACAAACCGTTCCGCCCGTGATTCGTTTTCAGGGGTCAATGGATAAAATGCTGCATACATATCTGCCTCTGGGTCT
>CANRJF010000210.1 GCA_947630855.1 uncultured Lachnospiraceae bacterium
CTCATCCGGGTATCATTTTTAAATTCCATTCCCATGCCATCCTGTTTATCCTGCCTCTCCTTAAAGTTGATGGCTGTGTAAGTGGAACTTTTCAAATAATCCGCCATGATTGTCCTGGGGGAAGCTGATGCGATTAACGTGCCGTCATTATTGATTTCATCATAGGAATACATCTTAAACATGTCATTTTCATTAAAATAAACGGAATAGGAACCGTTAGGGTTGCTGATTATATCTTTTTTGTCAAATTCCATGATACAGAATCCATTTCCCCGCCCGTCATTCAGCGGCGTGTTTACGCGGATGATTCCCTCATCCCCTTTTACAAAAAACACATCCTGTTTCGGATTTTGTATGGTATAAACGTAATCCCGGTTTTTTAACCGCCGCTCCCTCTCGCTTTTATATTTTTCCACGGAAGCATTGTGCCTCTTATCAAGTTCTTCCTCCAGCGGGGATTTCCCGCTTGCCTCGCTCTTCTCTTCCATGGATTTCTCTCCCGCCTCACTCTTCTCTGCTGGTGTCTTGTTAAAAGCCAAATCTTTCCCTTTAACACTGTCCTTCATTCTCTCCGATAACTCTTGAAAGCTGACTGAATCATCATATTTTTTTTTACGTTCCTCTGCCTCCTTCTTCTTAATCTCTTTATCCACGCTCCGGTATTTCTCAAATTCCCTGTCATCCTCTATGGTCACGAACTCATCCTCCATGGAAAGCCCTGCTTCTTTTAAGAAATTTTCTAATCCTTCTTTGTATGCCGCCCCGTACAGGCCGCTGTCATCAAAGGACAGCTTCTTTCCATCCGCTTCGCACTCCAGCACATGGCTGCATCCTTCAATGCGCCCGCTCTCTTTGTCATGCTCAGGGCTGTATCTGCGTTTGATAACTATGTCCGGCTTGTCAGGGCAGTAAGAATAGTCCGCCGCTGTCCTTGGAATATCTATTGTATTTTTCTCAAATGCAGCCGCTGCGTTTACTTTCTCATAATTTCCCTCATCTTTTCCATGTGCCATCCTTTTTGTAATTTCTTCAAATCCATCCAGGCTGCACTTATTGGAATTTATGTAATCTTCCCATGAAATTGCCGTAACCGGATTTTTTATCCTGGAAAGCTCTGCCTCATACTTTCCCTGGACGTTTGTAAATTCTTTTTCTTTCCAGTCTGTCCTGTCGGAAGTTTTTGCGTAATGCTCCTCCGCCTCCTTTATGCATGCCTCCATGGTAAACTCCCCGTACTTTTCTTCCATGTAGTCCAGGAAAGCCTCATCTGAAACGTCTTTATAACCCAGGGCTTCTGCCAGGGCATCCGTCTCATTCTCCGGCATTCCGTGGCGCATTCTCTCTAAAAGCATCTTCACCTCGTCCAGCCTTCGGTATTCTTCCCTAAGCTCCATTCCCACGATTTCCAGCCGGGCCTTATATGCCCCCGCCTGGCTGTTTGCTTTATATTTTTCCACTGCGGAAACGGCAAACTGGTTAAAAACCATATCTCCCATGTTTGCATCAATGGCATACTGCTTTTTCCCGTCCTTAAGGTTTAAATCATATAATTTGGAGGCCAGTATCCCATGTTTTTTACAAAACTCCTCAAAATCATTCTGCAGTTCATCCGGTATCTGCACAAGCTGGGTGTTCCCCCCGGTCTTTCTCACCAGATTATCCATGTTGGTAAGGCCCTTGTTCCTTGCATACTTAAGCCCCGCAAAAAACATGGCAAGTTTTTTTAAGGTTGAATACATAAATTTGGTTGTATCAATACTGTACTTTAGGGCCTTTTCCCCTATCTCCACTTCCAGGCGGGTCATCTGGGTCATTTCGTCTATTTCACTCATTATCATCCGCTCCTTTCTGCCTCCGGCATAAAATTAATATATCCAGTACATCTATAAGCATCTCTTCTTTACCGCTTCCCTCCTTATATGCATCCTGGACTGCCAGATAAGTTTCTTCCATGGATACCCCTGCATTCAGGGCGTTTTTGACTTTGTCCCTTACTGTCTGCGGACAGTTATTCACTTTTAAAAGGTAAATTAGTCCCTTTACATTGATGTCTGGAGGAGAACTGTCCATTCCCTGCTTTTTCTTATCTGCCCTTTCCCGAATCCTTTTGAAAAATGCCGCAATGCCCTGCGGCCTTCCCCTGATTTCCCGCTCCTCTGCCGGAATGCCCGGGGCTGCATTTTCCAGTTTCTCTTCTAACTGTAAAATCATTCCTTCTGCATGCTTCCTCTCTTCTTTTGCCGTTTCTGCATATTCTTCCAGTTTCCGGCCATTCTTAAGAATTTCATCACCGGTTTCCTTTACGGATTCAGTCTGCTGGTCTATGGTGTTTTCTAAAGATTTCAGCATCTTACAGATTTCCTCTTCCATATCCAGGATGACGCCATGGTCTTTCTTCATAGATTCAGTATGCACCTCCAGGACAGACTGTATGGATTGTAATTTCTCCTGTATTTTATCCATGGAAATCCCTGCATTCAGGACGGCTTTTTTGTTTTCTTCCCATGTCTGTCTCCTCTCTTCCTGAAAAGATACACACAGCCCGCTAAGCTCACAGGGTGAAGGATATTCCCCTCCTGATTCCCCAAGCCTGTCTGATAAGAACTCATCCAGTTTTTCCATCGGATAGCCCGCATCATACAATTTTTTCACCGTCCTAAAATAGCTTTGTGACAAATCCCCGATTTCACTTAAAAGCAGTTTTTTTTCTCTTACTTTTGCTTCCAGGTATGCCAGGATGTTAAAATAACGCTGTGCATAACTTTCATCCACACTGCTTAGCATCTGCAGCATGGCAAAACGCAGTGCCGGCATCTTTACCTGCTCGTTGTGTAAAAATTTTTCTGCCATGCCATCGGCAATACCGTCATTTTTAATGCTGCTTTCTATGCGCTGGTTAATCCTCTCCTCATTGGTTAATGCATTGGTTCTCCCTGTGTTTTCCGGCATATATGTCCCCCTTTCCTTTATGTCTGCCGCACATTTATTATGGTACATAAGTTTTTTTTTAATTTATAGTGACTATTGGCCACATTTTTACTCCATGGCAGAAAAATACCCTGCCAGCTTAAGGGCTTTATTTTCCCGTAAACTGACAGGGTTTGTTTCTGTCTTGGCTACTATAAAAGAAAAAACATATGGAACTTCTGGACATAATGTCCAAAAGTATGCTTTAAATTCTATTTTTATCAAACATTTACTGTCGCATCTCAATTTCCTCCATTTTCCGTTTTTTGCAATGAAAAAGAACGGTGGTAAATTCCGTTCTTTTCAATTCATACGTATTTTATTTGTATTCCTTAGCTACCTCATAAATGTCTGCATCTATATTTCCGTTCTCTTCCATATAATAATCGCCGTTTTCATCAACATTGATAAGCCCTACCATATAACTTTTCCTTCTCTTTTTGTCCGCTGCTGTAAATCCATTCCATTCACTATCCGCTTTCTCAATAGCCTGCTCACGGCCTTCACATACTGTCAAATATTCATCTGTCCCGCAATTATCTATTATGCTCCACTTTTTCATATTATTTCTCCATAAAATTTTATTTGATTTATTCGTATTTATCTGGTATTCTATCTCTTGATGGAGGAAACGGCAGTAGAGCCGTTCCCCCTTATCATTTCCCTGCTTAATCTTCCAAGCCTTTTGTGATTCTCGCCTTAATTCTTTCGATTTTTTTTAAGGCTTCCTCTGTTTTTCCTGACTTTAATAGTTCCTCGACGTCTTCCCAATTCTCAAGCTGTCCTCTTAAATTGTCTTTCCACTGATTGTCTGTCATTCCCATGTCTTCCATTTTTCCTCCTTTCCCCCTTTTGGGTTATTGCCGTTTGTTTTCCTCCTGGCAATTATTAGTATACATTATTTTTTGTGTATTGTCAATAGATTTTTTACATTATTTTTAATGTTTTTACTCTTCTATATATTTGATGATATTTCCAGGCTGCATATCCAATAATTTACATATGCTGTTTAATGCTTTTGTTCCTACCATTTTATTTTCCCTCAAATATTGTATACTATTTTCTCCTAACAGCTTTTCTTTCCGCAATCTTGTTGTATTATATCCGCTATCTCTCAAGGCTTGCAGAACATTAAATTTGTATACCAGCATTTTTACACCTCCAAACTATTTTTATTAAATTATACATTGCATTTTGTGTTTCGTCAACTACATTATTTGGTGTGTATTCTTTACAGTTTATTACATTTCATTTTGTGCATTTTATAAATTGTAGCTACAAAAATACTTAAAACTTCTGGACATCATATCCAAAAGGAAACAAAGCCTCCCCTGCCAGACACAGAGGGGCTTTATCAAAATTCTGAAATTTCTTCCTTCAGCTTTTTTACTTCCTCCAGCGGAAGCCCGGAACAAAATGCTATGTTCTCTAACGACAGCCCGCCTATTTTTATCATATTTTCTGCCGTCAA
>CANRJF010000211.1 GCA_947630855.1 uncultured Lachnospiraceae bacterium
TGCGCAAAAATCGCCCCTCACTCCTGAATCATGTTCTTACGGAATGCGCAGCAAGTGCGCATTCCTAAGCCGTGAATTGTAACGTAAAAGAAAAAACTGATTTAAGAGAAAATCTGGCCAATGGTAAGATAGCTTCCCACTCCCATAATAATCCCTGCAAGAAGAACACCAAGCATTACTGCCGTCACACTGGATTTAAAATCCATATCAAGAATACTTGCCGCCAGGGTTCCTGTCCAGGCTCCTGTGCCCGGCAGGGGAATCCCTACAAATAACAAAAGGGCTAAAAATAATCCCCGCCCAGCCTTTTCCTGTAATTTTTTCCCGCCTTTTTCACCCTTTTCCAGGCAGAAGCTGAAAAATCCGCCAATCAGCGGTTTATCCGCCCCCCATTCCAAAACCCGTCTGGCAAACAAATAAATAATGGGAACCGGCAGCATATTGCCGATGACGCACACAATATAAGACGGCAGAAGTGGAAGCCCAAAGCCCTGGGAAAAAGGAATCGCCCCACGCAGTTCTACCAGCGGAACCATAGAAATAAAAAATATAATCAAATACTTTTTTAACATAATCACTCCTAAGATTTATAATTTTTTAAAAATGCAAACAACTGCTCCATCTCATCTCTTCTGCCCACGGTGATTCTTAAATAATTTTTTATCCTCTCCGGTTTGGAAAAATGACGGACAAAGATGCCCTCCTTTTTCAGGGCAAGAAACAATTCTTCTGCGTCATGTCGGGGATGGGTAACAAACAGGAAATTACTCATGGAATCTGCAAAAACAAATCCTAATTTTGAAAATTCTTCCTTTGCCCATTCCCTGGTGTCTATGATTTTCTTTGTACATTCCAGAAAATACGCTTTATCCTCAATGGCTTTTACACCCATGGCAATGGAAGTCTGGTTCATGGTGTAGGAGTTAAAGGAATATTTACAGTCATTAATGTAACGGATTAACCTTTCATTTCCCAGCAAATATCCGATACGCCCGCCTGCCATGGAGCGGGACTTGCTGAAGGTCTGGGCAATTAAAAGATTATCATATTTTTTAAGCAGCGGCAATGCGGATATCCCGCCAAAGTCAATATATGCTTCATCCACAATCACAACCACATTTAAATTGCAGGATAAAATCTCTTCTATCTCCTCTAAGGGCATAAGCCGTCCGGTAGGGGCATTGGGATTTGGAAAAACAATGCCTCCGTTTTCTTTTTTGTAATCCCCGGTAAGAATCTTAAAATCCCCGGAAAGGGGCTGCACTTCATAGGGAATCCCAAACAACTGTGCCCACACATCATAAAATGAATAGGTGATATCCGGGAACAAAATTGGTTTTCCCGAATTAAAACAGGTAAGAAATGCCATGGCAAGCACATCATCGGAACCAACCCCCACAAATACCTGGCCGGGCAAAATCCCGTAATACCCGGCAATTGCCTCCACAAGTTCTGTGGCAGCCGGGTCCGGATAACGCCGAAGCAAATCCCCCTCCATCTCTTTTAGAGCCTTAAGAACCCCCGGGGCAGGAGGATATGGATTTTCGTTGGTATTTAGCTTTATGATATTTTTTTCTTTCGGCTGCTCTCCCGGTACGTAGGGAGTTACTTTACGTATATTATCTTCCCAACCTGCCATCTCTATTCTCCCTGTCCGTTCAGTCCGTATTCTGCCGCCAGCTTTCCAAAAGCCTCCAGGGAACGTATCACTTTCTCATGGGCAATGCAGTAGGCAAGACGGACATATCCGCCGCAGCCAAAGGCGCTGCCTTTCACAAGAATCAGATTATATTTTTTTGCAGTACGCACAAATTCCTGCTCATCCTCCACCGGAGATTTCAACCACAGGTAAAATGCCCCCTCCGGTTTAATACAGGTAAAGCCTAAATTTGTCAGCCCTTCATACAATACTTTTCTGTTTTTATCATAAAATTCCAGATTTGTTTTTTCCTCCACACATTTTGCCACTGTCTTCTGCATAAGGGAAGGGGCATTGACAAATCCCAAAATACGGTTTGCAACTTCAAGGCCGGATAACATATGTTCTGCCTCCGTCACTTCATCCGGCACTGCCAGATAGCCGATACGCTCTCCCGGAAGGGATAAAGACTTACTGAAAGAATATCCCACCAGCGTGTTGTGGTAGTACTTTGTCAGAAAATTTTCCTTAACCCCGTCATATACCAGTTCCCGGTAAGGCTCATCGGAAATAATATAAATATCTTTGCCATATTCTTTTTCTTTCTCCAAAAGAATGCCGGCTATTTTTTTCATCGTGTCATCGGAGTAAACCACCCCGGTAGGATTGTTGGGGGTATTGATAATCACTGCCTTTGTCTTCTCATTAACAGCCCCCCGAAAAGCCTCCAAATCCGGCTGGAAGGTATCATAATCCGGTGCCACAGGCACCAGTACCCCGTCAAAATTGGAAACATAACTTCTGTATTCTCCAAAAAAGGGAGCAAAGGCAATGACTTCGTCTCCCGGGTCTAAAATCGTTTTAAACACCACATTCATGCCGCCGGCTGCGCCTACCGTCATAATAATATTTTTCCAGGCAAATTTTGTGCCGAAACGCCGGTTTAAATTGTCTGCAATGGCTGCCCTCACATCCTCGTAACCGGAGTTGGACATATAGCCATGAAGCACCAGGGGATCCTCCTTATCCAGCAAATCTTTTACGGTGTCATTTAAGGATGAGGGAGCCGGTGTAGCCGGATTTCCCAGGCTGTAATCAAACACATTTTCCTCTCCTATTTTTTCTGCCAGCTCTTTTCCCTCCACAAACATGGCTCTTATGGCAGAACTGCCCTCCAATGCCTTTTCAATTTTTTCTGATAACATGTTTCTTCCTTCCTCTTCTAAAAATATATGTACAGTCAGGCTGTCCGTCCCACTGCCTTTTCCGTTTTTCTCTGCTCATTCCCTGTATTTCTCATGCCAGGGGAACGTTCCGCCTCATTTTCTCTCTCTTCCTGCTCCTGTCTCTTTTTTGCCTGAATAATTGCTTTATTTAAGCTGAGCATCCTGTCATCTAATATGGATACGATTTCAGAACATTCCCGCAGTTCCATGCTTATGTAATCCGGGGCATCCCCCTCGAATTTGTAAAAAATCTTGTGCTCCAAACTTGCCCAGAAATCCATTGCCATCGTGCGAATCTGAATCTCCACCTTGGTATTTACCATTTTATCTGACAGGAATACCGGCACAGTCAGTAACATATGATAACTTTTATAGCCGCTTTCCTTGGGATGCCTGATATAGTCTTTTACCGAAATTACGGTAAGGTCATTCTGTTTTCCAATCATCTGAGCCATCTTATAAATGTCAGAAGTAAAAGAGCACACAATACGGATGCCTGCAATATCATTTACATGCTCCACCATATTTTTAATGGTACTCTCATATCCGTTGCGCTTTAATTTTTTTACAATACTTTCCGGAGACTTCACCCTGGACTTAATATACTCGATAGGATTATACTGATGGACATTTTGAAATTCATCATTTAAAATCTCAAGCTTCGTTCTGACTTCCTTGATTGCGCTTTGATATAAAAATATCATTGATTTCCAACTGTCAATATCCTCCCCTATATTTGCCTGTTGTAGTTCCATTTTCTAACCTCCGTTTATCTGCCCAAAAAATGTCAACAAAATATGCCATTTTGATTATGCATTACATATTTAGTATATCATATGATTGGCAACATGTCACATTTTACAGAGATTTTTAAAAGAATTTTAACACTTTTTATAAAAATTGCCTCTTACATCTAATCTTCCTCTATGATTCTGATTTCCAGATAATCAAAGTCAATCTGTTCCACAAAATTATCCTGAAAAAACCTGGTTTTTGCATGTCTTTTAAAATCCGCCACATTACAGTCTAACCAGATTGGTTTTCCCAAATCAAAAGCATAACATATTTCATCCATTGCATCAAACACTTTATGGGTTCTTGTGTCCTCACGGTCATTGCACACCGTCATATCTTTTAACATGCGGTTATCCTTAAATACTTTTGCCCACAAACGAAACATCTGTTAATCCTTCCTCTGCCGTTTTGCCTCATACAGCAGTATGCTTGCCGCCACTGCGGCATTTAATGATTCCACCTGCCCCTCCATGGGAATCCGTATACATGTATCCGCCAGGTTTAAGGCTTCCCCGGTAAGCCCGTTTCCCTCATTGCCGATTAAAAATCCTGCTCCCTCTTTATAATCCCCTTTATCATAGGGAATGCTGCCCTGTAAACAGGCCGCAAATATATTGACGGAATGTTCCTTTAATTCCCCTATCACTCCAAAAAAATCCTCCGCCGCCACAAAGGGCACCCGGTATATGCTTCCCATGGTGGAACGGAGGGTTTTGGGATTATACAAATCCACCGTGGTCTTATCGGCAATCACTGCCGTAACC
>CANRJF010000212.1 GCA_947630855.1 uncultured Lachnospiraceae bacterium
AAGATACAATGTCCAGTAACAATAATGCGCTAAATAAAGACGGAATGTAGACTAAAAAATTTTCGGGAACTCAGGTTTAATACTTTTGCTCTTATCATATATTTTTTCAAAAGTATTAGTATAATTAAAACTTATCACTTTTGCAGGAAAGGCTGTATGTGTGTCTGGATTTATTTGTATTGCCATATCCTTTATATCAGGTGAAAAGTTTTTAATATCCATTTTTTCAACGTATTCCGTTAAATATATTTCTAATGCTCTGATAAGTTTATCCAGATCTTCCAGTAATATATTTCTTAATATTTTATAAGTGAGTTTGGAGCGTGAATCATAATATTTCTTATTCAGAAACTCGTTGGAAATACGTTTTATATTAGAATCTAATCCAAATGGCTTCATATCATAATCCAGTGATTGAATCACATCTGAAATCTCGCTTTCAAAATCAATCCAGTTTTCTTTTTGGTACATTGGATTATTGAGAAAATAATTAATCCAAAAATTATTATTTACATTTTTATAAAATTCATCATATATTGTATTAATTGATACATAATAAGATAAAACATCTTGTGGAGGCTTAAATTCCCCTATTACTCGATTATTATAGAGATTGTTAAATAAATACTTTAATTTTATATTTTTTCTTATATTTAATTTGTTCCATCTTTCTTCTAAATTTTCTGAATCATTATAATCTGCAAAATAAACCTCTACTATTACTTTACAGAATTCCAAAAAATCCGTATACTTTGTTGGCAGTCCATGAGCCAAATCAAAGCCATTACCTATCACAAGTATATTCATAATCTTTTCTCCCATATTTTGACATAATTCTTTAAATGTAATTTTATCATTATTACGTAATTACAGCAATTGTATTTATTTAAATAATTTTTGTTAAATTTTTAACAATATATTTTAATTATTAAACTATTTTTAATCCACCTTCGAACATTGTTATTTTTTTAACAATCTAATCCCAATCACCCACAATCCCTTATAAATCAAGCCTTTTTACACTCTACACTATAAATATGCAGCAATCCCTTATCCTCTCTTCCACCCTCTGAATCCCTTGATTTTACTGGCATTTCACGAACAACCTTATAAATCAAGGATTTCAACACCTTCCAGAACAACTCCAAATGGCAAAAAAGTCCTTAAATCCCTTGAAAAATAAAGGATTTTAGAGACTTTCCATAAAAACAGTCAACACTTACCGAACACTAATAAAATGAAACACACGTATTTATCAAGCTGTTCTCACATACCTATAAATAGCTTTAAAACCTATTGTTTTGATAGGTTTTAGATTTTGCCCTACTTATTTGTCGAAGTAAACACCGAAATCCATAACCTATCATTTTACTAGGAATTAAACATACAAAAAAGAAGTCACAGCCGAAGCCATGACCTCTTTCTAAAGCTCACCATTCAATCAAACATCATACAGCTACTTTTATGTATTCATTTTTACCGGCAACCTCATATACAATATCCTTATCTTTACCGAAAAACGTTTCCTCATCATCAGGATACCACACACGGATATTACCCTCCATCTCCTGAATAATCCAACAATTACACTCCAATATATAAAACTCATAATTGCATGATTCATCATCCACAAACGCATATTCACCAAAACAAAAATGTATACCATCCTTGTTTATTGCATCAGCATCTTTTCTATGCAATACCGGTCTTGGCGGCTCATATTCAACTGTAACCTCCACCAATTTTCCATTTTCTCTTATGTACTGCTTATTATCAGCATCAATGTATTTCCATGCCTCTGCTTTAGTAGGAAAGAATTTTACACCCTCATGCGTCATAGTTGCTTTTTCTTTCGTTGGCTTATTGGTAAAATAAACCATCCATCCTGATTCCATTCCAGGTTGATATTTAGCCGCTCTTACTGGTCTGCTTTGATAATTCTTTGCATTGTTTGTAAATGCAGCATTTAATTTTAAATTATGTATATCCATTGCTCTAATACCTCTCTTTCTAATGCTATAATGCTCTTCCTTACCTGCTTACCATCAGATAAGAAGTCACCAAATCCATCACCTGCATATCTTCCACTAAATCCTTTGCCACTTCTCCTAAGTCGTAGTTCTTTCCGCTTTTTAAAGATAATAGCTTTTTATCTTCTGCAATCTCCCTTAACCTCCATGCAGTTTTCCATTGTAAGGATTCCATAGGAACCATTGCACCATGCCACGCTTCAAATAAGAGATGCTCTGTATGCCACAATATTTTTCCTGTTCTGTCATATGCAATAATTTTGTTTTAGTATCAAAAATTTCATTATTCCAATCAGATACCGCCTTACTGATAGCTTCTCTTTTTGTCATAGAAGAAAATCTTTTCCCATCAAGATAATAGGCACATTCCGTATTATATCGTTCTGTAGACGCTCCACACTCTGTACATTCCACATAATAATTGTGTATCTTCCTGAAGGATTCTACTGTTTTAATATGCCCTTTAGCAGTTCCTTTACAATAAGGACATGCCTTTAATTTTACTTTCATTCTGATTCCTCCATCACTCACAAATTTTTTCAATCATTTCTTTTAGCCGATCTCTGCCATCCTGGATATAGTATAAATCTCCGTCAATCATTAAATGTGTTTTTTCTTTACATGCATTAACAACCTTTCTCTCATAAAGTTTTATACCTGTCGCTACTCCAATACAAAAAGCATCATTTTCCTTTTCCATTAGTTCTTTCAATATCCATTCCTCCAATCATATTTTTTCTGTTACATATTATCAATTCTCTGCATTTTCAAGAATTTTCCATAACATCAAAGCTGCTCAATAAATCATTCCCCTTTTAGAATATTTGCATACTTATAAAATGTACTGACTGCTATACCTTGTAACTTTGCAAACTGTACGACCGTAATACTCCCATATTCTCCCGACTGAAATTTGTTATATTCTTTTACAAATTCCTTGGGAACCCCTGTTGCCGGTCTTCCTAATTTCTTGCCTTTTGCTTTTGCCACATCTAATCCCTGCATAACCCTGTCATGTATCTTCTCTTTTTCCTGCTGTGCTATATGTGCTTTCAACGTGATAAATATATCAATAATCATTTTTGACAAACTATCATCATTCATCTTTTTCCAATCATTCAGGAATGGCACATCTAAAGCAACAACACGGATTTCCTTTGATTGTAGGTCTTTGATTTCCACAATTACATCATCCGCATTTCTTCCTAATCGGTCTACATCTGATATAATCAACGTGTCGCCACTTCTAAGCTGTTTCTTCATATTATGATAGTTTGGTCTATTGTCCGCTTTCGTTCCACCAGTAATCATATCAGACACAAATTCATCAATCTTGAAATTGTTATTTACAGAGTATTCAATAATAGTCTGCTTCTGCCTATCGACTTTCTGCGTTTTCTTATTGGTAGAAATTCTCATGTAGGCAAATATTTTGTTTTCCATCCGTAACCCTCCACAAAATCCATAACTATTTTCGTGTAAGATTTTCCGTTCCTTTTCAGTCATAAATGTTTCAATAATTGCCTTACACAAAATCAAATGTTTTCATATAAGGTCAATTTAACAAGTCCTATTATTTATTTCTCCACTTTGACCTATACTATTAATGAAATATGGTGATTTTTTCAATTTGCATAAATTTATAAGGGAGTTGATTTAAATAGATATTAAGATCGAAAACCGTAAACCAGTAAAAGATTTTTCCCATAATCTACATAGCAGATTAGAGGATATAATGTTTTCCATTATTCAGATATTGCCAGAGAAATTTATTCCTAATTTCCTCATGAATTGGCTTGAAAAATATTTAGATAAGCGTATCAATCAATTAAAGGAAGAATCCATTAAAATGACTTGGAAGAATATGTACTTACAGGATGCTGCTAATGAGATTTCCAAAAAACAGCAGTCATAAAAAAGAGGCGTTTCTTCTATTAATATAGTAGATTTACCTCTTTTTGATTGAACATAAGTTCTGTATATGATATAATCTGATTGTATAATCGAAAAGAAAGCAGGATGCGATTTTCCGATGGATGCCCTCTAGTCTTACGAAAGAGGGTGATGCCCTATGATAAGTTTAGGTGATTTACTTACACTTCTTCTTGTGATTTTTACGGCATTGACTTACATAGACCGACATAATAAGAAATAGCATCCCTGTACCGTCCAAAGTCTAGGATGCTATTCTTAATAGTTTTTCTGTACTGAGGGCAATCGGAGGCTCAATTCCGATCACTTCTAAGTAGATTATACACTAGACCGTTTGGGAAATCAAGCGGTCTTTTAAATTTGCTCAGTATACTCAATCAGCACGTTACAATTCACGGCCTAACCAAATAGCAAAAACCTCGTAGACTGCCCTACGAGGTTTTTGCATCACAAGTAAAAG
>CANRJF010000213.1 GCA_947630855.1 uncultured Lachnospiraceae bacterium
TATGATATTTGGGAGAAAACAGAAAGAACTCCAGGAGATTTTTCACACTTCCAAAATCACACAAAAGAAATTAATCAGGCATATGATAAAATAAGAAAAATAAAGAATAAACCAGAGTTTGCAGAATTATATGAAAGATTATCTGTATTTCTGGAGCCATTTTTTGACAGGGAGAAAAAACAGGACTTGACATGGAAAGCAGGGAAGTGGGAAGGCGCAGAACTGGAATATTGCCGGAACAATCATCGAAGGCGTTAAGCCAATGGAGGCAGCAGCATGGGAGATGGGAAGAAATTGAAAGAGCTCATTGAGCGTAAAAGAACCAATGTACGCAGAATTGCAAAAGCAACAGGGATTCCGGCAACTACGTTATATTCCATTATTCAGAAAGATTCCGGCATACGGCTTGATATGGCTTTAAAGTTAGCAGTTGAATTGGGAATAGATGTTAATGAGATTTGTTCGGACACTATTTCAGACGTAGCGGACCTGCTTATCTCTTTTTATCAGTTAGATGATGAAGCAAGGAAAGAAATTTTAGAGATGATGAAAATAAAAATGAAATATCATAAAGAGAAAGAGCGGATAGGATAGGGTTGATTTTGTAGTAGCTGGCATATGATTTTAAAAGTATTTTTTAGTTTATACGCACATGCCATCTGGATGAGCCAGTGGGGTTCTAAATATTTAGGAGACCAGGGATACAGCTTTATTGAGATTTTGCGTTATTACTATGGCAGCAGCATGTACGTCAATGAGGCGGACGAAATAGCGGGCATACCGGCTTCCTGGCCCAGGGAGAATTTACAGGTAGGCTCCAGGGGAGAAAAAGTCCGTCAGATGCAGGCACAGCTTGCCAGGATTTCCCAGGCGTACCCTGCCATTCCTACTATTTCTGCGGATGGAATATTCGGGCCGAGAACCGAGGAGGCAGTGAGAAAATTCCAGTCGGTATTCGGACTGCCGGTAACAGGGGTAGTTGATTATCCCACATGGTATAAGATTTCCGAGATTTATGTGGGAGTTACAAGAATTGCGGAATTATATCCATAAAGCATTTAAAATCAGGAGACGATGATTTTATCGCCTCCTGAGTATGTTTATGACTTCCATATTTTCATTGTAGATTGGAGAAAAAAGTGAATGCAAGCATTTGGGAATTATTATAGAAGCCCGAATGCTTTTTTTGTGGAAAAATGATTTTTTTGGCAAGAGTGACATATTTTGTCATCTTAAAATGCTATCCTTCTATATAAAGAAAAGTACCGAAGAGAAAGCGGAGGGAGTAAGATGAAAAAAATCAGGAGTATATTAGAATTGTTTGCATTATTGTTAAGTACGGGACTGGTTATTTTAGTCATAATGGCGGTCACGGGGAAATTAAATAATATAGCAGAACAATTGTCTGGCGGCGATTTAAACGGCGGCGGGAGTCAGAGCAAAGAATCATCGGTTTCCGGGGAAGAAAAGGAAGATGCATCTGAAACGGAAGAAGAGAAAAAAGAAGCATACAGATATTTCCGCGCAGGAGATACATTTTCATTTATAGATGGGGTGGAAGTTACTGTGGTGGATACAGGAAAAGAGACAGACTGGGAAAGCCAGAAAACATATGTGTATGTGGAACTGGATATTAATAATCAGGGTATTATGGATATTATGGCATCCAGTTATTGTTCCGGATTTTATGGGGATGACTATTCTCTGGGAACAGGCACAATAGTATATGGAGATGATAATATGATTGCAACAGTCATTGCAAAAGGAAGGCGGGGGCGTGGCAGACTCTATGCGGAATGTCCTGATTATGACAATTTGTCCAATATTGAGATGGAGTTTGGCGATGCAATTATTATTATAAAAGACGGAACGGAAACCCCGTCCCAGGAAACAGATGAAAAGGCATTGACATATGGCACATATGTTTATGATGACGGTACCAGTAATATTTGTACGGCATCCGTATATTTATCTATGGGTGATGATGATGGCAATTATGCAGGTGATGCAATTTATATAGAAGTCATGGGATATGGAGGTCATGGGGTGATTGATTTTTCAGGTATATTAGAGAGGAGAAATGACGGAACATATGTGGCACATGGAATAAAGTTAAATGAAAACGAGGAAGTGATATGCACTTTTGACCCTCAGGGTTTGAGCGTATCAGTATCAAATGCCGTTCATAATACGCTTTTTTATGCGGAAGGATATTATAATCTGGAATCCGTGCTGGATATTCATGAGGTAAATTAGAAAAATTTTGCAAGAGTGACATATTTTGTCATAGGACAGTGTTATTCTGTTATTAATCAATGTGACAGGCTGATGAAGGAGAAGAAAAATGGTATAGAGGAAGAATCACAGGGGATATTTTCATAATGCTTTTGCAAGGCGAAGAATAGCTTCTTTTTTGGAAGTATCCCAATCTTTTATCGTATTTAACAGCTCCTTTTCAACAGCAGAATCGGCAGAGGGGTATTCATTTCTCAACACGTAGTCAACACTTACATCCATTGCATTGCAGAGCCCGACTAATAAAGTTAAAGAAACTTTGACTTTGTTAGTTTCAATGTTGCTGATATGGGAAACATTGACATCTGTTTTATTTGCCAGATATTCCTGGGTTAGCTGTTTGCTGACCCTGATTTCTCGAAGCTGTTGTCCAATAAGAGCAAAATCAAGTTCTTTCATGAAATCACCTCTTTGTCTATTTGATGTAATTATACATTCCCATTTTGTTGACAAATAATGAATTATAGCTATATAATTTTTAGTGGGATATAATTATATTGTAACTTTTTGTCGATATATTATAAGTATGTGTCAGCACAGGAATTATATGGAAAAATTAGTTTTTGTTGTATTAGGAGTATGTTTTCAGGTTCTTGTATAAGTTGGCGATATAAAGCATAATAATCGTATAAATATACAGTGACATTGTATTACAATGAAAAAAGTAAAGAAAGTTATCGGTAAGATGTTTGAAAATTCGATACAATAAATGAAAGCCAGGTGAAGCATATGAATGATTCCACACAAAAGAGTGATACAATGGGTGTTGTATATGGAAATATTGGTGTAGGCGAAACTACTTATGAAATGAACAAGTTTCAGGCACGGCAGGGACATGGATTTGCAGCGGAAAGAGCGGAACATATAAACGATTTATATCATGGGAAGGATGCGCAGATTTTAGGTGATGATAATGCAAAAAACGGTGCAGACCGTCTTGTAAATGGAGTGGAAATCCAGTCCAAATATTGCAGAAATGGTTCGGCTTGTATACAGGAATGTTTTGACAATGGAAAATACCGTTATTATTCAAACAATGGTGAGCCAATGCAGATTGAAGTGCCACTGGATATGTATGATGATGCGGTTAATGCAATGAAACGCAGAATTGCCAATAATGAGGTAGATGGTGTAACGAATCCGAATGATGCAGAAAAATTGGTAAAAAAAGGTCATTATACATATGCACAGGCAAAGCAGATTGCACAGGCAGGAACAATCGAATCTCTGACATTTGACGCGGCAAATGGGATGATTATTGCAAAAGATGCCATGGGTATTACAGCATTGATAACATTTGCTACATCAATATGGAATGGAGAAGATTTTGAAGGAGCACTTGAAAATGCAGCATTAAGTGGATTAAAAGTAGGCGGAGTCTCTTTTTTGACAACTGTTATCTCTTCACAACTGGCAAGGACTTCGATAACAACATCTGTCAGAGCAGGTACAGATTTGTTGGTATCCAAAATGGGTGCAAAAGCAACATCATATATTGCAAATGCTTTGAGAAATGGAACGAATATTTATGGTGCGGCTGCAATAAACAATGTATCCAAATTATTGGCAGGAAATATAATTGCCAGTACTGTTTCATTAGTTGTATTATTGGCTGGAGATATCATAGATGTATTCAGGGGGCGTATATCCGGCGGACAATTTATGAAGGATGTAGCCGTGACGGGAGCAACCATAGCAGGTGGAAATGCTGGATGGGTTGTGGGAAATGCAACCGGGGCTGTTATAGGAGGCGCTGTTGCAGGAACTGTTACCGGAGGAGCAGGAACGGCGGTTGGAGCCAAAATAGGTTCTAAAGTAGGCGGATTTGTTGGCAGTGTGGCTGGCGGTACAGCAACCGGTCAGGTTACGCATGGTGCATTGGATAATGTTATTGAAGATGATGCAGTTAAAATAATGAAGATTGTGGAACAGGAATTTGTTGCAATTTGTGAACAATACTTGCTGACAGAAAATGAAGTTTATGCATGTCTGCCTTTGTTAAAAGATTGTTTGACAAAGAAGGAATTAAAAAATATTTATGCAAGCAGTAATCGGGAATTGTATGTACAATCAATTATTCTGGATTGTGTGAATCCGATTTTGAG
>CANRJF010000214.1 GCA_947630855.1 uncultured Lachnospiraceae bacterium
TGGAAAATGGGTTAAAAGATGCAGGTATAGAGGCTTTGGAGCAGGATTTGAAAGATTTGGAAAACGGCGAGATTCCATCTTCCCTGCGGGTGGACGTGGTGCATGGCAACTCTGTGTGTTACAGGCTTATAGGAGATGAGGTTTATAAAAAACTTCAGGAACTGGGGTATTGTCCCTAATATATTTGTATAATAGGAAAAACAATGGTAAAATATATAATAACATAATAAAGGAGGATTTTTATGGACGAAAAGTTGTATAAAACCGTGGGCTGTTCGGGAGCCTGCAGTCTGGCAGTGGGGATTTGTGTTTTGGTAACCGGGGTGGTATCAGGGGTTTTGTTAATTGTGAACGGCGGAAGATTATTAAGGAGCAGAAAAAAAATATTGTTATAGCAGAAAAAGCTGCAAAGGCAGCTTTTTTCTGTTACAGACAATTTCCAAAGGAAAGTTGGTTTTTCCCCTGTTGTTTGGAATTGTATAATGCCCCGTCCGCGCATACAAAAAGAGACGTATAATTGGAGTATTCTTTCCCGAAAAAGGCGGCTCCTATGCTGGCATGTACCCGATAGTTTTTCACAGCCCCGTAAGACAGGTTTTTAATAAGGTTTTGGAACATGGATACCTTATTGCGGACAGCATCCTGGCTGGCGGCATGTTTGAAACATACTAAAAACTCATCCCCCCCGATTCTTCCGCAGAAAGCATTTTGGGAAAAACAGCTTGTGATTAACATGGATACGTCTTTTAGCACTTTATCTCCGGTAAGATGCCCGAGAGAATCGTTTAACTGCTTAAAGTTATCCATATCAATTAACAGAAGGGCGGCGGGCTGGTCTAAGTCCAGATGCTCCAGATATTCTTTTACTTTATCTTCAATGGTATGTTTGTTCAACAGTCCTGTAAGCTGGTCAATCTGGCTTTTTTCCCGCAGCAGCTTTGTGTCTATTTTAATTTGTTCTAACTCTTCAATATTATGTATATGCATAATTTTCATGCGTTTGTTGTAGCTGAAAAACTTTTCTTCCAATTCAATAAAAATCTCACAGGCAGATACATATTTTTCCGTTGGTGCAAAATATTTGCAGTAGTTTACCTCCAACTGTGCAATATGGTACTGAACCATCAGCAGGCTGGTAACGGCGGCAGACTGTTCCATGCAGTCCAAAAGTTTCCGGGATTCCCTCTGATAACGAATATCAATAAGAAATCTGCAGATATCATAATAAAACTTTGAAGATTCTACAAAATCCTCCTGGGAATCAGCCATGGCAATGAGGGTATTTAAAGTGTCCGTAAATTTTTCCTTATTTCCCTGATGAAAAAACAGCCTGATATAGAAACTGCACAGGGAGGGAGAGCAGGGGACATCTTTATTTTGGGAAATCAGTTCCTCAATCCGACGGTGCAGCTCTGCCGCCTGTTCAAATTTATTCTGCCGGCAGTATATCTGTCCCTGATAGGCAAGGCAAAGCACTTCTAAATTGTAAGCGGTGGATTCTTTTTTCCGCACGGAAGCCTCTGCCAAAAGATAATATTCCAGTGCCTTTTCGTCGTCGTCCAAATCCCGGTAAAGCTCTCCGATATTAATATAAGAGGTAGTAATTTCCTGATATAGCCGGTGCTTTTTTGATAAGGAAAGGCATTGCTGATAATTTTTCATGGCAAGAAATTCGCTGCCTAAAAATGCATGGATAAGCCCTAAAATATTGTAACAGTGGGCAGTAATCCACAAAAGCCCGGGATTTTTATTCTCTCGGATGCATTGCATTAAATCGGAGATAGCCGCCTGAAATCTGCCTGTGCGGAAATTAAATTCGCCGCGGTAAAAATAAAGACGGCAGTAATTGTCCGTATCATCAGGGAAAATCATGGATTCAAATTCCTGATAGATTGTAAAAGCTGTTTCACTGATAGGAGAAAAACGTGCTTGTTCCATTGCAGCCAGTAAATTTTTTTTCTTTGATTCATTGAAAAACCTCCTCTTGGTTTTGTACCAGGGGTTATTCCCGCGAGCAACGAGCCAAGTGACTGCTTGCAGGCATTTGACGACTGCCGCGAGGTTCAAATACCCCGCTGCTCTGCAGCGTTGCAAGTTTGATACTCCGTCGCTTGCTGCGGGGTCTTTGATTGACTATAAATGATTATAAAAGGAAACTGGCCATTCGTCAAGAAATTGAAAGAAAAGGAAAATATTGTTGAAAAATAATAATTATTTTTGCCTTTAAACGCTAAAAAAGGTTAATTTCTACAATAGAATTGTTTGAATTTTCTGAAAAATTTGATAAAACGGTTGCGCAAAAGAAAAAAGTAACGATAAAAAAGAATGTAAAAAGGAAGAAATAACGAAAAAAACCGTATATTTCATTTTTTGTATTTTCTTGACAAAACTCAAAAAAGGTGGCATAATTCACGTCAACCAGGAGAAACTATTAATAATATATTTTCAGTTTTGAAAGGATGATGAGGATATTATGAAAGAATCAGAAGTAAAAGAAGTAGAAATGAAAGTGCAGTTTACAAATACAGATGATGTTGAGGAGTTTGTGAAAGCTGCCGGACAGTGTGATTTTGATATTGACATTTCGTATGAGCATGCTTATATTGATGCAAAGTCTTTCCTGGGGATATTAAGTCTTGGCTTGTCCAGAGAGCTTACCGTTAAATATTTCGGACAGAATGCAAACTTTGAAAACATGTTAAAAAATTATAGGGTAGCGTAAAGGAATGTAAAAACTGCCAAAAAGTATGAAATGGGCGTATTCTCCAGGTGAGGGTATGCTCATTTTATTGTGCGGGCAGCGAAATCCTGTGAAACCACGATAAGCTGATGACAACCAAACCGGGAGAGAGTGCGTAACTCTCTCCTTGCTGTGAGACAAAAATCCGCAACGAAAAAAAATATGAGGATATGACGGCAAAGCAGATGTACGCTCACCTGAAAGGGCGGCTTTCGCCTGATGGGAAAACCTACCTGTTTCTTGACGAGGTTCAGGAAATCAAGAGTTGGGAAAAGGTTGTAAACTCATTGGTATCGGATTTTGATGTGGATTTGTATGTAACAGGCTCTAACTCCCGTATGATGTCCTCGGAGATTTCCACCTACCTGACCGGAAGATATATTGCTTTCCGTATCTTTACCCTATCCTTTTCGGAATACCTGATGTTTAAGGAAAAATACGATACGGTTGGAGATCCGAGAACGGAGCTTGCAGAGTATGTCCGCCTGGGCGGGTTTCCCGCAACGCATTTGCAGAAGTATTCACAGGACGAGATTTATACGATTGTCCGGGATATTTACAATTCGACCATTTTCTCCGATATTGTAAAGCGGAATCAGATCAGGAAAATAGATCAGTTGGAACGTGTTGTCAAATACACCTTTCAAAATGTCGGCAAAACATTTTCTGCAAAGTCGATTTCCGACTACCTGAAATCGGAACGCAGGACGCTGGACAACGAAACGGTGTACAGCTATCTTGAAAAGCTGGAAAAAGCGTATCTGCTTCACCGCTGTTCCCGGTATGATTTGCAGGGCAAGGAAATTCTGAAAACACAGGAGAAGTTTTACCTTGCGGATAACGCCCTGCGATACAGCGTTCTCGGCTATAACGCCGACAGCGTTGCTGCAAGTCTTGAAAACATTGTATATTTGGAGCTTTGCCGCAGAGGATACAACGTTCATATTGGAAAAACAAATGACGGCGCAATCGACTTTGTAGCAACGAGACAAAACGATAAACTTTATGTTCAGGTTACACAGGAGACAGGTTCTGAAAAGACGGAAAAACGGGAATACAACCGTCTGCTCGAAATACACGACAACTACCCGAAATATGTACTCAGGGCAGATGAATTTGCAGGAGGAAACTATGAGGGCATTAAGACAATGCACATAGCGGATTTTCTGCTCAGTTCTGAATATTAAAATCAAATATAACAATAAAAGAATTAGCCAGCCAATCAATGCAGTTTGCATAAAACTCTATATGCTCTATTTTTCATGTAGCTAAAGTTATTGATAAACTGAATTTTTACGCCCAAAATAGTGAAAAATAATAATTTCTTTTGACTTTAAACGCTAAAAAAGGTTATTTTCTACAATAGAATTGTTTGAATAAGGCAAAAAAATGGCTATCCGTATGATTACGGCTTATATTTTAATATGGATTTCCAAGTGGTACAAAAGCCCATAGAGGTAAGGAGATTTTTTGCATTGGCAGGAGTTGATTTCTTTTCATAAGCTGCAAACATTTTCTTTAGCTCTTTATAAAATGTTTTGAAATCTTCTTTAGTAAGCAGATATCTTAAAGCTATGACTAGTAGTACGTCCTTAAAATCCTTGTACAAATAAGCAATATATAGTATAATGG
>CANRJF010000215.1 GCA_947630855.1 uncultured Lachnospiraceae bacterium
GGAGATACCACAGCCTTTAATTTCAGCTTCTTTCCCTTCTTCACTGCCTTTTTTTCTGCCTGAATGGAAATCTTGGAAACTTTCACATCTTTGGACTGTACCTTCACCTTAAATGATGCCTGTTTTCCATTGGAAGATTTCGCCGTGATGGTGGCAGTTCCCTTCTTGATACCCTTCACCTCTCCTGTGGGGCTTACGGTAGCTATCTTCGTATTGGAAGATTCCCATGTCACTGTCTTATCCACTGCATCGCTGGGGGAAACTTCTGCCTTAAAAGTGTATTTGGATTTCGTTTTAATAGCCAATGTCTTATTGTTTACGCTGTTTCCCTTGTAGGTTACATTTACTGCGGTTACTGCCTTTTGGCTGTTTTGATTATTTTGATTATCAGGTGTATTGCCTGTGTTTCCGTTTTGAGTATTACTTCCGTCAGCATAATGAATTATTACACTGTCACTCAATGTTGCTTGATTGTCAATAGCTGCCCACTGTGCCTGGGTGCCTCCGTAATAAATATCTTTTAATGCATCGCACCCTGAAAATGCATCCTTTCCTATACTTGTTACACTGGATGGAATATCTATGCGCGGTAAATCTCTACAATCAGAAAATGCACCCTCCCCTATGCTCGTTACACTGTCCGGTAGCGTTATGCTCGTTAACCCGGTACAACTATCAAATGCATACTCTTCTATATTAGTTACACTGCCTAGAATTGTTATGTTCGTTAAATTATGGCTGTTATCAAATACATGAGCTCCTATGCTGGTTACACTGCTTGGTATTGTTATACTCGTTAAACCGTAGCAATTAGAAAATGCACTCTCTCCTATGCTCGTTACGCTATCTGGTATCGTTATGCTCGTTAAACCGTAGCAAATACAAAATGCATAATCTCCTATGCTCGTTACACTATCTGGTATCGTTATGCTCGTTAAGCTTTCACATCCATTAAATGCCCTCTCTCCTATGCTCGTTACACTGTCTGGTATTGTTATGCTTGTTATTCCACAACTAAAAAATGCCCCCTTTCCTATGCTCGTTACACTATTCGGTATCGTTATGTTTGTTAAACTGCTACAATCAGAAAATGCAGAATCTCCTATACTTGTTAAACCTTCTGGAAGCTCAATGCTTGTTAAACTGCTACAACCAGCAAATGCAGAATCTCCTATACTTGTTAAACTGTCCGGTAACGATACGCTTGTTAAACTGCTACAACCAATAAATTCTTGAGCTCCTATGCTCGTTACTCCCTTTTGAAATGTTATGCTCTCTAAGCTGTCACAATTTTGAAATACACATTGCCCTATGCTCGTTACACTGCCTGGTATTGTTATGCTCGTTACACCTTTACAATAAGAAAAAGCATAATCTCCTATGCTCGTTACACTGTCTGGTATTGTTATGCTCGTTACACCTTTACAATAAGAAAAAGCATAATCTCCTATGCTTGTTACACTGTCTGGTATTGTTATACTCGTTAAACCGAAGCAATTAGAAAATGCAGAATCTCCTATGCTCGTTACACTATTCGGGATTGTTATGCTTGTTAAACCGAAGCACAGTGCAAAGGCAGAATCTCCTATGCTAGTTACACTATTCTGAATTGTTATACTCTTTAAATTGAAACACTCATAAAATGCACTCGCTCCTATGCTAGTTACGCTATTCGGAATTGTTATGCTCTTTAAATTGGAACACTGATAAAATGCTCTCGCTCCTATGCTAGTTACACTCATACCATTCAACGTTGAAGGAATTGTTATATCTGTTTTTCCTGCATCTGTGTGAACAAACCTTGTTATCCCTACCGATTGACCATCTGCCAACACTACATATTCAAATGTCTGACTATCAATTACTTGTATACCCGTAGTACCAGCTTCTTCTGCATATACATTACCCCCCCCCTATCGGACAGAGAACTGTGCTTGCACATACACATACGGCAAGCAAAATTGTTAATAATTTTTTCTTCATATGTCTCACCTTTCCTTTTGTGATTTTATTTTTTCATGTTTATGTTTTTCGTGAATTGCTTCAACAGCCCTCCTTCCTTTTTTACTTTCACATAAACATCCTTACATTTTAATAGAGCATTCTTTTTCCTAAAAGGTTGCAGTTTTTGTAAATTTTTTTATTCCCACGAGCAACGAACCAATTGACTGCTTGCAGGCATTTGGCGACTGCAGTGTTGCAAATTTGATAACCCGTTGCCTGCAGCGGGGTCTTTGATTTTGTTATTTTTGATGACCATTAGTTGTATTATACATCCCACTGTACCATTTTGCAACTAAATGTTTTGTCCTGAATGTATGGTGAAAAAGTATTGACCGCCAGAGCTGCCTGTGGTAATTTTTACCTATAATCTTTTTCTTATACCTATGTGTAAATTTTTGTTTTTCAATAACATAATCCTTATAATTTCTCAATAAATTATGTATACTTAAAGGAGATAAATGAGCAAAAAGAAGAAAGCAAATACGCCTTACGACGATACGCATCTTACAAAATTCCGGTATTGAAAGTGCAGGAATATGATTTGAGAAAAATTTTTGATAAGAAACTGTTTTTTTGCTACCTTTTTATATCTTCCGTTTTGAAAAAACATTCACGGAAATGGAAAAATACGAAGAAAAACGGAAAGAACTTGGCAGGACTTTCCGCGGGGTTTTTATGGAACTGGAAAAATTTATGCCACAGAGGCGGAATGGATGAATATACGAAAAATACCCAAAAGAAATAAGGAGGTTGATGAAATTATGGGCGGAGAAATTTTAGAGTATGAGGCTAAAACAATCAAGTGGGAAGGCACACAGGAAGGTTTGCGGGAAGGTTTGCAGGAGGGCTTACGTATAGGAAAGCGTGAGGGTTTACGTGAAGGTATGCGAAAAGGCAGCCGCCAAGGAGAAACAAGGGTTTTCCAGTTGTACCAGCATTTAACACAGGAAGGGCGCACGGACGAGCTCTCACGGGTGGCTGTGGACGAAAAATTCCGCAGAAAGCTCTACCGGGAGTTTGGCTTATAATACACTCCCTCTGAATGCTATTATCTGATGTAATATATGTCAGGGGCTTTTCACAACCTCTGACATATATCATTTGACAAAATCCACATATTTACTTTCTTCACCATCACTTACCTTGCTAAAGTCCCCTGTTGTTAAGTTACTGTGTGATTATGCCAGTACAGGCTCTCTTTTCTGAATGACAGCTTCTACTTCCCTAACACTCTTTTCAACAATTTCTGCTATCTGTTCAGATGTATATCCTTTCTTGTGCATATTTAAGATGATTTTTTCTTCTATCTCTGCTCTGCCCTTTTCCCTGATTCCCTGTGACAAATTACACATAGCACTCACATCCCCTCTTATTCTATCGTCTAACGGAATACTGTACTCTTTTTCCATAATCTCTAATTTTTCATTAACAGACAGTTCCATTGACAAAATCCCGTTCCTTCTGCGAAGAAACAAGGCGGCTCACATAGAATTCATATTTTGTATCACTGGCAAAATTAAAAGCCATTCCCAAAAGGTATATGACCTCAAAATTATTATAACCAGAAATTCCCGCCAAATCAATCAAATTTTTTAGGAGGCCACGCTGATGTGAGCGGAAAGGTTTACTTACAGGAATGCATGAGGGTTTACATGAATGCTTACGTACAGGAATGCGCGAGGGTATGCGAAAAGGCAACCACCAGGGAGAAGCACGGGTTTTCCACTTGTATCAGCATTTAACATGAGAAGGACGCACGGACGAGCTCTCACGGACGGCTGTGAATGAAAAATTCCGTAAATTTGCTTGAAAATACAACTAATAAGTTGTAAAGTGTAAGTGACCAAAGAGGAAGAAGGTTAATATGGTATTACATAAATATTTATCTGTTACACGCTAGCCGGAAGCAGAAAAATCAGAAATAAAAGATAAAAAAATTGTAATAAAACGGGCAAAAGAACTTGGAAGAGTATTAGGTAAAGTTTTTATATAGATTGGAGGTTGATTGTATGCCATTTGTTGAAATGAATGTAAAAGAAGAGATAGAAAAACATTGTCAGGAATCTCCCTCATTTGCTAAAGCGTGGACGAACAGCAGAGAAGAATATAGATTGATTGGAGAAATGATTCGTTTGCGAAAAGCGGAAAAGATTACTCAAAGTCAGTTGGCATCAATTACCGGAAGTAAACAGCAAGTCATTTCACGTATTGAGAAGAAGGAAAGCAGTCCTTCTTTAAAAATTTTTTGCAGTATGCTCAATGCCTTAGGGTATGAATTACAAATAGTGAAAAAACAGAATGTGCCAGATATAGCAGAAAAAAAAGATGAATTAATAACTGCGTTTTCCCCACCC
>CANRJF010000216.1 GCA_947630855.1 uncultured Lachnospiraceae bacterium
CGTGTGTCTGAGATGGTCATTGAGCGGGCAAAACGTTTAGTGGAGCATCATAAAGATGTAATGATTCTTTTAGACAGCATTACCCGTCTGGCAAGGGCGTATAACCTTACCGTTCCTCCCAGCGGAAGGACTTTATCCGGCGGTCTTGACCCGGCTGCCCTTCATATGCCAAAGCGTTTCTTTGGCGCAGCCCGGAATATGAGGGAGGGAGGCAGCTTAACGGTGCTGGCAACCGCCCTGGTGGATACGGGAAGCAAAATGGATGACGTGGTATTTGAGGAATTTAAGGGCACGGGTAATATGGAGTTGGTATTAGACAGGAAATTGTCTGAGAAACGTGTATTTCCGGCGATTGACATTGTAAAATCAGGAACAAGAAGGGAAGATTTGCTGTTAGATAAGGAAGAGCAGGAGGCAGTGGATATTATGCGGAAAGCATTTAACGGCTCCCGGTCTGACGATGCGGTGGAATCTGTTTTAAATATGTTTGCAAGGACTAAGAGCAACAAGGAATATATTCAGACGGTGAAAAAGACCAGGTTGTAAAGTAGGTTGTAAAGGAATTTTAAAAATAAAAATTTAGGCTTGCATATTGCCATTGCCTGTGCTATACTAATAAAGCTGTTTATTGAAATGTAAACAGGCACGGCAAAAATTGTACATTTATGTAATTTTTCACAGAGTAAAAAATTGCCTATTTACAGGTATAAAGCAGAATAAAGAATGTGTGAGGTGAGAGACATGAGAGAAGGAATCCATCCGGATTATTATCAGGCAACTGTAACGTGCAACTGTGGCAACACTTTTGTTACCGGTTCAACAAAGCAGGATATTCACGTTGAAATTTGTTCTAAATGCCATCCATTCTATACAGGACAGCAGAAAGCTGCTCAGGCTCGTGGACGTATTGATAAGTTCAACAAGAAATATGGCATGAATAAGTAAAATATACAGTGCATGATAAGGTTGAGGTTAATGTAATCTCAACCTTTTTTGCCATACGCATCATTTGTTGATATCAGCCAAAGCAGGAGTAAGATTTTTTGTAACTGTGCAGGACAGCCTCGAACACTTGCTGTTTGAGGCGTAAGAATATGATTCAGGTGTGCAAAAATGCCATCGCGAAGCGATTTTCATGCATTTTTGCATTGTATCTGTGAAGGCACTGAACAGATACGATTTTTATATAGAAACGAGGACAGGGATGAAGTATTCAGGAATTGGCGGACAGGCCGTGATGGAAGGCGTAATGATGAAAAATAAGGACAAGTATGCCGTGGCAGTCCGAAAACCCGACAAGGAAATTGCGGTGGAAGTTTCCGAATATAAAGGAATCATTCAAAATGAAAAAATTAAAAATATGCCTATTTTGCGCGGCGTATTTAATTTTATAGACTCCCTGGTATTGGGGATGAAAACCTTAACCTTTTCCGCATCTTTTTTTGAGGAAGAAGAGCAGAAAGAGATGACCCCGAAAAAGCAAAAGCAGGAAAATTTTGTTATGGGGGCAACGGTTGCATTTTCCGTTGTATTGGCGGTGGGAATTTTTATACTGCTTCCCTACGGAATCTCTCTTTTATTCCAGAAATACATATCTTCCTATATGGTGACTGCCTTGCTGGAAGGTGTGTTCCGGCTGGTGATTTTTATCGGATATGTGGCAGGGATTTCCCTGATGCCGGATATTAAAAGAGTTTACATGTACCATGGGGCGGAACATAAATGCATTAACTGCATTGAGCATGGATTGGAACTTACACCGGAAAATGTGAAAAAAAGTTCAAAGCAGCATAAGCGGTGCGGAACAAGTTTCCTGCTGTTTGTAATGCTTATCAGCATTTTGCTTTTTATGTTCATTCATGTGGATTCCGGTCTGCTGCGGCTTTTGTTTCGTCTGCTGTTAATACCGGTGATTGCCGGAATTTCTTATGAGTTTATCCGCCTGGCGGGAAGAAGCGATAATGGGTTTGTCAATTTTTTAAGCAAACCGGGACTGCTTTTGCAGGGAATTACCACGAGAGAGCCGGATGATTCCATGATTGAAGTGGGTATTGCTTCCGTGGAGGCGGTATTTGACTGGCGTACTTACCTGAAGGAGAATTTTGATAACGGTCTGGAACAGTCTTAAGTGTATGCTCTGGAATATAAATCGGGAGGGAAGTATGACGTATCGGGAAATTTTACTTTTTGGAGAAAGGCAGTTGTTTAAAGCAGGTATTGCAGATGCTAAAAACGATGCATGGCTTCTTCTGGCAATGGCATGCCGCATAGATAAAAATTATTATTATCTCCACAGTGAAGAGGAGGCAGCAACCGAGCAGGAGCTGGAATTTGGCCTGCTGGTAAAAAAAAGGTCAGAGAGGATTCCCCTTCAATATATTACGGGGGAGCAGGAATTTATGGGGCTTGATTTCCAGGTTAATTCCAATGTGCTGATTCCGAGGCAGGATACGGAAGTTTTGGTGGAAGAGGCATTAAAAGTTTTAACTTCCGGCATGGAAGTATTAGACATGTGTACAGGCAGCGGATGTATTGCCATAAGCATTGCAAAATTAAAGCCCGGTGTAAAAGTTACGGCAGGGGATATATCCCAGGGCGCCGTGAATGTGGCAAAGGAAAATGCCAGAAAACATGAAACGGCGGTAGTGTTTTTAACCAGTGACATGTTTGGACAGATTAAGGGGCAGTTTGATGTGATTGTATCAAATCCGCCTTATATTCCCACCGGTGTAATACCGAAACTTATGCCGGAAGTACGGGATTTTGAGCCTCATCTTGCCTTGGACGGCAGTGAGGACGGGCTGATGTTTTATAAGATACTGGCAGGGCAGGGAAGGGACTATTTAAAGCCCGGGGGATATCTTATGATGGAAATCGGATGCGATCAGGCAAAGGCAGTTACTGCCCTTTTAAAGCAATATGGATACAGGGAGATAAAAGTGGTAAAAGACCTGGCAGGTTTAGACCGGGTTGTGATAGGAAAGGAAGAAACTTATGTTTGACAGATTGGAAGATTTGGTTATCCGTTTGGAGGAAGTGTTAAATCAGTTAAGTGAGCCGGACGTGGCAGGAGACACCGTGCGTTTCCGTAAATTAATGAAAGAGCAAAGCGAATTAACGCCTATTGTGGAAACTTACAAGAAGTATAAGCAGAACAAACAGAATATCGAAGATTCCCTTGCCATGTTAGAGGAAGAAAGTGATGAGGAACTTAAGGAACTGGCAAAAGAAGAATTAAATGAATCCAAGCAGCAGGTGGAGGAGCTGGAAAAGAAATTAAAGATTTTACTGCTGCCAAAAGACCCTAACGATGACAAAAACGTGATTGTGGAAATCCGCGCCGGAGCCGGAGGAGACGAGGCGGCATTGTTTGCTGCGGAAATTTACCGTATGTATGTCCATTATGCGGAAGGGCGGCACTGGAAAGTGGAGCTGGCAGAGTGTGAGGAAATCGGCATTGGCGGTATGAAAAACGTTACATTTATGGTAACCGGGCAGGGGGCTTACTCCGTGTTAAAATATGAATCCGGGGTACACCGGGTACAGCGTGTGCCGGAAACAGAATCCGGGGGGCGCATCCATACCTCCACGATTACCGTTGCCGTCATGCCGGAGGCGGAGGAAGTAGATATTGACATTGACGAAAAAGACATCCGCATCGACGTAATGCGGGCTTCGGGAAACGGGGGACAGTGCGTCAACACCACGGACTCTGCTGTAAGGCTTACCCATTATCCCACGGGAATTGTAATTTACAGCCAGACAGAAAAATCCCAGCTTCAAAACAAAGAGAAGGCGTTTGCCCTGCTTCGTGCAAAACTCTATGACATGGAATTGCAGAAACGCCAGGATGCGGAATCTGCGGAACGGAGAAGCCAGATTGGCACAGGTGACCGCTCCGAGAAAATCCGTACCTATAATTTTCCCCAGGGAAGGGTGACGGACCACAGGATTAATCTTACCCTTTATAAATTGGATAAGGTGATGAACGGGGATATCCAGGAAATCATTGATGCCTGCATTGCGGCAGACCAGGCGGCAAAATTGGCGAATATGAACGAATAGCACGAACGCGACATCTGCTAAAAAAGAGAGGATGCAAGCTTTGTCGCCGCCAGATAAGGAAGTAATTATGTAGGGGATGCGGTGCAGTACTGCTTAAGGTGCTGCGCCGTATCTTTGTTTGCGCGCCATGGGCGCGCTCTAACGGGTGAAAGTCCCGAATACGATTTCTTGGATCTTCTATATCCTCAAAGATGCTAAAAAACGACCTTTCCATTATCATAAATCCCCTTTATCTTTAACTGTTTTATTTTCTCCTCATCAGTTTTGGTAT
>CANRJF010000217.1 GCA_947630855.1 uncultured Lachnospiraceae bacterium
AATCCCTGTGGCATTTTCCTCACTATACTAATATATTCTTTAACATCCATTTTCTCCTTGTAACCTCCCTGATCAAAGCCCCCGCTGCAAGCAACGGAGTATCATTTTCATCTAATTTCAACGATTGGCTCAAATGTTGAGATTATATCAATCATTTCCTCACTGGTAACTATGCAAAAATGCATCAATTGGTCAGCCTTATAAAAACCACAACTCCTTCAATATCTTGAATAAAACTTGTTACAATAAATTCTCCATCCGGCATCCCATATTGCTCTATTTTTATCCATTCTTCACTATTACTATTTTCCATATCTTATTTCAATTCCCCTTCCATTTAAACTACGAATTTCAAGCGTTGGACGTCCCTCACTGTTTACATTATATCTGACCAAAATGGTACGGGTGTGATATTTTGAAATTGAATTGTATCCTGTGTTTTCTTACCAAATTCAATATTAAAATAATCCTCTAAATTTTCACCGTAATATATAATGTCTGTGTCATGTATAGAAATCACAGGTGGATTCTCATCTAATACTATCGGTATATATCGATGTGCATAAATCGGAACTAATTTAGGGGCTTCTTTTAATCGTGCTATTACTTCTTTCGAAATGATTTTTTCATCATCGGGTTTTTCTCCCCAATCATCACACCAATAAACTTCTCCTGCCATATTGCAGATATCTGATAATGGCTTATTTATCACTTTTTTTATGAATCGTACATTATCCTCTTGAATATTTCTCCAATTATAAAACCCTTTTGAAACCGGCATTGCCAACATTAAGAATTCTTTTAAGCTGCCAGGAAATTCAATCTGATATATCATTTCTATTTGTTTTAATTCATCTAATGTAAGCCCTTTTTCAAATTCAATTCCCTTCATTCTTAGTAAATTAAAACAATCTTTATACATCAATTATTTCACCTCGTTCTATTCAATTTGCGTAAATGTATAATAATGGTCATTTGTATACCAAACAGAACCATCATCACCAATTACAATTCTCTCTGTACCTCTATTCTTTCCTTGAACATATGGGTTAATATCATATTCTTTATAATTAATTCTTTCTGGCAGCTTCTGTGCACCATCTTCCAATAGTATATTTTTATATGTTCGACCACCTTTATAACCCTTAAGGCGGTATACCCATCAATTAAACATAATTAAGTTTCTTCATAATCCTTATCCACATGGCTCCATGATATCTTTATAAAATCATAAGGCTAACCGCTAGTATACATGAAATACCTGCGCTACTGCAATTTCAATTAGCTTTTTATGATATTTCTTCTTCACTGTCCCATACCAATTTAAAAATGAATCCTGTTAAATGGTTTTCTTCTGCAGCCTGCTTAAACTCTTCTGATACAAATGCCCATCTTCTTCTCTCATCCGGTATTTTAAAAATTGGAACACCGTCTACTACTTCTGATAAAAATGCATATTTTATAAATCTCATAATCTTTTTTCCATCACTAAAAGTTTTATATTGTGAGCTTTCGTAATTTATGGCATCCAAAACTGTAATTACATTTACTCCATAGTATTCTTTTTCTTTAAAATCTAATGGCAAAAATTCAACATTTTTATCGATTAACGGTTTTAAACATTCTACTGCCTGTTTACTAAATACAGGCATAAAAAAACCTGGAGCATCACTTAATTTTAATCCTTTTTCCGGCTCCATTCTCTGAACAGAAAGGGTTTTCCAATCCTTTACATGGCTTCGACCGTCAAATGTTTGGATTTCGTCAATTGTTATTTCATTAATAGGTTCTAAATTATCATACTTGTCTACTTCAAAATCTAATTTCCAAATTTTCACAGTATTCTCCTATTTCATAAATGCTCCATCAAGCAATTGTTCCATTATTTCTTTTAAAATTTCAATGACTTCATCTCTGGAAGTCGCTTCTTTCAATAACTTATTTACTTTTATAATATTCGTTTGTATGCAAACTTGGATGATACAATGCTTCTGATATATCCTTAACAGTTGGTCTTGTGTGTACATGGGATACCTCCGTTGCTATTTATAATATATAATTTATAAATTATTGGGAAATAGTGCCTAACAATTTCATAGCCAGCTTATGCTTCATCCTCGATAATTGGTACAATCGGTGATAAGTAAACATCCTTTAATTCTTGTACAATTCCCCTTGATAACGAAAAAACTTGAAACTGATTTTCTTTCTCTTCTTCTTCATCATCATACAAATAAATCAGCCCATAACTACCTACTGCTAATTTTCCAATCTTGTTATACAATTTAAATATCTCTTGTGTTTCTGAGTTCCTTCTGTTTGAAAATAGGGAAAACTCCAGAAAATATGTGCCATTCTGTACCTTTATGTGAGGTTTAAACCATAATAAATTTTCAATTTCTTTGTTTATTTTATTTATTACAATATCCACATTATCTTCTTCAAATTTAGCTTCATATGTTTCTCGAATTGTCACCCAACCATGTAACTCTACCATTTTTATTCCCTCCTAATTTAACGGTTTAAAATTAAAAATCACTTCAATCCCATACCTTTCGCTATACAGTTCCTCAGCGCCGGCTGCCCCTATCCCTAAAAGAGACGCTCCTGCGCCGCAGGTTGCCCCGGCTGCCGCCACGCCTGCAAAAATTCCCAGCATTACTGTTCTCTCCATACTTATATAATACATGGTATCAGACTTTTCTTCCACCATTTTTTCCCGCCTTTCCTTTATACTTATCCAGACCATCTTCCCAAAAATACCCTGGATAAATATAAAGACCTGGCCTGCCGGCACATATTGGTAAGGATACCCCCGCAGAACGCAGGACACGGAACTTTTCTTCGTGGTGTGTAATGTTAACTCTGAAAAAAGGTTGCAAGTCAATTTTTCGATTTGGAAGCAGTTTTTTCTTGTAAACCACTAAAAACGAGCAGAATTTCCTTTATGCCAAAGAACCAAAACAGAGAAAAAATGCAGACAAAATATCAGCGGTATTCCATGACTTTTTAGTGTCCTAAAAATACCGCTGATACTGTGTTTTTATTTAGTTGCGAAAGAAATATTATTAATTATTCAGGAAAGTTAATCGGTCATTCCTGCCATTTTTCCAACACTCACAAAGGAGCTGGCAAACAAGATTGTTACCTACACACAATGCCGAATGTTTCTCCTATCATCGCGGCCTGTATCTTAAGTGAGATTGGTGATATCAGACGTTTTCGCAATTCAGCCGCTTTAGTCGCCTATGCCGGTATTGAGCCAACAGTAAGGCAATCCGGTGAATTCTGCTCCACCAGAAACCACATGTCCAAACGTGGCTAACCATACCTAAGACACGCTATATTCCTTGCTGCCAATTGTTGCTCCTTCCATGATAACCCACTAAATGATTATTACCAAAAAAAAACGAAGCCAAGGAAAACACCATCTCAGTGCAGTATCAAATATTTTCTTAACCTAATACGAAAGATTTAAGCCCCTCATGCGCGAGGCTTAGTTGTGATGCGCATCTTTTCTTCTATGCTATATTTACATTTTCCTAACAAACAATCTAAAAAGTACATCCACTCATTTTTACTGATATCTTCTTCTCCGCTCATATAATGTTTTAATGTAAAAAATATATCTGTTACCATTTCGTCATCTGAATCATATATCTTTTCACAATCAAACTTATCCATCAAATACTCTCCAAGCAAATTTTTCTCAATATTTCCATTTATGATTTTTTCTATTATTTTTACAAATTCATCATAATACATAGCAAACTCCTGTACTGTATCATTGATATTTAGCATATCTGCCACGCCTGTTATTAAGAAGTGGCAGATGCAATTACTGGATAAAGTGGTATCAGCTTTTCTCTGGCATCTCCAGTTTGGAAATGCCACTGTATTTTAGCTGTATCCTGATTACGTTCCATTTCCCATGCCGACAATTCAGTTTTAAGCCTGTCAATTGTATCTATACGACGTAACAGACATTGACGTGTCATTACATTAAGTTCAATTTCCGCCATATCAAGCCAGCTTCCATGTTTGGGAGTGTAGTGGATTTCCAGACGCTTTATGATCCGCCTTGCTTCAGCCGGCGGAATGGCTTTGTATAGAGATGCTGTTTTATGGGTATTAAGATTATCCATTACCAGTATAATCTTTTCGGCATCCGGAAACATTTCATCTGACAAATAAAGCTGATAAGGTTTTTCATCCATGCAGACACAGTTTGTCTTAGCAGATTGTTTATGGGTAAGAATTTTACCATGTGCCTCATCTAAATCAATGATACAGTGCACTAGTAGTCTGTCCTTAAAATATCTATTTAAA
>CANRJF010000218.1 GCA_947630855.1 uncultured Lachnospiraceae bacterium
CTGCGTGTTCCGGTTCCCCAAAGTGCATTTTTTCTATGACAATATCATAGGGAAGCCCGTTTTTATCCCCCGGATAGATAGTTGATTCTGTGGTTACGGGCGGCTCCGGCAGGATATTTTCTGTTTCTTCTGCTAACAGGCGTTCAAAGTTCTCCCTGCTTTCTGCCCGGAAGATCGGGTAAAGCAGCTTCGGGTCACGGAGCTGCACTTCCCTGTCGGAAATATCCTCAATGATAAACTCCGTCCCCTCAATGGTCACGGTATCGCCAACCTTATAATCCGGTTCTGGTTCGGACTTCTGGACATCATGTCCAGAAGTGTCCTGCTCTGCCTCTGCCTTTGCACGTTCCGCATACGCCAACTCTGTCGCTTCCTGCCTGTCGGTTTCCTTTTCAACCTGATTAAGATATTCCCCGGCTTCTTCCCGTGTCGCAAAAGTGTGTACCGTCCCGTCACTGTCATGGTAATATTCATCACGGATATCGTCCCAAATGGCAAAATCTTCTCCCGGTGCAAAGGCATCGCTTGTTTCTGTAACGGAAAATCTCTTGTACGGTTCAACTTCGTTTTCTTTTGCAATTTTTTCCGCAAAGGCAAGCATGGCATCTCCCTGAACGTGCCAGCCATCCCTCCCACAAGGCTCCACTGGCGCTGCATATAGGATTTCAGATTTTCCGTGCTTTGCCGATATGCAATCATGAACACGAAACCGGAGGAGAGCGTGAAGCAGGAGGAAACAGATTGAAAATAGGGCTGATTGACGTGGACGGACACAATTTTCCCAACCTCTGTTTAATGAAGATTTCTGCTTACCATAAGGCAAGGGGAGATACAGTGGAATGGTACGACAGTAATAAATTTTATGACCTTGTTTACATGAGCAGGGTATTTACTGACACCTATTCAAAGGATTATGAAGGAAACATAAAGGCTTACCATGTCATAAAGGGTGGAACCGGATATGGTCTTGACAACAAGCTGCCCGATGCCATAGAGCATACACCGGGAACGGAGGCTTTTGAAGATGTGGGGATTGACATTTTATCCGGGAAAAGGATTGACCTTGATATTTTAGAATATATCCCTGACATAAAGGGCAATCCGCAGGCTATGGAAGTGATTGCGGAGCTTGTGGCAAAGCTGCCGGAGATGGAGATAGACGGACATATGAGCGAAGAATTTGAAGCAAAGGTATGGGAGAAGCGTATGCCCGATCTGACGCCTGCAGAACAGCTTGCGGTGGAGATTGACCGTTTTACATATGATTACGATACCGCCCTTTACCATGATAACAGCCAGAGCATGACGGAGAATGTGTCAGAGCTTGCAGAAGCCTTAAAGCAGAGGGATACCCATGACATTGCAATGTGGCTTGCCGATGTGGTTACAGAGGGAACGGAGCTGGAAGAAACAAAAAAGGCTATGGAGCTGCTTGAAAAGCTGACAGATTACAAGCCCCTTGCAAAGATTGAGGAAATGGAAGAACAGAATTACAACATGGTAGATAATGTGCTGAATAACGGTGCAGGGGAAAAGGCGCAAAAGGAAGAAAATAAAAAAGAGCAGGAGCGCCCTGCGGCAAGGATTTCCTTAAAAGCCCGCCTTGCAGAGAAAAAAGCACTTGTTTCCGGTCAGGGAAAAGACCATGCAGAACAGGAAAATGCAAAGAAAAATCAGAGGGAGATGTGAGATATGAATGGATTTAGTGTAGAAGAAAGCAATTTAATCAGTATATTTGCAGGCGAGAGCCGCACAGAGGTTATAGAGGACATCAGCAGGGCATTAAAATATCTGGACGACGATGTATTGTTGGAGCTGTCCGAGAGAGTGCTTGGACGGTTAAAGGGTATGTCGGATGAAGAATTTGCAGGCATTGATTTTGTAGCAGCAGAGTAAGAAAAAGCGGCAGACAGGGGAAATGATTATCCCTTGTTTGCTGTTTTTTTAGTGGTCATAGCAATGGAAATTGAAAAAAATATTGACAAATCGCACTTAAAGACGTATCATATAACAGTGATATATAACACTGTTATAGTCAGGAGTGAGTTAATGAGTGAAACAGAACAGACAACATTAAACCTAATTCTTTCAGCCGCTATGCAGGAATTTCTTGAAAAAGGCTTCAAGTCTGCTTCTTTGCGAAACATTGTCAAAACGGCGGGTGTGACAACGGGAGCGTTTTATGGCTACTATGACAGTAAGGAGGACTTGTTTGAAGCACTGGTAGGCGAACACTACAACTTTTTATTGCAACGCTTTTGCAAAGCGCAGAAAGAATTTGCAGAAATCCCGCCAGAGGAACAGCCCAACAATCTTACATCTACTTCCGGCGAATGTATGTATGAAATGCTCTTGTACGCCTATGAACACTTGAATGAATTTAAGCTCATACTTTGCCGTTCGGAGGGAACACGTTTTTCAAAACTGATTGATGAAATGGTGGAAATAGAAACAAAAGGCACACATGATTATTTAGCGGTTCTTAAAAAGTTAGGCAGACCTGCACCGCCCATTGATGAACGGTTAGAGCATATCTTGATTACAGGAATGTTTAATACTTTTTTTGAGCTGATTATACATGAAATGCCACTTGAAGAAGCAAAGCATTATCTGAAAGAAATGAGAGCTTTTTATACCGCTGGGTGGATGAAAATTATGGGGCAATAAAAAACGAATAAATTCGTTAGGGCAATCTGCCCTATAATTTTTACATATAAGTTAGCATAAACTAACTACATAATGTTGCAACTAACTTAAACAGGATATTCGAGGACGCTATTCTGTTCTCATATCATAAAAATTTTCAAGGAGGTTTTTCAATGAAAAAACAGTCTAATTTATCAAGATTGATGGGCTATGCCGGAGCCAAAAGGATATTGACCTATCTCTCTTGGGTACTGTCTGTAATGAGTGCGCTGTTAGCCCTTGTGCCATTTTGGTATAGAGATATGGAATGAAAAAATGCACTGCTGGGTAAACAAAGGCGCAAAAGGAATTGCACTAATTGATGAAGAAGGGAGTCCTTATACCGGATTGCGGTATGTCTTTGACATATCAGATGTGCATAAGGCAAGGCGGATCGGACGCTTCCCGCAGCTTTGGGAGATGAAAGAGGAACATCAGGAAGCGGTGCTTGACCGTCTGGAACAGATTTACGGGGATACCGATAAAGATGCCGGATTTGTAGACAGGATCGGGGAGATTGCATCACGCATAGCGCAGGACTGTTATCAGGAGCTTGCTTCAGATATGGAATATCTGAAAGAGGGAAGTTTCCTGGAGGAGCTTGACGAGCTGAATATCGGGGTCCGTATCCGGGAAACACTGGCTGACAGTATTGCCTACACCGTTTTGAAGCAGTGCGGCATGGACGAAAAAGAGCTGTCAGAGGAAATCGAGTTCCCTTATATCCATGAATTTAATACGGTGGAAACACTATCACACATCGGAAACAGCATATCCGATTTATCGAAGCCTGTGCTTATGGAAATTGGCAGGGCAATCAGGGTGTATGAAAGAGAGAAAACTGAAAAAGAAAAAACTAAAAATTTAGACGGAAAAGGACTTGCAAACACCTCTGACACACGCTATAATGCTTTAAAGCGTGAAAGCGAAAAGCAGGACGGACAATCTATCGAACAGACCGGAAACGCCGGGGAAAGGGGAAATCATAATGGAACTGATATACGAAAAGAACGGGGATTATCTGATCCCGATGTTACAGATGGACGAGCAGCCGGAGGGGACGCTGACCAAGTACGGGCTGATGAGGAAGAATTACCTTCAGGAACACAAGAAGGGCGTTTACACCGGACTCCTCCTGAAAGGGAAACTGAAAGAGCATCTTCTGACCATTCAGAATCAGGCGGAGCAGAGAATGAATGGAGCTTCTGACCGGGCAGATGATGGAGAAGGAGGGAGTGACGGAGAAACTCAAGGCAGAGAACCAGATGCTGTGGGTGCAGAAGATGAACAGCATCAGGCAGTCGGCGGAGGAGATCGTGCTGGCGGAGCTGGTGTACAGCCTGTAAATAACAAAGAAACAACTGAAAATATAGAATTGCAGGAGCCGGATAATGGAGAAAACGCATTATCCGGTCTTTCTTTGTCTGAAATTGAAAAAAGCATTTTGCATTTTGATGAATTTATGGTTCATAAATGTCCTGACATCGCCGGAGTGATGCTTTTTGAGCCGGATAAGGATAAACAGACGGAGTATATCAAAAACAGTTACAGGCATGGGGCAATGTCATTTAGTTAAGCCATAGGGTTAGATCTCAACTTAGGGGTCTAACCCATATTTTTTGAAAAATTTTCCCAA
>CANRJF010000219.1 GCA_947630855.1 uncultured Lachnospiraceae bacterium
CAAATAAGGCTTGCGTTTGAACAATCAGAGAAAGAAGTACAGGATTTACACCAACGTACTAAAGAGGGCATAGAAACCGCCAGATTAAACGGAAAACAAATCGGTGGTGTAGCCGGAAGAAAACTTGCAGTAAAAAAAGCTGTTGAAGCAAAAGAAAAAATTTTAAAATATAATAGTGATTTTAAAGGAACTTTGAATAATGAGGAAACCTGGAAATTGGCAGGGATTTCTAAAATGACCTTTTACAAATACAAAAAAGAATTGCTTGCAGAATCAGAAAAAGAAAACGGAGGCATGAATTATGTTTGATGGATTAGGTATTATAGGGTTATTTTCAGCAGGGAAAAAGATTATAAAAGAAGCGACTGAAAAAGAGATACCAGCTTCATACTGGAATAATAAAGCTCTGATGTATGAGGATAAAATGAATCCTAATTTGACATGGAAGGATATACAAAAGAATCTTGAAGCCGGAAAGTACTATGCCCCCGAGGTCATTCCAGAAAAATATAAACAGCCTGAAAAGCCAATAGTTGATAGAGAAAGATATGAGCGTGATGTCAAAGAATTAGGTCAAGAAATAGCAGATGGCAATGCCAGACAGGGATTATATATGTTTGTGCTGCCACCTGTTGAAGAGAAACCGCCATGCCATATAGTTGACGTGGAAAGATATGAGCGTGATGTTAAAGAATTAGGCAGGGCAATAGCCAATGGAAAGGCTAAAAGTGGATTATATAATTTCATTTCAAAGAATAGGTTATAAAATTGCAAGGTATTGATTTATAAAGCGATTTGTAGTTAATTAAAGCAGCTTTTAATCTTAAGCAAAAGATTTGAAGTTGCTTTTTGTGTGCTTATCAGGCATATTTTTTGAATTGTCGGTCGATGGGAATTTAATATGAACAAGATAGAAATATAGCCTAGATTATCACCTTTTGCAATTCTAAAACTTAAGGACTTTTTTCTGCAAATCTGAAAAGATACACCATATAAATGGTGTGTAAATAAGCAATAAATTAACAAAATATTCCGATATATTCGTAAAATTATAGAGATTTTTAGATAAAATCGTGATAAATTTATCATATTCAGAAAATAATTATTTATACAGAAAGCAAAAATAATATACATCTTTTATACAAAATAGCTCTGCTAAAATGACCTTAATTTAAGTACAAAATTTGTGAAAAAATTATAATAAATATGCAGATTTATGGAATTTTGCACGGCTTGACAGAATAAATACAACATTGTATAATCATACACAAAAGAAAAAAGCACGTTGCTATCGGCAAATCACTGTATAAAGTTTAGCTTTTTTAATATAATGTGGGGCTTTTTCTTTGACAAATAACCATAAAAAGGAGGTGGCATAGCGATGCGTAAGGAAAATTTGATTACCTATAATCAATCTGATTTGATAAAAGAGATTTCAGGTGATTATCCCAAATATTCAGAGAATAATATCAAAAATATCTTGGAATCACTAGAAACTCATATCAAAGAACATTTGGCAGAATCGGAATTGGAGCATCCAATACAGATTAAGTTATTTTTTGGTCTTAGTCTTTTGGGATATGTTGTTCCAGAAACAACAAAAACCTGTTTTGGCGTTGATATAGAAATTCCTAATAAGGTTAGGGTGAAACCCAAAATAACAAGATATTTTGTCCGTAAGGTCAATGAACTTTCAGCGGAAGCGAATTAATTTTTAGCAAATAAGATTAAACATCAAATATACTTTTATTTTAAAATAAGGAACATAAAAGTTAATTGTTTAACTAAAAAAGAAAGATAACATATTTTTAAATGTTATTTCTAAACTTTATTATATAGATTTTCTAAAATGACTTAAGATGATATGGAACATAAAACTGAAATCACTGATTGTTAATCGGTTTGAACAGATATTATCAAATAGTTTCTTTTTTCAATTCTTATCCACAGAAAATCTTTTTAAAATTCCCATTATAGGGGTTTTGTTTGATTACCAAAAACCAATAAATGAAACTTGCAACTAAATACCATATGCAACATGTTTTATTTGTGTGCAAGAAATTGCAAACAAATAGCTGTATTTTGGTGCGCCAAATTTAAAAGAAAACCAAAAAAATTAAATAAAAATAGAATTGAAGGAGAGAAACCAATATGAAAACAGAAAACCAATATGAAGAAACTTTAGACACGTTGACAATGACTGTTAATGGAAAATTTATTCTGCTGCCACAATATATCTATTCTGCCAACAAAAAATTTAATGAACTAATCCAACTTGAGATGTCACTTGATGATTTTTACCCTTATGGAGATTTATTTTCACAAAACACGGAAAAAGTCATAAAAATCATGCGCTCATATTTTTCGTTAATGGATGAATGTGAAGACGCAGGAACAAACTTAATGACAATGCTTTTCCAGATTTTTCATGAAACAGGAAAACTAAAAAATGAATATTATTCTGTACTAAATAAATTACTAGCAACAAACAATTACGCAGCTTCCTATTACGTTGCCTTGGATTTGATAACAAGCAGTGATAAAAGTGAAATGAATGATTTTTTAGTAAAACGCGGATATAATCTGATGCTAACGCTTGAAGAAAATGGTCATGCATTTGCAAAACTCTTTAGTGACACTGAATTGAAAAATACTTTATCTAAAGATGAAAAAGAAGATGAAAAAATGATATTAGATAGAAACTTATGGTAAAAGCGAAAACATAATCTTAAAAAAAATTCTTTATTCTGGCAGATGCAGGAATTAAATATAGTTTGTATTTTTCTGTATCTGCCAAAAACTAAGAAAGGAGAACCTTATGCCACGCACAGCCAAAACAGAAACTACAATAAAACCTGCTGCATCAAAAATAAAAGGACAAAACAAAGTGAAAACAAACCCTAAATTGCAATCAGTCACAGAGACCCCTAAAAGTTCAAAAATTATACTGGAATATAGCCGATGTGGAAATATTGGTTTTTCAAGAGTAATCGAAACAGTTGATATTCCATTTTTAAGTTTGAAAAAATTTAGCGGGAAAATTATAACTTTATTTCATTTTATCAGAAATACAAGTGTTACAAATGACCTTGATTCTACTAAGACCGCAACATTTCAGATAGAAGGGAAACCTGTATTATCAATTACGCAAAAATCTGGCGATTTTGAAAATCAAGTTTTTAGTTTGACCAGATATAAAGAAGATAGCAAAAAACAATTTACACGGAAATACGATTATGTTAAAACTAAAAATCTGATTCTTCAGGCTTTTGGATTTGATGTGAAGATTGATGAAGATGATGAAACAGAAGATGATTTAGAAAACGAAATGTTAAAAAATGAATTAAGAAGTGAATCTATGCTTCCTGAAATTGAAAACTGTTGTGATACAGATGGTAAATTTGATGATATAGATTTATAGATTAAGGGAGGTGTGATATGACAACAGAAGAAATGAAGCAAAATTTAATAAATTCAATCATGGATTTGGATGCAGAAAATCCATATAAAAAACAGTTACTTGAAATTATGCAAAGTCATAAAGAAAAAAAGCTATCAGATATAGAAACGTATTTGTTTATCAATGACATCTTAAATAACTATTATTTTGATATAATAGTTCCTTTAGAGGATACAGAAATCAAAAAAAAGAGAGAAGAACAACAGCAAAGATTCTTAAATTTGATAAATTCAGATAAAAACTCTGTACCAAATTTGACCTATGTATATGAAGGAAAGAAATATCATGGTGCAAGCGTAGCTAATATGATAAAAGATGTTGGATGGAAACCAAAACCAGCAGGAAAAAATAGCCGAAAGGCACAGGAAAATAGGTTAAGACAATTTATGGATTGGTACACTGAAAAACTGGACAATAATAACAGCATTACAGAAATATTAGCAGTTTATGATTCTATGATTGAAAAAGATAGGAAAAAAATATATGAACCTCTGATAGAAGTATTGCTGTTAAATGCCCTATATCATGCAGAGGATGAAACAATTTGCACTACCAGAAATAAGTTTTTTCAATCACTGAATGTGTTTTCGATTAACTTTCAGCGTGTGCCAGTGCAATATTATATTGACACAGTACCAGAAAAATATGTTAAAGATATTTCTGATATTAGCATAACAAGGGATGCTTTTCATGATTCGGTCAATGATAAATTAAAAAAACTGATATTTCGTATCAGGCAAATAACTCGCCTGCCCGAAAAAGTATTGCCACCTGATAGAGGTGGCAAATCTTGATTATCTCTT
>CANRJF010000220.1 GCA_947630855.1 uncultured Lachnospiraceae bacterium
TACTTTACACTGGGGTATCTTTTTATTCAACTTTCTGTACATTCATCCCTTACACTTTGAATTATACAAGAAGCTTGGTAATGATTTGAACATGGTGCTAGCACCATGTATGTTAATGCAGATAAGAAAAAATGGTAATGTGGCAGTTTGCAATAATAAGCAGATTTTCATATTTTTATGGAAAAATGCACGTTTATATGGTAATATATAGTAGCAAAGATAAAAACACAACGCAAGACAATCTTGCAGAACTGGTAGGTAGTCCAGTCGCACCATTATGGTGTAAGTAGCCCTCCCTCCTTAGGGTCGTCCGTTCTTTGTTCATCACAATTATTTGTGCGAGTAATGAGGAAAATGCCCTGCTTGCAGGAGCATTTGACGAATACCGCAACAACCGTAAGGCATTAAGGAGGAATTGTCATGGACAAAGTTTCGGGAAAGCTGACAGTATTTTTTGAAGCCCCCTTTTGGGTAGGAGTGTTTGAACGTGTATCGGATAGAAAGCTGTCTGTATGTAAGGTTACGTTTGGCGCAGAACCAAAAGACTATGAGGTTTATGATTTTGTTCTGAAAAATTACTATCAGTTACGATTTAGTTCGCCTGTGGTAACTGATGTAAAAGAAACAGGTCGCAATCCTAAACGGGTACAGCGTGAAGTGCGGAAACAAATACAAAATACCGGGATAGGAACAAAATTGCAACAGGCTTTGAGATTACAGCAGGAGCAGTTGAGAACTGAACGTAAGGCTGTGAGTCGGGAACAACGGGGAGCAGAAAAACAACGGCAGTTTGAACTGAAACAGCAGAAAAGGAAAGAGAAGCAGAGGGGAAGGTAATTTATGTATAATTGTAGCGTTATTTTTAGGGATTATAGCCAATAAAATGAGGTATAATTGTTTATATACTTATAGAAAGTAGGAATAATGATGCAGAATAATATTTATATTGAGATTCCACGAGATTTGACTTCTTATGAGTTTTATAATAACGTGATTTTTCAAAAAAACAGAGCGAAAATAAGAAGTGAACAAAATATCATTTTGGATTTTTCAAAAACTCTTAGGGTGGAACCAGTGGTAATTCCAAACCTGTTATGTATGGGGTATGAATTAAGAAAACAAAATAATAAGGCTGCCTATATTTATATTCCCGATGTGAGTTACTCAGGAGAATTAAAAAATTATTTAAATGAGATAAATTTTACAAAATATGTACAAAAGTTTGGATTGTATGATTTTGTTTCATCACCATATGGGGGATTAGAAGGAAAACGTATTGATCCTATTTGTGGTACAATATATTTTGATGTAGATGATACTGTAGATAATATTAATCAAAAAGTAGAAGATTGCATTATTCCTTTTGCGGATGAGTATTTATACAAATTTCAAAGTGTACGGGAATGTAAACAAGGAATATATTACGTTAATGAAATAGCAGAGTTTTTGGAAGAAATGATTTTGAATTGCAAGCAACATGCCAAAAGCTTTTCATTTACTACGTTACATGCTAAGTATTCAATGAAAAAAATATATATTTCAGTTTCGGATTTCGGATGCGGTTTTGGAAATACGATAAAAAGCAAAAATTCATATATGAATGAAATTGATGCTATTTTATTGGGGGTATATAAAAGAAGAGATAGTAAAGTATATGGTTTATACAATATAATAAGAAGAGTACTAAATTTCGGGGGGAAAGTGCGAATACATTCCAATAATGCACAAGTTATTTTCACACAAAGGATTTTGAGAGAGTTTATTGATAATAAATTGTTTGAAGCTAATGGATTTATTAAATATAATTTAAAAAGAAATATACCTTTTGATGGTGTTCATATTGAAGTAGAGTTGCCATTAGAACGGAGGGAACGTCGTGTATAGTTTTGAGAATGATAATCTTAGTATTATCCCTATGGATTTTAATGTGTTTTTTTGTTCAGCAAAAAAATATAAAAAAAATATTAGATATTCAAAAGAATGTGTTGTTTCTGAAATTTTTTTTGATGAACTTGAAAATTTTATTTCTGAAAGTAATAAGGAAAGTATTTCAATTGATATGAAAAATGTTGTTTCTTGCCCAAAACATTTGTTTCGTAGACTTAATATATATAATAAAAGATTGATTTTCTTTAATGTCGAATCAGAGAAAATCAAACAATTATTGATTGAGGAATTGGAGAAATTGACATGGCTTAGAAATTCTGTTGCTTGCTATTCTGATAAAGATAATTATATGGTAGAGAGACTTGTTGATGTTGAGTGTATAGGTGCAAGGAAACAAGAGGAATATAGAATAATTAAAAGTGTTGTAAATAGTCATGATGGACATATTCAATTATTGGATTCATCTGGTTTGTATAGTAATTGTTATGTTGATATAAAAAAATTATTTGCAAATGTAGAAAAATATTATTTTATAATATTTAGTTTGGCAGAGAAACTCTATAATTTTGGAGATCATATTGATGCATTTATTTCATCGAGCAAAAATGGTGCTATTTTAGCAAATATTTTAGGCGGATTATTAGATGTAAAAGAAGTACACTTAATAGGAGTAGGACCAAAATATTCAATGGAGTTAGGCGATTCGGTTGAATGTATTAAAAAAGGTAAAAGATATGTATACATTTTTGATTTTATGTGTACAGGAACTGAACTGAAGATTGTCAGTGCCTTAATTAATTCCAAAAAGGCGTATTTACCGTATGCGGCTGGAATTGCAAAATATAAAAAAGATGCTGATTTTCATCTTGTAAATAAACTGGTAGTTTTAGCAGATACAAAAGATATGGAAATTGATTATAAAATAGCAGGCGCACGAGAAGATATTGTAATGCAAAAGAGGTAAAAATTATGAGTGAATATAAGAAGTTACAATGTATTAAAAAGATGGATAAAGATTATCTTGATAGATTGGATAGTATTGTTAATGAATATGCTCCTAAATTATCTGAAAGAGTAATTATGAATGGGAGTGCATTTACATTGCATGATTTTGAGCATCATTGTTTTGATGTTTATAAAATAATTAGCGAGGTATTGTTTGATGAAGAATTAATATATAAAACTGATTATGGAATTTCGCAAAGGGAATTATTTATATTAAATCTTGCTGTACTATTTCATGATATAGGAATGTTTAATATGTTGGGTGCGACAAGAGAAAACCATTCCGTTAAATCTGCAGATTTTGTACAAAAGGAATATGATGATAGTAGAAGTGTTTTTAAGAAAAAATCGGATTTGACCGTCAATGAATTAAAAGCTTTAAAGGCTATAGTAATTGCTCATAGTGATGTTAAAGATAGATCTGTAGAAGATAAAAAGAATGGTATGAAATCTCCAGATTTAAAGGATTACAATGCAAAGGAAGGGAAAATAAGAGCAAAATTTTTGGCAGGAGTGTTGCGATTGGCTGACGAACTAGATGTTTCTTCTGATAGATTGGGATCGGGGGAAATAGAACAACAGATTGAGGAAGGGAAAAAGCAATATGAGGAATTGAAAAAGCACGATGATTTAGAGGAAAATCGAAAGGAATTAGAGCAATGGCAAGGATTTATGGTTTCGTTAGAACATTGGAAGAGGTTGCATTTGATATCTTCAGTACAAAGAAATGAGGATGGGAAAACCATAGAATTACAAATTGATGACGACTACATAAGTATTTGCCTTGATGAGGGAAAAACAGAAAAATCCATAGCAAGAGAATGCATAGACATATATAATGAAATAGAAAAGAAGTTAAATGAGGTAATGGATAGCGCATTTAATCAGAAAAAATTTAGTAATTATGTTCCTGTAAGTAAAATTATTCTTGTGACAACAAATGAAATACTAGTAGTACGTCCTTAAAATCCTTGTACAAATAAGCAATATATAGTATAATGGTTGTATCAATATTATTTAGGA
>CANRJF010000221.1 GCA_947630855.1 uncultured Lachnospiraceae bacterium
CAATAGTCTCTATGGCATGGCTGGATGCGTATTCACCTGCATTATGGCCGCCCATTCCGTCCGCCACAAGGAAAAGATTTGGCAAATTCCCCAAAGAAACCTCAGATGTATACATAGCGTCCTGATTCATGCTCCGGCGCAATCCTATATCCGTCATGGAAAATGTCTTCATTCTATCCCTGCCTTTCCAAATATCTTTTTCGTAACTGGCCACAGGCACCATCAATATCCCGTCCCATTTCTCTTCTAATAGTAACATTTATTCCATATTTTTCAAGTTTATTTTTAAATTCCAGAACCCTTTCTCCCTCCGGCTTCTTAAAATTCCGCTCCTTTACAGGGTTTACAGGGATTAAATTCACATGGCAGTTCATATGGGAAATAAGGGCCGCAAGTTCTCTGGCATCTTCCCCTCCGTCATTGACTCCTGCCACAAGGCTGTATTCAAAGGTAATTCTTCTCCCTGTCTTTTCAAAATAATAACGGCAGGCATCCAATACCTCTGGAAGTTCGTACTTATTTGCTATGGGCATCAGTTCTTTTCTTTTTTCCTGGGAGGAGGCGTGGAGGGAAAGTGCAAGGTTTATCTGCATTTTTTCCTCTGCCAAAGCACGGATTTTCGGCACAATCCCGCAGGTTGACACAGTAATATTCCTCTGGCTCATATGAAGTCCCGATTCATGGTTTAATATTTTTATAAAATCCAGGAGATTGTCATAATTATCAAGAGGTTCCCCTGTTCCCATTACTACCACATGGGATATTTTCTCGGAAACATGACGGGAAATCCCATAAATCTGCTCTAACATTTCTGAGGTTTTAAGCCCTCTTACCAGGCCCCCTATGGCGGAGGCACAAAACTTACATCCCATCCTGCATCCTGCCTGGGAGGAAATACATACGGAATTTCCGAAATGGTACCGCATAAATACGCTTTCGATTACATTCCCGTCCTCCAATGCGAAAAGATATTTTCTCGTGCCGTCCTGTTTTGAAACCTGCACATCCACCATCTGTAACAGGGTATATTGGCACTCCAATTTTAACCTGTCACGAAAACTTTTCGGCAGATTTTTCATATCATCTATGGAAGGAACCATCTTTTCATGCATCCACCCAAACAACTGTTTTGCCCGATATGGCTTCTCCCCCATGGCTTTTACCAAATCCGTAAGCTGCTCTAAACTCATGGACTTTATATCTGCTTTATCACTCATATCCCGCTCCGTATCATTTTTGCCAGGTAAAAACCATCCCCGCTGCCTTCATCCGGGAAAATCTGGCGCTGCAGCATAAGGGAAAATTCCGGGTGATTTTCCAAGAACCACTGGGTATTTTCCTCATTTTCCATTTTATCTATGGTACAGGTGGAATACATAAGGATTCCTCCCGGTTTTACATACCCGCAGGCATTCCTAAGAATCCGACGCTGAAGTTCTGTGAGTTCTTCCTCCTGCCCCCTTGTCATGCGGTACCGGATATCCGGTTTTTTCCCCATCACTCCCAGACCGGAGCAGGGCAAATCCGCTATGACCTTATCTGCCCTACCCAGGGCAGCATCATCTAACAGGCAGGCGTCCCATTTTACCGCCTTAACATTTTTGACATTGCAGCGGGAAATGTTCTCATTTATAAGGGCAATTTTTTTATCCGTCAAATCCCTTGCCTCCACCATGCCCGTACCTTTCATGAGCTGTGCCGCATGAAGGCTTTTTCCTCCCGGGGCGGCGCACACATCTATAATGTAATCCCCCTGCTTTGGAACTAAAAGATATGTTATAAGCATGGAACTTACATCCTGCACATAAAAATGCCCCTGTAAAAACTCTTCTATATTTAAAAGATAATCATAATCCCATATGTACAGGGCGTCTTTAAAATCCGGGTAATCAGGCAAAACCACATCTTCCACGGAAATATTTTGTTTTTTTAAGGACGCCGTTAAATGTTCTTTATCCGTTTTCATGAAATTGATGCGGATTGAAGTTTTTCCCCGGTGTACCAGGGATTTGGCAATAGATTCTGCCCGTTTAAAGCCATAATCACGGCTCCACTGCTCTATTATCCATTCCGGCAGGGATGTGTCAAGGGATAAGGCTTTTATGGGCTGCTTTTCTCTGTCCGGGTAAGAAATATGGGAAAGGTTTCTGCCCATATTCCGAAGTACACCGTTTACAAATCCTTTTAAGTTTTTAAACCCTCTTTTACCTGCCAGCTTTACCGCCTCGTTGCACACTGCGGAGTCGGGAACATTGTCCATATATTTTAACTGGTACACACTCATTCGGAGAATGCAGAGAATAACCGGCTTCATCTTATTCACTTTTACACTGGAAAATTCATTGATAATATAGTCAATTTCCAGCATACGCTCCAAGGTGCCCATGGTTAATCTTGTAATAAATCCTCTCTCCTGTTTGGATAAATACTGATATTTATCCAGAACCAGAGAAAGGGTAATATGGCTGTAATTTCCGTCGCAAAGTACGCTAAGCAGCACATCTAAGACTATCTCCCTTAAGTTTTCCCCGCTAGTCGTCATTCCTTCCTCCGAATAATAACACAAGACGGAGAAGCTGCAGAATAGCTGCCGCCGCACCTGCCACATAAGTTAATGCCGCCGCCTTTAACACTTTTTTTGTCAAGGGAAGCTCGTTGCTGTTTAGGATTCCTGTATCCCCCAGAATCCGCACTGCCCTTCTTGACGCGTCAAACTCTACCGGAAGGGTCACTAACTGAAACAGCACTGCAAAGGAAAAACAGATAATTCCCAGGTTAATTAAGAATGAACCCATATGGCTGTTGAATAAAAGCCCTACCACAATTAAAGGCCATGATATGCCGGAACCGAAATTTGCCACCGGAACAATGGCGCTTCGGATAGAGAGGGGGGCATACTCCTTCTGATGCTGGATTGCATGGCCGCACTCGTGGGCTGCCACTCCCACTGCCGCCACGGACGTGGAGGCATACACACTGTCCGACAAATTTAAGGTCTTATTTCTGGGGTCATAGTGGTCTGTAAGATTTCCCGATACATGGCATACCCTTACATCCCTGATTCCCGCATATGCAAGCACTCTCTCCGCCGCCTGCGCCCCTGTCATATTTGTCTGGCTTTTATATTTTGCATATTTGTTAAATGTGGACTTTACCCTGGCAGATGCTATCATGCAGATTACTGCCCCGATGACTACCAAAATGTAGGTGGGATGAAACCATCCGTAATATCCGTAATACATAAAATTATTCTCCTTTACTCAAACCTTGTATCCGACGCAATTTCATAACCCCGGAGGAATGCCTGAATATCCATTCTCTTTTTTCCCTCCAGTTGAACTTCCAGCAGAGACAGCACTCCTTCTCCTGTCTGTACCTTCAATTCCTTTTTGTTTACGCTGTAAATTTTTCCCGCATCCGCCTTATCTCCTCCCGGCTCCGGGACGGCTTTCCAAATTTTCAGGGTTTTCCCCTTTAAACCTGTATATGCGCTGGGCCAGGGATTTAATCCCCGAATCAGGCGCTCAATTTCATCCGCCGGAAGTTCCCAGTTGATTTTTCCCATGTTTTTATTTATCATTCCCACATAGGTAGCTTCTGATTCCTCCTGTTTTGTATAAGTGGCAGTGCCCTTTTCTATTTTTTCCATTGTTTCGATTAAAAGCTCTGCACCTTTTCGGGATAGTTTGTTAAAAAGGCTTCCCCCTGTCTCCTCCGGGGAAAGTACCACTTCCTCTTTCTCAATCATATCCCCGGTGTCAATGCCTTCATCCATGCGCATAATGGTGACGCCGGAGACTTTGTCCCCATTGATAATTGCCCACTGGATTGGCGCCGCCCCCCGGTATTTTGGTAAAAGGGAGGCATGTACGTTAATGCATCCAAAGGGGCACATCGTAAGGATTT
>CANRJF010000222.1 GCA_947630855.1 uncultured Lachnospiraceae bacterium
TGATAATATTTTCAAAATCAGTAGCTTTTGATGGAATTTACTTTGGGAAAGTGGAATTTACTTTAAAAATTGACCTTCCCTGTCTTGGCAGGGAACGTCGTTGTATTTTTATACCCGTGAGCCAAATGATTTTCCAACAGGTATTCTCTATTTCAATCAGAATAACAAATCATTTGGCAAATGTGTATGCTCTGGAGTATAATTATTTATGTCTATACTGAATATAAGAATCATTAGGGGGAAAAGCAATGGATGCAGAATATAAAAATGAGTATATGTTAAGACAGCTTAACTGGGAGGAAGAAAAAAATGTATATTACAAAAATATGCAGAAGGATTTTCCGGCTTTAGAGATAAAGCCATTTTCCATGATAGAGGACTTGCATCTAAGGGGGCTTAATACCGCATACGGCCTTTGGAAGGAAAACGAAACGGAACTGTCTGCATATGCCGTCTTTGAAAAGGCATACCAGGGAAATGCCTGGCTTTTAGATTACCTGGCGGTTGATAAGGAAAAAAGAGGCCTGGGGCTGGGCTCCGTTCTTTTAAAACGGTTGAAAACTGTGTTAAAAGATACGGCAGGTGTAGATGCCGTATTTTTGGAAATAGAGCGGATTGATAAAGCTGCCGATGAAAAACAGCGGCTTATCAGGGAACGAAGAAAGAATTTTTATCTGAAAAACGGATTGGCAGAGACAGATGTTTTTACCATAGCAGACGGGGGCTTGGATTATGAGATTCTCTGTTTTCCTGTACAAAAACAGATGGCAGGACAAGCTGCGGAAGAAAAAATGAGACAGATATACGAGACTTACTTTCAGGAAGGTTCCTATAAGATATGGCTAAAACAGCAAGAATAATGAAAAGATAAAAGTTTCATTGTGCTACAATGCCTCTTTAGAAAGGAGGAAGTTTCATGCAAGGCCAGACAGTGCGCATAGTTTCCCAGACTATCCGATATATTGAAGAACATCTGAATGATAAACTGGAATTAGATGGAATAGCGGCTGCATTACACTATTCAAAATTTTACCTGCATCGGATTTTCAGAAAAACAACGGGATTGACCATTCATGAATATGTGCAAAGGCGGCAGCTTTCAGAAGCGGCAAAACTTTTGGTGTTTTCCAAAAGGCCGATTATTGAAATTGCACTTATAAGCGGATATGAAAGCCAGCAGGCATTTACAGGCATTTTCAAAGAGATGTACAAGACTACGCCTGATGTTTTTCGGAAAGCAGAAGTATTTTATCCATTACAGCTTGAAATTCATTTGAAAGAAGAACCTGTAAAAATGGATTTTAGAAAAGCTGATATAAAATATGCGGCACTTGCCGATGTGGATGATTGGATGGAGCTGGTAAGCCTTACGATTGACGGATACCCATGCCTGGATAAAGCAGAATATTTGGAAAATCTGCATCAGTACATTGCGGCTAAAAGGGCTTTGATTTTGCGGGACGAGGGTATGGCAATCGGTATTTTGGGATTTTCAGCCGACACAGGAAGCATAGATTTTCTTGCAGTTCATCCACAGTACCGCCATCTGGAAATTACAAAGCTGTTTCTTGACAAACTGGCTGACGAGTTGCTTTTTGGAAAGGAAATCAGTTTGACAACATACCGTGCAGGGGATAAGGCAGATACGGGATACCGTGAAGAATATTGCCGTCTTGGTTTTGCAGAAAGAGAGCTGCTGGTGGAATATGGTTATCCGACACAGCGTTTCGTGCTTCTTCCAAAAAATAAGGAGGAAGTAGATAATGACCCAAACACACAAGAATCCGTTAGCAAAAAATTTTAACGCCGTATCTCTTATTAAATTTGCTTTTCCAAGTATGGTTATGATGGTATTTATGGGATTGTACACCATAATAGATACCATTTTTGTAGCGCGCTTCGTTGATACAAATGCTTTGTCATCTATCAATATCGTATGCCCAATCATCAATATAATTGTTGGATTAGGAACGATGCTGGGGGCGGGGGGCAGTGCGATTGTTGCAAAGAAAATGGGAAGCGGCAAAACAGAGGAAGCCCGGAGAAATTTTACGCTTATTATTATTACAGGGCTTATGACAGGTCTGGTTATTACTGTTATAGGACTTTTATTTTTAGATGAAATTATTTGGGGATTGGGCGCAAGTGAAATATTATTCCCATACTGCAAAGATTATTTGAGGATACAGCTTATTTTTGCCGCCGCCAACATCATGCAGGTGCTGTACCAGAATTTGTTTGTGACAGCAGGAAAACCCGCTTTGGGATTGATGCTTTCCGTTTTAGCGGGGCTTGCCAATATCATTTTTGACTATATTTTTATGGTTATACTGCACATGGGAATAAAGGGGGCTGCTCTTGGTACAGGTATCGGGTATATGATACCTGCACTCATGGGAACAATATTCTTTCTGACTTGCCACAGCATAAACAAAAGGCTTCCGGCATTATGTTATGCAGCCGGAAAGAGTGAACTTTATTTCTGTATGCCAAAAATGGATACAGTTGTTTTGTTAAAAAGCTGTTCTAATGGTGCGTCTGAAATGGTCAGCCAGTTGTCAACTGCCGTTACTACATTTTTCTTTAATGCAGCAATGATGAAGCTGCTGGGGGAGGACGGCGTGGCGGCCATTACAGTTATCGTATATTCACAGTTTCTGCTGACTACTCTTTATATCGGTTTTTCCATGGGGGCAGCTCCGGTTATAAGCTATAATTATGGGAGAGGAAATGTAAAACAATTGGCGAAAACAGTTCGTATTTGTTTCTGCTTTATAATGGCTGTCTCCGTTTTTGTATTTTTTCTTTCCTTTTTTGCAGGAGAAAGCATTGCCAAGATATTTGCAGAGAATAATAAGAGTGTTTTTGAGATTACAAAAAAGGGGTTTTCCATTTTTTCATTTGGTTTTTTGTTCTCTGGATGCAATATTTTTGCTTCTGCTTTATTTACGGCATTGTCAAACGGTAAAGTATCGGCAGTTATATCTTTTTTGCGGACATTTGGATTTATTTTGATTTTCCTTCTGGTTCTGCCCGGATTCTTACAGGCAGCAGGAGTGTGGTTAGCCATTCCCATTGCGGAACTGCTTACTTTTATGCTGACCATATATCTGATATTTAAGTATCGTAAACGTTATTGCTTGAGACAGCCTCAAACACCTGCTGTCTGAGGCGCGGGAATATTGTTACAGCTTTCAAGCAAACGGTTTGTCCCTGCTATTTCAGCATCTACTATGTCTATCATTCTTTTTACATTTGCAGAATGGATAACAGGGACTTCGCTTTCCCATAATGGGGTGACTTGTTTTTTTATGCCTGCACGGTATTTTTGTAAAATATTAAGTCGCTCCTGCAAAAGTTTCTGCTGTTCTTCAAGTGCAAATATGTTCAGAAAGAAAGCGGCAATAGAAAAAATATTTGTGTCATAATTAAATTGCGTGATAGATTTCTTAAGAGTATCCTGAAATTCGCATATTCCCTTATCTGAAAGACTGTAAACCGTGCGGTCCGGCATATTTCCCACTTTTTCGATTGTGCCTGTTATAAATCCCTTTTTTTCAAGCTTTTTCAGAGTAGAATATACGGTTGAATCAGCGATATTAAACCACCATTTCACATTCATATAATTTAAGAGTTTGATTATTTCATATGCGTTAAGCGGTTTTTCATAAATAAGGCCTAAAAGCATTGTGGCTGGTTTTGATAACATGAACTTTCCTCCTTGACATTTTGTTGCATTTATAGTACTTTATATATAAAGTGATTTTTGATTACATCACTATTATATCATATTAACAGAAAAAGTAAAAGATGAACAAGGAGGTTTTTTATGCCGCAACTTAATCAAAGGTTACTTTTCACACCATAGCCAGACATAATAGAAAGCTGT
>CANRJF010000223.1 GCA_947630855.1 uncultured Lachnospiraceae bacterium
TTGGTTCGGAATAGTGTAGTGCTGGCGGTCTATCTCTTGTTTTCGGTTGCTTGCTTCCTTACCGTACATGAGCATTACCTCCCGGATTGTAATATCAAACTCTTCCTCCGGCACAAACTCCTGCTTTTTCATAATCCTTTTCCAGGAAATTTTCGCCCCTGATACGGCCTCCTCTATGGGAATCTTGATAAAATCAAGGTCAAACTCCACGCTGATTTTTGCGCCGGGTTTTCCGAAGACTTCCCCGCTCCCGATGTAGAACTCATCATAGACAGACGGATTTTCCCCAAATGCCATAAATTCTTCAATCTCCTGGTCCGTCCCGTTCACATTAATGAAATCCGGCTTTTTCCCAAGACATTCCGTGGCAAGGGATACTTCCCGCAAATAAAGCCTAGAAAAAAACTCTGTGTCCAGCACCTCCGCATAAATCACATACATGGATGCAAATTCTTCCATAGGCGCAATTCCCTGCTCCCCGCCGAAAATCTTAAAACACAGTTTCCCTTCCCGGTAAGTATAATCCGTAATATTTCTGTACTCCGTACCCACGCCATAATAAAAACGAATACGCGCCGGGTCGCAAAGCGCCCTGCCAAGCCTCTCATCCAAAAATACGCCCGCCGGCGCAAGGGAAAGCTGTGCATTAGCCTGGCTTGTGATTTCAAGCTCCCGCCCAAAACAAAAATACAATAGATGGCGCTGAAGGTTCTCTTCTCCATTTTGGAACAGGAAGAAGGAGGGCACCTGCTCCTTTTTGCTGCAGAACAGTTCGTAAATGCCGTCTTCCTTAGGGTCTGTAAGAAAAATCTTCTCAATCTTCATGGGGCGGACGAGAACCTCCTCCTGGGTTTCAAACACAAGCGGTTCCCCCTCTGCCTCCGCAAGAAGCCTTGTACCTGACGGAACTTCCTCCTCACTTAAAAACCCTTCCGGCAGCCCAAAAACCACATATCCTTCCGCCGGGCTTGCAGGAAACAGCTTTGCATTTAAAACATCAAAGAAGGAAAATAAATCCTCTGCTGCGGACATATTAAATTTTTTAATATTATCATACATCATATCAGCAAATATAGATACAAGCGCAGTTCCGGCGTCCGGGTGCTCCTCGTCGTACCTCCACTCAGGAACATACTGCTTTGCGCATTTTCTCATGTAGCTGATAATGTCATCTTTGGACATTTTTTCCATTTGCGGTATATCCATAATTATTCCCCTTCATTGATGTAAAACGGATACACAAGATTATACTGGTTATTGGTAGAGCGGATTACATAACTGATATTTATCAGCAAAAGCCCCCTGTCAATCTGTTCATCCACCACATTCGCCTCTACATCCGTAATCCGGGGTTCCCACCGGATTAATGCATGTTCCACCTCCGTCTTCATGGAATATAATGTGGTATAGTCCACAGACTCAAACGTGTACTCCTGTATCCTGCACCCAAATTCAGGATGCATAGGCAGCTCTCCCTGCCTTGTTCCTATAATAATGCGGATGGATTCCCTTATGCTGTCTTCGTTTGACGACATCTTTATCCGTCCGGTTGCCCCGTCAATCTCCACCGGGAACTTCCAGCCGGTTCCAAGAAATGCTTTTACACCATTCTTAAAATCCATACTGCCGCCTCCCTTTCTCCTGCCTTAATTAATCTTTACCATGCTTCCTTTTAGCTGTGTCATTCCTGAAGCCTGCAGCTTAAGCTCGCCGTCGGCTTTTACCTTTACGCTGGTTCCTGTAAGGGAAGAACTCTGTCCCTTCATCTTTAAGCTCTGCTGGGCGTCTAACTGGATGGTTCCGCCAGCAATCTTAACGGTGTTCGCATCCACTTTCACAGCTTCCTTCGTCCCTATGGTAAGGGAAATCTCCTTCTTTGCCTTTAAGCCCATTGTTCCGCTTTTGCAGTCCATTTTCAGGCTGTTTGCCTTCTCCTTATCCTGCACATGGATAGCTTCTTTCTCATCATCCAACAATATTTCCAGCCCTTTGGGGGTAGTTACCGTGATTTTTTCCTTCCCCTGGGTTTCGGTAAAAGTAATCTTATTGCCCCCTTTTGTGATAAGCGTCTTTGTCTCATTTTTCTGGTCTGCAACGCCCTCCGGCAGTTTGTCCTTGTCATTCCACAGGCACCCCAACACCACCGGCATGTTCATGTTGCCATGGATAAAGCCCACCAGAACTTCCGTTCCGATTTCCGGCAGCCAGTAATTGCCAAAGCCATTTCCGCCATAGGTTGTCATAACCCTTACCCAGTCAGAGGTCTTTTTATTTTTCTCCCCCATAAGGTACTCCACTTTTATCATGCCTTTATGTTTTTCATCCCAAATATCCTTCACAATCGCATTCAAAAGCCCCGGGGCAGTCACCTCCGGATATGTCTTATCCTCTTTTTTATCCGACAGCAGCTCATCGTAAAAATTCAACGTTTCCAACCTCCTACTTCAAAAGACGTCTTATACCCGTCACTGCTAAAAATATGCCTGGCCTCCATAATGTCATATGTCCCGTCAATAAGTTTGGCATCCCCTTTTTTTATCTTTACACGTCCGCCTGCCTTAATTTCAGTGATTCCGATGCATACCCCGCTGGCCTGCCTCGCCCGCTTTTTCAACTCGTCCGCCTTGTGGTCAGCAATCTTTTTCGCATCGCTGTTATCCTCCACTGCCGCATCCATCTGGGTTGTCTCACTCTCAACTAATGATTTCTGCTTATCATCCGACTTAACCTTTACCTCCGCCGACACTTCCTGCTTTTTATCCACGTCCTGCCCCATAATCTTTACCACAACATCCTGAAAAGAGGCCCTCCTCTGGAAAGAGATAAAGTCTTTTGCCCATTCCATTTCCACGGTATCAAACAATTCCGCCGATATATTCTTAAAATAAAGTTTGCCGGCATGTACAAAAAAATCCCTGTTCCCTTTCCTGCAGAGTTCATCCTTGATAAAATCATAATCGCTGCTGTTTTGGATGATGCAGTCCGTCTCCAGCTTGTCTGTCACATCCACATCCTTTGTCTTATAGGCGGGACTGTATTTTTTCACCACTTCGTTAAAAGCGTCGGAATAGCTATTCACCTGATGGGAAATATTGCTCCTCTTACTCCCCATCATCATCTTGCGCACATCTACCGCTGTCACCCTGACCGAAGGATTATCCGAGAGTTCATAGGTGATTTCATCTACATATCCGTAAAACAGGGACGTTAAGGAGGAACCATATCCCATTTCAACCTCAATCAGAGTCCCCAGAATAAAATCCGAACTGACATCCCTATAAAAACTGCGGCTTTCTAAATCATATACATTTGTAAGATTGATGACTGCCGCACTTGCCGCCTCCTGTGAAAGTGTCACCTCTACGGATTCCACCGCATAATCCGATTCCCCGATTAAGTCAAACCCCCCGCTTTTCACTTTCAGCGCAGGCACCATGAAATCTTTATATTTCGATGCCAGGCCGTCCATAGTCACTAATGCCAATACATCCATCTCCCTTTATGTATACTTGTCTCAAAGCGCAGGCAGCTTTACCACCTGCCCAGGCCAAACATCCAGTGGATTTAAGATCCCATTTTCCCTGGCAATCATTTTCCACATATCCGGATCCCCATATTCCATTCCGGCAATATCCCACAACCCCGTCCCCTGACGGATTGTGCGGTATTTAGTGCGGTCCGGTGATTCAAAAGGGGACTCCCTGCGTTTATCCTTGGGCGAAATCAATGACTTAAAGGTCAGTGTTACTTTCGCCCGCACGGGCATCCCGCTTTCGGTAAACATCGTATAGGTATGATTAAATTTTGTCACCACGCCTGTAAAATTCAAAGAGCCCCACTTAAAGGTAACCTTGGG
>CANRJF010000224.1 GCA_947630855.1 uncultured Lachnospiraceae bacterium
GGTTCCTTTATACACAGGTATCGAATTGCAAAAAACCTTATTTTTCAACAAAAAACAGCTTGACAAAATGAGGAGGGAAGAATCCATGTCATCTAAGACATCTTTCTTTGCATACAGCTTATCCAGAAATTCAAGCCCGTTTGTGGAATCCTCACCGAAGACGCTTTTTAAGTTTTTCATGGATTCATACATTTCGTCAATGCCCATGGTATATGAATCCTCGCCTAAGAGATATTCCATTGCAGAACGGAAGTGTTTCCCGTAATCGCCGTTTTCAAACATTTCCATTGCGGATTTGTATGCATCCTGATAATCCTTAAATTCCGCATTGTAATCATCCTGTTCCATAGCTTTGTCATACTCTGATTTGGATGCCTGTACTTTCTGTAAACTTTCATCCATGCCGTGGAGCACTTTATCAAGCGCAAGTGCATCATCTGTGATTGCAGAAAATCCGTCTGCACCGTTACACATCCTGTTAAAACATGCGGCGGCAAACTGAGCGGACATGCCGGATTCTGTCAGGAGGGAAGCAAGTTCCGCATTTTCCATGGCAAGGGAATGGATGTCATCTTCTGTAATTTCTGCTTCCTTGGCTAATTTTGCAAGGTCTTCTTTTGCGTCAGAGAATGATTCGGAATCCCAGAGGGATTGGAATTTGTCGGAGAAAGAAAGGGGTTCATCTTTGATATCTTCTGCGATTTTATCTTGTACAATCCCCAGTTCAACCAAACGGTCAATCAATTCATCAACACTGACTTCATAACTGCCGGCAGATTCCTTTAATTTATCAAAAGCATTGTTTTCACCGATATTCTGGTCAAATGATTCTAAATCCAGACGGTCAAACCCTTTTAACTCATCTGCAAATTTTCTGAGTGAATCATCATTCTGTAATTTCTCATTAAAATCAAGCAGTCTGGTATCTGCCTGGTCGAATACATCATCCATCACGGCAGAATACTGTCCCCATTCTTCGGCATCACTCTGGATGGACTGTTTGATATCTTCAAGATTCTGTTTTGCGGAAGCAACCTTTTCATCATTAAAAGGGTCTCCACTTGCCATAACTGCATTATTGTAGTCTTCTACCGCTTTTAATGCATCATTGTATATAACTGCCTTGTTATCATCTGATGCAATTTTTGCGATAAGAGAACGGTTAAATATTTCACCGTAATCATCAATGACTGATTTAGCACTGTTTAAAGAATTTGATGAAATCTCCAACACATCATCAAATAAATGTTCATCTCCCAATTCTATTGCTTTATTTCGGAGGTCTGCTTCAAAATCATTGATGACGCCATATGCTGACTTGGCATCCGTATCCAGATGGACGGAAAATGTCACACCTGCATCCCCTTCGTTAAGAAGGCTTATGCCCTTATCTGCATATTTCTCTGCAATTTTCTTTAATGCCCTGCCTTTATCTGTCGTAGCCACCATTCCGCTGTAAGAGAGGTTGTAATGGCGGTTCTTTGTCATCTGCTTTTCTGCTTTGCGGATACCTTCTTCATTTTCATTGAGGAATGAATTTGCTAATTCTTTGTTATACTGTTTGACCACTTCGGTTTGATCTTTGTAGGCATTAGTTACGAGGTCTAATCTTCCGTATTCTTCACCATACGCATTATTGATTTCTGTCTGCAAGTCTAACAGCTGCTTTTTGACATTATATGTTTCTTCCTCATTCCCCTGGGCAGCGATTAATGCCTCCCTTAATTCCTGGTATCTGGAAACGTAATCATCAATGGAAGACGATGTTTCCTTGTATGTATTTGCGGCTTCTTGTGCAGACTGGATTAATTCTTCGTTGTGCTGTTTAATATTATTAAAGATAGATGTTCCAATACTCCATGCCGTAGATATAGCTGCGAAAATTATACTTGCTTTCTGAAGAGCTGACATAGCTGCCCATGCTGCCTTAACAGAAGCAGTAAGTCCAGTAAAAGCACCTTTTAATATATTTACTGAGCCTGTATTTGCTGTATTCGCGGCTGTGTTTGCATTAGTAGCAGTTGTTAAGCCCATCTTTTCAAGTTTGGCAAGTGCTTCTTCTTCGGTAAGATTATGTTGTTGAAGTATCAAAATTTTATCTTGCTCTTTAAGATTCTTCTGTGAAAGCAACAATTTCAAATTTTTCTCTGTCAGATTTTGGGTAGCTTCTCCAATTTCAATTAAAGGTTTAGTTTTTAATACCTCATCTAAAGGTAAATTCTTCACCTGTTGCAAGGCATTGCCAAGAATATTCATCTGCTTTGTTGTATTTGCAATAATACCACCAACAACAGAAACGCCCTGACCGATTTTTATTGTCGCAATAGCTATCAGACTGTGTTTCAATAAATCCGTTTTATTAACAAGGTCTAATATAACCGTGCCCAAATCTGCTGCATGGGAAATCATGTCACCATTTAAAAACGTGCTATATGTTTCAACTAACTTAGCCTGGAACTGCTGTATATGCGCCTCAGTGCTTTCCAAATATGCATCATATTCTTTCTGTGCGGAACCTGCGGCATTCAGGCTGTTCTGTAAGATTTTCTCTGCCTCTGTCATATTGTTTAAGGTTGCACTAATAGCCGATGCCCTGTGTTTTCCTGCTATCAATTCTAATAGTGCGCTGGCATCCGTATCGTTCATATCCTTGTATACCTTGGAAATATCAAGGAAAATATCATAAATACTTCTGAAAGTCTCCCCATCTGCTTCAAGGATTTCCACGCCGCCACTGCCATTAATATTTGTTAAACCCTTAATCTTTTCTTCAAGTTTAGCTGTTGATGTAACTACGGTATCCGTTTCCTCTCCCATAGCTTCAAGTTCTGCTGTACAACCTCTAATACGAAGTGCAGCAGTACGAAGACCTAATGCTAACGCATCTGCATCTTGATACTGTCTATTTCCGGCTGCCAACAAAGCAATAAATTCATCTGCACTGGTATTTGCGTCTGAAAATACAGAACCAACTTTCTGTACTCCTTGAGCTATTTCAGCAGTTGTGATACTTGCAGTGTTGCCAATCTCATTATATTTATCAATCAACGCTCCAGCTTTATCTACTACATCTGCATATCCGTCTACCACATCATAAGCCTGTACACCGGAAATGATTGCTTTTGCTGAATCAGATGCAGACATATCACCTACATTACTTAATATGGTCGATTTTTCTGTTAATTTATTACTTGTATTTAAATCATAGTTCGATTTTGAAAACTCTGTTGCGCCCTCAATTAAGGCTTTCTGTACAGTTGCTAATTCCTGTGCTTTCTGATTACATCTTGACAAATAATCGGCATAATCATTACGATTTAATTCGTCATTCACTTTTACAAGGTCTGTGTATACTTTATCAAGGCTTATAGTTGTTGACACTGCCTCTTTTGCCTGTGTAAATACCATCCTGACAATACTGGCGGCAGAGAATAAATCTTTTGCACGTTCAGTAAGTTTTCTCCATTTATCACTTGTAGATTCAGCCGCCAAACCGGATGCTCTTAATTCACTGTTAAATGCTGCTATCTGCGCCCTGACATTGCTCAAATCCTTTGTATCAGAAATCCCATTTGCTGAATTTAAAATCTTTTCATACTTCTGTGACGCTGATAAATTGGAAAATAATTTTGAATATTTCTTGCCTATGTACTCAATATCTGCTATTGCTTTTTCTTTCTTGATTTCCAGATTAAAATTGAGAGGCGTTTTACTAATCTTCCGTTGTACGCTTTTGCTTATTGTATCTATGTCTGCATTAACTTTTGATGTTTTCAGAGTATCAGGCAAATAACTCGCCTGCCCGAAAAAGTATTGCCACCTGATAGAGGTGGCAAATCTTGATTATCTCTTCA
>CANRJF010000225.1 GCA_947630855.1 uncultured Lachnospiraceae bacterium
CAGTTTCGAACTGCTAAAAGGGAAACTATTGCGGCTTGAATTAAGGCGTGCCATCAACTAACTTTGGAAAGATTCCATAATTGCTTGACTTTTCATATGATGGGGGGCATATTTATAGCATAAAGAGATAAAGGCAGAAACAAATATATGAAGGAAGCAATTATTCGGGTATACAATAATGAAATCTGTGATATTATTGATAATTATAATTGTAATGCTTATTATGAGCCGTCCTATGTGATTGCCAGGGCATATCAAAATGGTGGTTTTTGAAGCCTGACACAATCGCTGCGCGATGGCCTGCCAGGTCTCCTCCATGAATGGAATCAGTAAGTTTTTGGTTTAATGAACGCTTTATTCATCATATAGGCGATGAATAAAGCGTTCATTAAGCGTTGATTAAAATGGCAAAAAGAGATATACTGTAATATGAAAGGAGTGATGGCATGAATTTCGGAATGGAAACAGAGCTGGTTGAGTTTAAAAAAACCACTGGTGAATTAAAAGAGGGTATCGTTTCTTTGGCTTCAATGTTGAATAAAAATGGAAAAGGTACATTGTATTTTGGAATAAGAAATGATGGTGAAATTCTGGGCCAGCAAATTGGTGACCGTACATTGCGTGAGATATCTCAGGGAATTGCAAATGCGATTAAGCCACAGATTATCCCTACAATTATTATGGAACTATGCGATGATAAAAATGTAATAAAAGTTACGGTGGAAGGAGATGAAAAGCCTTATTCAGCATATGGAAAATATTATATGAGGGCGGCAGATGAGGACAGGGAAATATCGCCGCAGCAATTACGTAATTTAATGCTTAGTATATCGGATTCTATTGTCAATATAGAATCAAATAATCAGGAATTAACTTTTGAACAGTTAAAAACACTATATGCCGGAAATGATTTGACTCTTCGGGAAAGCACATTTAAACAAAATCTGAATCTTCTCACCCGGGTTGGAACTTACAATTTAATGGCTGGTATTTTGGCAGATGTGAACAGCTATTCCATTAAAGTTGCAGTATTCCGCGGCACAGATAAGACGGATTTGGTTAAGCGGAATGAATATGGTTATAAATGTATGCTTGTAGCTGTAAAACAAGTGCTGGATTATATGGAGGCGTTGAATGATACCATAGTGAATGTAAGCGGCAGTCTTAGGAAGGAGAGCAGGCTGTTTGATTTTCCATGCTTCAGAGAGGCGTGGTTAAATGCCTGCCTGCATAATCGCTGGTCCAGGCAGACACCGCCTGCTGTGTATATGTTTGAAGACCGCATTGAGGTTATATCAGTAGGAGGTTTGCCGGATGGGCTTACATTGGAGGAGTTTTATGAGGGAAAAAGCAAACCTGTGAATCTTGAACTTCAGCAGATTATGGTTCAACTGGATTATATAGAACAGACAGGGCATGGTGTTCCATTGATTGTATCCAGATATGGGAAAAAAGTGTTTGATATTTCGGAAAACTTTATTACAGTTACAATTCCGCTAAATCATAAGAGGAATGTGGAAAATAGTTTTACCCAAACAGTAGCAAGGATGATTGATAACAGTGATGGCAAAATATTGGAGCTGATGAAAGAGAATGCCAATATTAGTGTAAAAGAAATCAGCAAGAATATTGGACTGGGAACGACTGCTATTACAAAGAGAATCCATTGTCTGAAAGAAGAAGGAATTGTTGAGAGAAAAGGGCCTAAAAAGACAGGGCAATGGATTGTGAAACAACAGAAATGAAGCGTTAGGCATTGACAAATCGGGGAGCATCAATAGTAAATAGACATGTTTATACAGTGAATGAAACAGATTCAATCCCCCAGCAGAGCAGGGGAGACTAACAAACGCAAGTGGCGGTGAGAGGAGTACCAAATTATTAACCCCCGTTGTAAAATAGATGCAGGTCTGGCATCCGCAGGGAGTAAAGAATAGGGCTGGATAAGGAAGGGGTTCAGTTTGAGAACGAAGCAGTAAGTTTAAAAAATCAGGTAAGAATATGGAAAAGATGGAATAGAAAGACCAACTGTTAAGGGTATATCAGAAGCATTGCATCATCCAGGATTGCATGGTTCACAACCTGATAGTATATTCAATATGATAGAGTGTCCTGAATTAGTTAATAATTCAAATGTAACTAATATTTTTACGGAATCTATGAAATGATGGGGGATATATAAGATTTACAAACGGAATTTGTAGAAAGGAAGTACATCATGGACAAGGAACGGCTAGAGAAACAAATTGAGTTTATTTTAGAAGCGGATAAAGAAAAAAATATTATTCGTCAGACACATCTGAGTGGAAATGGAAGACGTGAAAATGACGCCGAACATGCTTGGCATATGGCAATTATGATTTATTTGTTAAAAGAGTATGCAAATGAAGAATTTGATGTAGCCAAAGCGATGATGATGGCTTTAATTCATGATATTGTTGAGATTGATGCGGGAGATACATATGCCTATGACTCTAAAGGACTTCAAACTCAAAAAGTGCGTGAAGAACAGGCAGCAGAACGTATTTTTGGATTGCTGCCAGATAATCAGGGTGAAGAATTGAAAAGTCTGTTTCAAGAATTTGAAGCATCTGCAACTCCAGAAGCTAGATTTGTTCGTACAATGGATAATTTTCAGCCGTTACTTTTAAATAATTCAAATAATGGCAGAGATTGGCGAGAACATGAAATTAGAAAAAGTCAGGTAATGAAAAGACATATGAATACTAAATTGGGTTCAAATATAATTTGGGAGTGCGCAAAGAAAATAATTGAAGAGCATGTCAGAAATGGTAATATTAAAGACGATTGAGTTTCTCTTTAATTTTTTGAGATAATTGTATAAGCCACAAATCAAAAATTCGGTTGATAAACTCCAAAATCGAGATTTTACGGAGGAATAAAATGGATTCAAAACTTTTTTATAAAGCAATGTCAGGATTTTATGATTTGATAGATATTGTCTATTTTAGAGATTACGGGAACAGTCCAAGAAAGGTAGTATTTGAAAGCATTGGCAATACAGAAAAGGTTTTAGATTTGTGTACTGGTACAGCGACAAATGCATTAAAAATTGCAAAATCAAAGCCTTTGTCTGAAGTAATTGGCATAGATTTATCCAAAGATATGTTGAAAATTGCTCAAGGCAAAGTTGAGAGGTCTAAAGTGCCAAATATAAAATTATACCATATGGACGCAACCCATATGAGGTTTCAAGATAAGTTTTTTGACAAGATACTTCTTTCATTAGTTTTACATGAGGTTGAGGAAAATCTGGCAGAAAAAATTCTTGCTGAAGCTAAAAGAATATTAAAAGATGATGGTGAGATTATTGTTACAGAATGGGAAAAAAGCAGAAAATTTTTTCGCAGGGCAGTATTTTTACCGATAGCAATTTTAGAACCAAAGCCTTTTAAGTCATTTATAGAAAAAGATTTATATCGTTATTTTGAACGATATGGTTTGAAGGTGGAGTCAGAAGTACATTGTGATTATTCAAGAGTATTGAACCTCAAAAAGTCAGAGTATTGAGTTAAATAAATTCTGGTTAGTTATTAAAAGTATTTAACAGGGAGGATACAAGAAGAGAAATGGATATCCAGTTTAATTAACTGGTGTGTTGAAGAGAGTTGTGGTTTTTATAAGGCTAACCAAAAGTGGTAAAGCAGTACCACTCCGATGACAAAGAGGAATATGATGATAGGTAGTCCAAAAGCAAACGGAGATAGATGGAAGTGATGTATCAGGTAAATAACTCGCATCTTGAATAAACACCTCTCGGTTGAGATAATTGAAAAAGCTGAAAAAGTTCACA
>CANRJF010000226.1 GCA_947630855.1 uncultured Lachnospiraceae bacterium
AGATTTGTTAGATTGGACTTTGTAACTATTAACTTAGTAGTCGTTCTTGACTACACCATTATTATACTAGGAGGAAATGTAAAGCTTTTGGATTTCGGTGCGGCCAGGGATTATACACAAAGCGGGGAGCGAAGCCTTTCTGTGATGTTAAAACCTGGTTACGCCCCGGAGGAGCAGTACCGGACAAAGGGAAAACAGGGGCCTTGGTCGGATGTGTATTCCCTCTGTGCCACAATGTATAAGTGCATGACCGGTGTGACGCCGCCGGAATCCATGGAGCGGATGAGGCAGGATGAATTGCAGAAGATAAGCAGCCTTGGGATTTCCATATCTCCTCGGGTAGAGGCAGCCTTGGAAAAAGGGATGGAAGTCTTTGCCGAAAACCGCTGTCAGAGCATGGGGGAGCTGGAAAAACTTTTGTATGAAAACAGCAGTGTAAAAGTAGCAGAAGAAAAGTCATCTGGCGTTGTACAGACTAAGCCACAGCAGGAGAAGATAGAACAGACGGCGGAGGTTACAAATACATACAGACGGACAAGTCAGTTAAAGGATAATAAGAAAGTGCTCTCTATTGTGGCAGGGATAGCAGTGGTATTGTTAATTGTTGTAATCGGCATCGGCTATAAAAAGGAGGATGTAAGGGATATATCGGCACAGACATCAGAGATAAATAAAGATTCAGAGATGCAGGAAGAAAACATTGAAGATGATGTTTCAGCGTTGGAGTCATCTCAGGAAAATGTGGCACAGGAGAATGTCGCATCAGAAAGTAATGCCGCACCAGAAAGTAATGTTGTACCAGAAAATAACGTTGTACCAGAAAATAACAAAGTAGAACATGAGTACAGATATGTTGTGGAGGATTGTACTTGGACAGAGGCCTATATGGCATGTAAATCAGAAGGAGGGCATTTAGTCACTTTTGATTCCCCAGAGGAATATGAAGAAATCTTAGCTTCCATAGAGGAAAATGGATTGCATGATTATAGTTTTTATATCGGTGGCATGAGAAATCTTGACAGTTATGATTATCATTGGATAGAAGAGGGGGGAGACAGTCAGACCATTTTAAATGAGACTTTTGCTGATTACTGGCTGGAGGGGGAACCCAGCTATGTAGATGGTGAGGATACGGTAGAAAATTATATGATGATATTTTTCTACTCTCAAAGTAATGACTGGGTGTGGAATGATATTCCGAATGATGTGATTGCAGTGGCACCTTATTATGCCGGGAAAGTTGGATACATATGCGAGTATGAAAATGTGCCGGAGGCAATGCAGTAAGACATTCCAGAGCAGAATTTACAGATGGATATGTCAGACGAGGTGAAAAAAATTGATGCATGGATAGACCTAACACATGATACGGTGTGTGGAAATTGCCTATATGACAGGGATTTTGCCCATTAAAAAGTACGGAACCCAAAGCACCCTAAACATGTTTGATGAGATATCCATGTTAGATGCAAAAGGTTATTCAAAGTATATGGGATTTACGGAGGAGGAAGTAGAAAACATGTGTGGTAGATAAAGGAGCGGAAGTATTATTTTGGCTTGGAAAAGTACTTGGATAATTTGCTGCTTGAGGCGTAAGAACATGATTCATGAGTGCAAAAATTTTGAAACAGCTATGTCTAAAACAAGTGGGATGAACAAAAACTTGTAAAATGGTGTTATACAGTTAGAAATAAATAAAAAAATATGTATAAAAGAAATGAAATGGTGCCATACTATGATTGTTCTAAGGAAACAACCCCACCTGTTTCCCTGGAATATAAACAAAAGATGCAAGAATACTTATCCTCCCCTAATATTGGGGCTGTTGCAAAAGCAGCAGCCCCGTTTTTGTGTGATGTGGTAACCAAACAAATTCATTAACGGACGAAAAAAAGATGTTCACTTTTTTGTCAATTATGGTATACTATAATTGTTTGTGGACATTTTAAATAAGAAAAAAGGAGAGATTACATGAGCAAAATTGCCATTGTTTCCGACAGCAATAGCGGAATCACGCCTGCCCAGGCAAAAGAGGCGGGAGTTTCCGTTCTTCCCATGCCTTTTTTTATAAACGGTGATACTTTTTTTGAAGAAATAGATTTAAATCAGGAACAGTTTTATGAAAGATTGAAAGAGGGATGTGACATTTCCACTTCCATGCCCTCTGTGGGAAGCGTTACGGATTTGTGGGATGAACTTTTAAAAGAATATGATGAGATTGTGCATATTCCCATGTCAAGCGGCCTTAGCAGCTCCTGTGAGACAGCCTGCGTCCTGGCCCAGGAATATGAAGGAAAAGTGCAGGTGGTAAATAACCAGAGAATTTCCGTTACCCAGAGGCAGTCTGTCCTTGATGCAAAAGCATTAGCGGATAAGGGGTTTAGCGCAAAGGAGATTAAGGATATTTTAGAGCGGGAAAAAATGGAGTCTTCCATATATATTATGGTGGATACGCTGTCTTATCTGAAAAAGGGCGGAAGAATTACGCCGGCAGCGGCAGCTTTGGGAACTTTATTAAAATTAAAACCGGTGCTTCAGATACAGGGAGAAAAGCTGGATGCCTTTGCTAAAGCGAGAACAGTAAAACAGGCAAAATCCATTATGATTACTGCCATGAAAAATGATTTTACACAGCGTTTTCATGATGAAAACGGAAGCCATATGTATTTGGAAATGGCATATACTCATGATTTGGCGGCAGCGGAAGCCTTTCGGGAAGAAGTGCAGGAAGCTTTTCCGGGGATGGATATTGTATTAAATCCGTTATCCTTAAGCATATCCTGCCATATCGGGCCGGGAGCGTTGGCGATTGCCTGCTCCAAAAAGATTCCAGAGATAGAAGAGTAATCCACTATGCCGTTTTACAGGCAATAATAAGGAGGAAACACCCTTCGGGTGTACCTGTATGCCCAAAGAACGGGGCAAAATAAGGAGGAAACAAAAATGGTAAAAGCAGTTGTAGGAGCAAACTGGGGGGACGAAGGAAAGGGTAAGATTACGGATATGCTTGCCAGAAGTGCGGATATTATTATCCGGTTTCAGGGCGGTGCAAATGCAGGCCACACCATAGTCAATGATTATGGCAAGTTTGCATTACATACACTTCCTTCCGGCGTATTCTATAACCATACTACAAATATTATTGGGAACGGAGTGGCATTAAATATTCCCGTATTGTTTAACGAAATTAAATCTATTACGGACAGGGGGGTGCCTGCTCCGAAGATTTTAGTTTCCGACAGGGCACAGATTGTCATGCCTTATCATATTTTATTTGACCAGTATGAGGAGGAGCGTCTGGGAGGCAAGTCCTTTGGCTCTACAAAATCAGGAATCGCGCCTTTTTATTCCGATAAATACGCTAAGATTGGTTTCCAGGTCAACGAATTGTTTGAGGAAGATATTCTGAAAGAAAAAATTGACAGGGTGGCGGAGATGAAAAATGTTCTGTTAGAGCATCTTTACCATAAGCCATTGATTGACAAGGAAGAATTATTAAAGACCATGCATGAGTACCGGGATATGATATCCCCATATGTCTGCGATGTGTCTGCTTATCTGGATAAGGCAATAAAAGAAGGTAAAAATATATTGTTGGAGGGGCAGCTTGGCACATTAAAAGACCCTGACCATGGAATTTACCCCATGGTTACATCCTCCTCCACGCTGGCGGCTTACGGCGCCATCGGCGCGGGGATCCCGCCCTATGAGATCAAAAAGATCATCGCCGTGA
>CANRJF010000227.1 GCA_947630855.1 uncultured Lachnospiraceae bacterium
ATTTACGGACAGCGAGGGGAATCCTCTGGACTTTATCACTGATGAAGCGGTGGACATTGCAGAAACCGTTGTCAATTGTGCGCCACGGGGGAAAAGCATGTGTATGAAACTGTGAAGGCAGAATTTAACTGCAGCGGGCATATTTTTTCCGTCTCAGGGAAGCGCATTTTATGTGGCGGATTTAAAGAACTGGAAGAAAGCTTCAGACATGCTTTCAGGGGGGCTTTAAATAAAGAAGCAGAGCAGGAAGAGGGCAGGCTGCCGGAGCTTTTTAAAGGACAAGCATTTTTTGACGTAAAAACAGAAACCAGCGAGCATTATACAAAGCCCCCGCAGCGGTTTACTGAAGACTCCCTGCTTTCGGCGATGGAACATGCAGGGGATAAGGATATGGGGGATGACGTGGAACGCAGAGGGCTTGGGACGCCGGCTACCAGGGCTGACATTATAGAGAAACTGGTAAGGGATGGTTATGTTACACGTGAGAAAAAACAGATGATACCGACACAGGACGGTATAAATTTAATCTCCGTGCTGCCAGAAACAATTAAATCCCCGAAACTCACCGCTGAATGGGAAAATACACTGGCCCTGGTGGCAAAAGGGGAGTATCCTGCCGAAGGATTCATGGAGGGCATAGAAAATATGGTGGCAGGCTTTAGCCAGTCTTATTTTGAGCCTGGCGAAGAGCAGAAAAAGATGTTTGAGAAGGAGCCGGAAGTGATGGGGAGATGCCCCGTCTGCGGACATGACGTTATAAACCTGAAGGGAAAAAAGGGAGGAAATTCCTATGATTACTTTAAATGCAGCAATAAGGACTGCCAGTTTCTGCAGAACAGGGAATGCGGCGGGCTTTATAATATTATAAAGAGAAGAATTACGGATAAAGACATGACAAGGCTGCTGCTTCCTTCCGGGCTTACTACGGAGTGCATTTCATCCTCCGGGAAGAAATACAGGGCCAACGTTAAGCCGAAAAACAGTCTGAAGGAATATAAAGGGAAGATGTATGTGGATTTCGAGATAATCCCTTTATGGAAATAAAAAATACTAAAAAACCATTACAATCCTAAAACAGGGATAGTAATGGTTTTTTTAAAATGTGGCCAATAGTCACTATTTTTCTGCAGGATGATATTGTTTAATGAATTTAAAAAATAAGAAGGAGAAAGGAGCGGAACATGGCAGCAACGCAGATAACTTTAAATGGAAAAATATATGGAAACGTAGAGGTGGTGGGCATAGACCATGGCTATAAAAATATGAAAACACGGGGGAGCATTTACCCCACGGCAATTTCACCTCTTACAATGAGGCCGGATGATTTGACTGACATACTGGAGTTTGAAAGGAAGCATTATACACTGATGGGTGAGAGGGTTTTGTCCGTAGATAACAGGGACAAATCGGATTCAAAAGAGTTCTACCTGCTGACGTTATCTTCCCTGGCAAAGGAACTGTCCCTTAGGAAGCATACAGGGACAAAAGGGAAGCCGGTAAATGTCATCCTGGCTGCAGGACTTCCCTGCAAATGGTATGAAAACCAGAAAGAAGGTTTTCAGAAAAAGCTGATGTCACATCCTCTTTTAGAGTTTTCTTTTGAAGGGAATGCGTATCATGTCAATCTCATAAAAACCAGCATATATATGCAGGGAGTAGCAGCAATGGTTTCAGACAAGCGGGAGTATATGACAGGGTATAAGATAATCGTGGATATTGGAGGTGAAACCATTGACATCATTCCGATAGAAAACGGAAAGGTAATCCGCGGGGAATGCCGGATTGTACCTTCAGCGACCATTGCCCTTATGCATTCCATTATAGAAGGGGTAGAAACGGAATTTTATGAGACGGTAAGGGAACAGGAAATTATAGATATTATTAAGCGGGGGAAGCGGCAGAGTGAGGATAAAATAGATAAGTATATTCAGGGAAGATTGTGCGGGTATTGTGAGGAAGTGCTGCGGCACCTAAAGGAATTTGGTTTCAATACCAGCCGTTCTGACATCCTGTATGAGGGAGGAGGGGCAACAATCATAAAAAATTTTGGCAGAGGGAATATGGGACGTTCCTTTTTTATCACAGATTTATGTGCCAATGCAAAAGGCTATGAAGTTTTAGAGTTCTTAAAAATCCGACGGGATGAGAAAGCCAGGCAGTAGGCTAAAAGGAGAGAGGCAATGCAGGAAAAGGAAACGGAATTAAAAGAATCGGAAAAAAGTGTGATGAGAGCCCAGACATATGAGTACCGGTTAAGCCTGTCTTATAGGAATCCCATTGAGGCAGAAGCAATCAAGATGATTCAGAACAGGAACCGACTGGATTATCCTACAATAAAATTATTTTTGCTGAAAGGAATACTGCATTATGAAGAAAATATAAGAACAGGGATGCACACAGAACAGAGCGCCTCCGGAATATTAGAAATAAAGCAGTATTTAAGCGAACTGGAACAGGAGATAAAAAAACTCCAAAAAGAAATGGCAGATATAAAGGAAAGGCATAACCCAAAATTACAGGAAGAGCCGTCTGCGTCTGCCACAGGAGGGCTGGATAAGACATCAGATGACCAGATGGATTTACTCGGGTTTGATGAAAGTTTTACAGATAATCTGTTAAGTGAAATGGAATAACCATCTGGAACATCCATTAAAAGTCAGTTGTTTTTACACCTGGCTTTTTTCATAACAAAGAAAAGGAGAATAAATATGGATAATGCATGGAGGAAATTTACATCAGAGGAACTGCAGATTGCAAGAAACGCAAGCATTATAAACGTGGCAAAGGCATTAGGGTTTACGCCTGTCAGGGTGGGGCGGATTTGGACAACATTGAAGGAACATGATTCCGTCATAATTAAAAACGACAGCTCTTATATCAGAAACAGTGTCACTTTATCCAATGGAAAGAAAGAAGGAGGCACCGCCATAGATTTTGTTAAAAATTTTACAGGAAAAAGCAATCTTGTAGAAATAGTCCAGTATCTCTGTGAACTGGAGGGGTATTCCCGGAGGCTTTCCGATGGGGAGAAGAACAGCATCCACAAAAAGATGGAGGCAAGGGAAATCCAGGGAAAGGGAGAGAAAGATGCTTCTCGGGAAAGAACAGAATTTGTTCTGCCGCCAAAAGCAGACAATAACAAGATTTTATATGCTTACCTTATGAAAACAAGAAAGCTGGATGCTGCTACGGTAAATTATTTTGTTAAAAATCATTATATCTATCAGAGCAGGGAAGCACATATGAGGAGGGATGGTTCCGGGAACATTATTATGAATGCTTCGGGAAAACCGTCCATGTCAGTTTACGATAATTTGATTTTTCAGGGCTTTAATACAGAGGGGAAAGTAGTGTATGCCAGCAAGCGGGGAATGATGGATAATCCCAACATGCGGTACCGGGGAAATGTGACAGGCAGTGATGCCACCTGTGGTTTCAATGTCTCTTTTTCTGGCAGTAAAGAACTGTGCATTTTTGAAGCGGCTATTGATTTAATGAGTTACTGCGAAATCTGCAATGATTTTGAATACACAAGCAAGCTGGCGTTAGGAACTGTTTCGGACGGCGCACTTGCCAGATACTTAAAGGAGCATGAAAATATAGAGCACCTTACATTCTGCCTGGATGCCGACTATTTAAACGGGGAAGAATATACAAAAACAGAATACTGCCTCTATTGTGATAATAAGGAGGTTAAGAATCCAGACAGG
>CANRJF010000228.1 GCA_947630855.1 uncultured Lachnospiraceae bacterium
AAGTGTAGTTGAAATGATTGACATTGCGCCAGAAACCATTGTCACTGTACCCGCCTTCGGAAATGAGACAGTGGATAGTATGTAAAGCTTGTCATAATATCCATTATGACAAGCGGGCGATTATGGAAAGAAACCGGATATAACATTGTATTTTCGCTATATCCAGCATTGATTTCTTTACATAATTAATGTCCAAGGCTGGTCAGCCAATCCATGAGATTTTTATCTTCAGTCCAGTCTTTCTGGGGATCTTTCGGAATGACATCTGTTCCTTTGAGTTTATCAAGGGCACGCTTTTTCATCTCGACACTTGTTTTAGAATAAATCTGGGTTACTTTTAAGTCTGTATGTCCAAGAAAGTCCCGAATATATACCGGATTGATATCGGCTTCTGTCATATGCATCGCCTTACTATGGCGGAGAAGATGAGGTGTGGCATCTGCAAGACCCATTGGTTCTGTATATTTTTTTTAAATATACGTGATTCCCTGCCTTGTTAGTTTATTTCCATGACAGTTATAGAATAACGGAGTATCCTGTTTTGCCGGTTGTTCAAGATGATTTTCTTTTATATAGGATGCCAGTATCTCTTTTGTTTCTGCCATAAGTGGCACTGTGCGTGTTTTTCTCCCCTTGCCGGTTACCGTAACCTGCGCAGGGACTGTTAGCCTGATATCGCAGACTTTTATATCTGCAAGCTCCTGAACCCTGCAGCCGCTGTCATATAGAAGGCATAATAAAGCCTGGTCACGTCTCCCATGAGAGGTATGTGTATCCGGGGCTGCAAGCAGCTCTTTCACCTGATCCGTTTCAAAGTGTCTTATCAGTTTTTGCTCTTTCTTTTTTTTCGGTATTGCCAAAATCTGCTGTGAAAGAAACATATACTCTGGATTCTGCGTACTTATATAACGGAAAAAAGAATGGATGGCAGTAAGCCGTTGGTTTCTTGTTGAAATACTATTTCCATGCTCTGTTTCCAGATAACTCAGAAATTCTTTTACTCTGTCAGGAGAAAAATCGATAATTCCCAGTTTTTCAGGTTTGATGGAATACCTGTCATTCATAAACGTGAGCAGAATCACAAATGTATCCCTGTATGATGTTATTGTGTTCGCACTAAGGTTTCTGGTCCCGGCGAGATATTTTGTAAGAAAATCTGCTATATATTGAGCAAAATCATTCTTCTTCATATGGCATCCTCACTTCCTCAAGTGGAGCTATCACTGGAAAAATATCTTTTGTAGCTTCTTCTATCTTTTCTACCAGATCGGGGAAGGCTTCTGCCGTCAGCTGCAGATATCTGCCTGTTGCAGAAAGAGACTGATGCCCCATATAAGAACACAACAGCTGAAGCACTACACCATGTGGTATTTTATCCCTGATCATTTTTTCAAGGCTGTGAACACAAAAAGTATGTCTCAGGCAATGAAGATGAGGTCCCCCGCCTTTATAACCGTGGGTGGGAATATCAGCATCTGCTATCATTCTGCTGAAAAAAACCTGTACATTGTTCCGGGAATAGCTGCCTGTCCCCCGATTGCTCATAAAAAACAAGTCATCTCTATGGTAGACCGGGTGGATCTTTTTCTGGTACCACTTACAGTATTCAGTAATGGAATCGCTGATTGGAAGGATCCTGTCTTTATGATTCTTTGGATTTACAATGTGTAGTCTCTGTTCTTTCAGATCTACATCTTCCATAGTTAATGTAAGTGCTTCTGAGATTCGCATTCCGGTTCCATAAAGCACCCTGAAAAGAACCGGGTAAAAAATATGCGAATTACGGCAGTTTGGATGTATATGGTCTGCCCTGAAAAAAAGCTGGTCTATTTCCGCATGGGAAAATATATATGGTTTAAACTCGGGCTGCATATTTTTCAAGGCAGTATATCCCGGACGGAAGGCACTGATATCATGACGGAGCAGGTATTCCCCGAAATTCTGTATAAAACTGATCCGTCTTTTCTGTGTTGTTGCCTGCCAGTTTGGCTGATATTCAGTGAATGCATGGGCCAGTTCTGCGGTAAGGCCTTCTGCACAGTCGAATCTTAGGCTGGTTTGGTCAAAAGTATGCGCAAGCCGTTCTTCTTCCTTATACCGGCATCCCAGCGAACGCTTTTCTTCAATAAAATCCTGCAGGTGTTTTGCAAATGGGCCATAATAAGCTTTACTTTCCGACATAATCCATTACCTCCAGATCCAGCATGCATTTTTTGAGAGCCTGTGTATCAATCTTAATGTAGTATCTGCCTGCCATATCAGGATCGCTGTGCCCCAATATTTCAGATATAGCCGACATTTCCACTTCGCTTTGCAGAAGCTTTGTGGCAAGGGAACGCCGAAATGTATGCCATCCATAGTTTTTGTTTTTAGATGGTATGCCGGCTTTATTTAGTACAGCAGAAAGGATATGGTTCATTGTACTGTTCACTGGAAACGCATCATATGGCGGACGGTGTTTGACAAACACATTCGGACTGTCAGTAACAGGACGCCCTTCTTTTATGTAATCGATTAGTGCCCATCCGACTTCTTCGGTGAGAGGCAGTACCAAAGATTTTTTAGTTTTGCACTGGATGATTGATAGTTTTTTCTGGCTCCAGTCAATGTCAGCAAGTTTAAGATTTCTTATATCGCCAATGCGTAATCCTAATTCAGATGCAAGGAGAATCATGGCATAGGCGCGTTTCCCAGAGGGGCTTACTCTTTCTGCACTCGATTTTATTTTTTCTATTTCTTCACAATCCCAGAAAGTGGGAATTTTCATTCTTCCGTTAATACATGCATGAGGCAGTTTTTCTGCCAAATGGATCTGAATGTACTGATTCAGATATAGAAATCTGTAATACCTTCTCAAAACACACAGTTTTGATGCAAGCCCTTTTGGACTGAGATAGTAATAACTCTTTATGAATGCATCGTTATGCCCGGCTGAGATATATTGGGGCTCATGTACCTTTTTATCATCCAGAAACAGTATTAAATCTCTGATAACTTTTTTTGATCTGTTGATATATCCGTATGAAAGGCCATCATCAACAAGAGCCTCAAAATACGCTTCTGTACATGCACGAAAACCATCCGGCCAGATGATTTCCCCTTCAAAGTCATTTCTGATGTGAATGATTCCAAAGTTATAGTATTCAGCCAGAAGGCGGATACACTTAAAATAGTATGGTTCTGTTCTTGAATGTTCGTCTGTTATAGAAATCCCTCCATCTACTTTAAATTTTTGGATTAGGAATTCGGTACCCAGCGATTGAGAATAAACACACTCACCCCCAAAAACGGAAAACTCTTTGAGTATTTTCCTATATCTTTTAAGAGTGTCCGCACATAATTGCTGTCTTATAAGTTCCTGCTCTAATTCTGAGCATAGTTCAAAAACAGGGATTTTTCTTGGCATTTTTGTTTCCTCCTTTTACAGAAAGAATACAAAAATAAAATAGGAAATACCAGTCTGTTAATATAATTTTTTTATCCTTAAGCTTAAAGGTTAGGTATTATTTCAGAACCATAATTAGAATTATGTAAAGAAAAAACAAACAAAACTGCGCCATATCTTTATTTTGAGGAGCCTCTGGTCATAATTACTTGCTTGTCATAATGGATATGTGGGTTCCACTTCAGATCCCTGCCAAAGGTATGGAGTACCATGATAAAACCGGGAGTGAAATTCATTGA
>CANRJF010000229.1 GCA_947630855.1 uncultured Lachnospiraceae bacterium
ACCACCACATATACCTTAGAGTCAACAAATCTGGAAGATATGCGTCATTACTATATAGCTTAACTAAATGACATTGACCGTAAATTGTAACCTAAATATAACATGAGGGCAGAAAGGAAGTCAATGAGGGATTGGAATTGTTTTAAAATCATGTTAAAATAAAAATAATAGAAGAGAAGGGAAAAAATATATGAATCATAAACAGTTGAAAAAAGAATGGCAGAAAATGGAGAAAGCGGAAGAGGCATATTTAAGCAGAAATCTGCAAAGGGACAACGGTTCATGGCAGGATAAGATTTCAAAGCATGTGCCGGATAAGTTTGAAACTGTTTTAAGGGAAAGTTTTTTTAAGGCGTTTCAGTTGATTTTTGATAAAGGCATTTCCGTTATAGAAAAAACGTATAATAAGGAAAAGAAAAAGCAGGATTATAAAATATTGGAATTTGCAGCAGATGTAAAAAATAATAGAAAGACTGTAAAAGCATTCTCCCGGAATGCGGGAAAAACCAGGGCTATAAACGGGGCTATTTCCGCAGTGGAAGGAGTAGGAATGGGTGTGCTTGGAATGGGAATACCGGACATCCCTTTGTTTTTAGGGGTGCTTCTTAAGAGTATTTATGAAATCGCCTTATCCTATGGTTTTTCCTATGAAAGTGAAAAAGAACAGATTTTTATTTTAAAGATTATAGAAACCGCTTTACTGGAAGGGGAGGAACTAACAGAAGGTAATGAGAATTTAAATAAGATAATAGATAAAGTGAAAAAAATGCCTATGGATAAGGAGAGACAGATAAAATCCACCTCTGATGCCCTTGCAAAGGAAATGTTGTATTTAAAATTTGTGCAGGGTGTTCCTTTTGTGGGAATTTTGGGAGGATTGTCGGATATAACATATCAAAGAAAACTGACTCAATATGCAGAATTAAAATATAAACGCCGCTTCTATAATAAAGCGAAGGAGAGAGTGTATGGAGAATGAGTATTATTACACGGAAGGATTATGTTATCTGGAAGACCATGTAGAAAAAATTACGGATAGGACGCAGGAATCCATTGATACGGCTTTAAGCAAAAACGGGGCAGTGGGAGTGGCCGGCGGTTATTATGAAGAGGGGCTTCCCCTGGAATTTATCAGTAATTTTATGATTATTTCATTAGGTTATTCTAATGTAACGGAGCTTTCCAGGGCAGCAGATGGAAAGCTGATAAATTTAATATGGCCGGAGGACAGAGAGCTTTTTCAATTAGATATTTTCAGACAGGCAGATAAGCCCAGAAAGTACCGTATTATTACAAAAACAGGAGAAGCTATCTGGGTAAGGGAAGTAAAGACGGAAAGTGTAGATACCAGGGGAATAAATATATGGACAATTTCCCTGAGGAACATTGATGCAGAGTATAAAAGGGAGTTAAAGCTGCAAAAGCAGTCCGCCGATTTAAAAGATACGGTAAATGCCCTGGGAATACTTTACCACAAAGTATTAAAGATAAACCTTACGGAAGATTCTTTTGAAGAGATTAATCTGGAGCAGGAGAAAGATGTGATCCAATGTAAAAACCCTATTCATATTTCCCAGTGGGTACGGGAGTTTGCAGAGGCAGGCAATATACTGGAAGAGGATAAAAAGATTTACCTGGATTTTTGTAATATCGAATGGCTGAAACAGCAGTTTAAAGAAGGAGCGAAAAATTTGTCCTGCCATTACCGCAGGCTGATAGACGGGGAGTTTCACTGGGTAAAAATGGAAGTAGTGCCCAGTGCGGAATATACCCATGATTCTCAGTTTGTAATATTTTATATTATAGATGTGGAAGAAGATATCCGCAAGCAAAATGAAGTCGTTATTGCAATGCAGGAGGCTGCTGCCGCTACAACAACCCTTAAGCGGCAGATAGAGATTACAAAGTCTTTGGGAAGTTTTTATTTTGCAATTTATTCTCTCGATATAGCGGAGAATCAATATACGGAAATCGTTACACGGGAATATTTCAGTTATGACGTTCCTCAGACAGGAAAAGCGGACGAATTGCTGAAAAAGGTATGTGAATTTTATGTTACCAGTGAATATCAGAATGAAATGAAAGAATTTTTCCGACTGGATACATTGTGTGAGCGTATCGGTGACGGGCAGATTATCAGCCATGTATATAAAAGCACACATGGTTGGTGCCGTGCCAGCTTTATTGTGGAGCACAGGGAAAAGGACGGCAGGATTATATATATTACTTACACTTCCCAGAGCATTGACAATGAAATTATGGCGGAGTTGGAAACTCAGAATAAACTCAGGATTGCAGTGGAGGAAGCAGAGAGGGCAAATGCGGCAAAAAGCGATTTTCTCTCCAGGATGAGTCATGATATCCGTACTCCCATCAACGGTGTTATGGGAATGCTGGAAATTATTAAGAAAAACAGGGATGATAAGGCCCGGGTAGATGACTGCATTCAGAAAATCAGTGTTTCCGCTAAATATCTTCTGGCACTGTTAAGCGATGTGCTGGATATGAATAAGTTGGAAAGCGGCAGCATAGAACTGGTGGAAGAACCTTTTGATATTTTGGAATTGATGGATTACTGTTATCAGATTGAACATGGCCAGGCGGCAAAAAATGATATTGAACTTACTATGGAATTGCCAAAGGAGCCTATGCATCAATATCTGCTGGGAAGTCCCCTACATATCAGACATATATTGTTAAATATTATCAGCAACGGGATTAAATACAATAAACCTAACGGAAAAGTCCATATAAAAATGGAAGAACTTTCCGCCACTGAGGATACGGTGGTTTTTCAGTTTACCATTGAAGATACGGGCATCGGAATGAGTGAGGAATTTCTGGGGCATATTTTCGAGACTTTTACCCAGGAAAATGATTCGGCACGAACTACATTCCAGGGCACGGGGCTTGGCATGGCAATTGTAAAGAAGCTTATTGATAAGATGGATGGCAGTATTGTCGTTGAGAGCAGGAAAGATGTGGGAAGCAAATTTACATTCCAGCTTCCCCTGCATACGAATCCTAATCTGCAGATACAGGCAGACCAGTTGGAGGGTGGGAAAGAACCGGATATTTCCCAGATGAAAATTCTTTTGGTAGAAGATAATCAGATGAATATGGAGATTGCCCAGTTTTTATTCGGTGATATGGGAGCAATTATTACTCCTGCGGAAAATGGGCAGATTGCGGTAGATATTTTCAGGGAATCTAAACCGGGAGATTTTGACCTTATCCTTATGGATATTATGATGCCTGTGATGGACGGGCTTAAAGCAACACAGACAATCCGACAGCTTGACAGGCCGGATGCCAGTAAGATTCCTATTATAGCCATGTCGGCAAATGCATTTGCCGAGGATGTGAAAAAATGCAAAGAAGCGGGAATGAACGCCCATATTGCAAAACCTATTGATATGGAAAAGGCATTGATTACTATTGCAAAATATAATAAGAGAGAACAGTCCCTTGACATATAAAATATCAGTGGCATAGTACAAAATGCCAGAAAAGATAAACATCAAAAAAGCAACCGCTCGAACTCGCTAAAGTAGTCGGTTGCTTTTTTAAGTAACTGTTAACTAAGGCGAACCGTTGCTATACGGCAATGCCCTTTTTCAATTGTATAATAACAAAGAAAATGTCTTATGTCAATTAAAA
>CANRJF010000230.1 GCA_947630855.1 uncultured Lachnospiraceae bacterium
TTAGTGGCTCATTCCGCCTGGACAGGTGGCTCAGTCTATACTGGACAGGCGGCTCTGCCGCACAAGAATATTCATAAGGCTAATGAATGTATGGTTTGTTTTATCAAAATAGATCCGGATAAGACGAAAGGATTACCTTATAACAGATTATGGAGCGTGGAGATGTATTATCGGCTTATGCTTCCGGAAATCTTAGGTGATGAAATAGACCGTGTGCTGTATCTGGATATTGATGTTATTATCAACAAAGATATATCTGATTTATATTATTCTGATTTTGAAGGAAATTCTTTAATAGCCACAAGAGATGTTGAATTTGAAAATATTATTGAATTAAATGAACCTCAGGCAAGGGAAAGGAATGCATTTTTTACAGAATTAAAAAATCAGGGAATGGTATATTTCTGTTCAGGCGTTATATTAATGAATGTTAATAAATTAAAACAAAAATATACTTTTGGAAAATATATAGAAATTTATAATTCCATAAAAAATAAAATAGAACTGCCAGACCAGGATTTGTTGAATTTTGTTCATTACAAAGAGGTTAAGCTTGTGGACGAAATAAAATATGGATTATTTACGCAAACAGCTCATAAAAATGGTATGACTTATGAAGAAGCAAAAAGTAATGTTTCTATTTTACATTTTACAGGAGAGGCAAAGCCCTGGACCGTAAATTTAATTCGGTATGATATTGAAAAAATATGGTGGGAATATGCCAAAGAGGCACCGTTTTATTATGATTTATTAGAAGAGGTATTTTTTAATATGTGTGAAAGTACTTTGGCTGAAAAAAAGTTTGACGAAATTGTAGAACAAAATAATGAACTTCGGAGAATTGCGGCACAATGTCAGGAATTAATCAATAAACTGAAAGTATGAAAGTTCTTATCACTGGGAAGAGGGAGTTAATAGAGTTGTGTATAAAAAGCCTTTGGTATCAGACAATGTCTAAGAGTGCCAAAGGCTTTTTATGTAAATCTTTATAGCAATGGATTCGTTGCATTTGCCATTTAAAGGAACTTTTTGTTACTAGCAATAATGGTCAAGCATCAATCCTGCATAAATAGAGGAATAGTAAGGAGAAATAAAATTAATCCCCGGTCGCTTGTAAGTTACCACTGTTTTATCAATATACTTAATAGGGTCAATAGAAGCGTTATCCGCTTTAATCAACAAAGAATTTTTAAAATTATTTAATACGGAAAATGTTTCATTAGGATTTTCTGTATCCAATGCATCCGACAGCAGATTCCGGTCAATGGAAATTGTACCGTTATCTTCGATTACCATGCCAGTAGATTCCAGTTCATGGCGGTGGGCATAGGAAACATCTTTCAAATCATGCAGCAACAAGTTGCCGTACTGGTTCGTGGAGTAGTGTTCACCTGTCATAATAAATCCGTTGTAGGCATCCACCAATTCCTGTAAATTGTCTGCAACTGCATCGATGCTGGTTTTAAATCCTATTTTGGCAGGAGTATCTTCCGGGCTGATGCCGTGAAGTGTCAACTCAAACATATTATTAATGGTAAATGTGTTGGCATAAGACGAATGTTCTTTGCCGTTTATAAGGAATTTTGAGTTTACAGCAGGGGAAGTAATCTGATTAATCCCCAGTTTATCCATTGCCTTAATGGAGCCGGAGGAAGTAGTGGGAGTAATGCTAAAAAGCTGCTCTTCATCTTCTCCTAATCCGGTCTGTTTTGATACCACTTTCAATGCGCTGCTGTTGTGTTCATCTGAAACTACTTCGGCGGTAAGTTCAATTTTGGAATTATTAATCAGTCTGGCAAGTTTGTTTAACACGGTCTGGTTATCTTCGTCCGGTTTTACCATGTACTGAAATTCATAAGAATTTACCGTAGTTGATAAATTAAAGAAATAATCTCCCGGCGGAAAATCATATCCGTCATTTTTTAAAAAATTGCCCATATTAATTTGGGGGGCAGCAAGCTGACGTACTTCCAGGTCAAAATTCTGAAACTCAGAATCTTCCTGGCTTCCGCCAATGTAAGAAGCAGTTACAATCCCTTCATCAGAAGAGACAGCTACTTTTTTTTGAAAAGAACTCTCCAGTCCATCCCCTTCGGAAAGAGAAGCCACAACATTTTTTACCTGGCGGGCATTTTCCTTAATGTCAATCAGGAATTTGGGAACATCTTCCGTACGTTTAATTTTATAAAGAGGAGATTCTTTGTTGATTTTGAGCATACGATTGTACACGCTGCGCAATTCGCTTTTCTTATGTGTATCATAACGCGTAACAGCAGTATGACCGTATGTACTCATATAGTATTGATATGCACTATCAATGGTAGGCATAAAACCCCTCCTTTCTTCCATGAAAATTACGCATTTGCGCGGGGTAAATAATTAAATCCATTTATTTTATTTATTTGAACTAAAAAATGACAAGAAGTCCTCTTAATTTTACAACTTCTTATATTGTATATCGTAAAGTAATCTAAATTTATTAACAGCAAAATTGAAAAAAATTTAAATTTTTTATGAATTTTTTATTTTTTTATGTCTAAACCAATTTTTTTAAAAATGGAAAATATGTCCTTGCCGAATTTGCCAGAATATGTTATATTAAACATAGAATTATGGGTGTGAATCGTAGAGAGGAGGCAAATTATGAGTATATCTTCTATAAATAACCAAAGAGTATATTCTTCCTATCAGCAATTAAGCAGTGGAAAGAAAATCAATACTGCCGCAGATGATGCTGCCGGATTGGCAATTGCCCAGAAATTGTTAAGCCAGAGCAACAGCCTTGATAAAGCAACGGAGAACGCTGGTATCTTCCAGGATATGACAAAAGTTGCGGAAGGCGCATTGGGACAGCTTACGGACAGTTTGCAGAGGATGAGGGAGTTAGGTGTCCAGGCATCTAATGATTTGTATACAGATTCCGACAAGAGGGCAATTCAGGATGAGATTGACCAGTTAAAACAGCATATTTCCGATACAGCCAGCCAGACACAGTTTAATACCAAGAACTTGTTAGACGGTTCTCATAATCCGTGGCATGCGGCTATCAGCGCAGATGGCGGCGGCATGGAAGTAGATATGCCTGTAACTACATTGGATAAGCTTGGCATTGCGGATTTTGATGTGACAGGTAATTTCGACTTAAATGACATTGACAATGCATTGGATATGGTAAATTCTTACAGAAGCGAGCTGGGGGCAACTTCCAATCGTCTGGATTATGCCATGAACAATAACAGTTATACTTCCTATAATACTACGGCATCCCGCAGCCGCATTGAGGATTTGGATTTTGGCAAGGGCGTTACGGAGCAGAAGAAACAGCAGGTGCTTTTGCGGTATACCCTTATGATGCAGAGAAAGAAAATGGAAGACGAGAACGGCAGAATGCAGCAGTTGTTTACAAGGCACTAAAAATATTGCAGAGACTAAGACGGAGGGGATTTTTCCCCTCCCTTTTCTGTGTAGAGCCACGCAGGGAAATTTTTTTGACTTTCCCCATTTTTTATCGGCAAAAGCCGCTTTTCTCAATTTGTGTTTTCCGCCATTGTCCGTAGGATGTGTTTTTGACATTTGCAGAAAAACGCATGGTGAAAATCCTCATTGGTATGTTCCGGCAGTTAGCTTTTGAGGAAGGACT
>CANRJF010000231.1 GCA_947630855.1 uncultured Lachnospiraceae bacterium
AAGGTTTAACAGTCCTTCCGCTTTTTTTGTCAGTACTCCCGGATGTTCTGAAAGCCACTGGCTTATGGTAAGGTTATATACGGTCAGCCTTTTATAAGTCCTCTCTTCTGTGATTGGCGTATTGGTTTCCGGGTCTATCCCCGTTATTACGGTATAAGAGACTTCGGTTTCTTTCGTATAATTCATCTGTCCGAAGATTTCTTTTAAAAGTTTCCTCTCCCGGCCCGTATCCACAAACAGGTACGGGGGGTACTCTTTGTTTTTCTTTTTGTATAGATTATAATAATCGTCCCTGGTACATAAGATAGAAAAATATACTGCAAGGACACTGTTCTTGTTGTACCTGTAACCGTTAGCATAGACCACCACATTTTTGGGGTCAGATGCAGCAAATTTCTTTACCTCCGTATCCAAATCGTCATAATGCTTCTGTATGGCATTATCTATAAACTCCCTATTGGATTTTAGCTGTGTCTCCCCGGCAAATCCCCCGTTAAAATACAGCTCCGGAGATGAAACGGAAGAGGTAAACAGAGATATCAGCAGAAAAAGAACCAACAGAAAAGGAAGCAATACCAATAAAAGCGGCATCACTGCGGATAAGGCGCCTCCCAGAACATATATAAGCGTGTTTGCAATCTTTTTTCCTGCATATTTAAACGCGCCTGATACAAAGGCAGAAAATATCCCATAAGGATTCTGCCTCTGTCCATTCTCCTCATAACTGCCTGACAGGGAGCCTAATGCCTTGGAAAAATGAAAGACTGCGGATTTCCTGAATGCCTTTTTCATCTGTGCTTTTGTCTTATCCTGCCTGGCCTTATGCCTGTCCTTCCTCTGTCGCCTGGTTTCTTTGCTGTATTCTTTATAATACTGCCTGTAATCCCGGGTTCTGAAATTGTAATGCCTTTTTTTTCTCTTCTCCGCCTCTTCTTTCTTACGCTTTTTATAATACTCTTTTCCCCTGGCTTTGGCGTCTTCCCTTTTTTTCCGGGAAGATTTTCTCCCTGTGCGGCTTGCCGCATACATTTTCCAGTATGAATCTGCCTCCCCGGGAAATTTTACATGCATCTTACTTTTTAATTCTTCTGTATGGCTCTCCTGGCCATCCATACTGTTGCCCGACGCATCAGGGCTTTTCTGCACAGCGGCTGCATTTGTTTTAACGGATGTATTCTGTGTGCCGATATTTAATGCCGTCTTTAGGCTATGCATCTTCTGCGGTGCCGTCATGCTTTTTTCATCCGCCAGGGAACTGTTTCCGTTCCCTTTCTCCTGTCTGTAAGCCTCTTTTACATGCATCCGCTCTTTTATGGCATGGAGTTCCTTTTCCTTATAAGGCAGGGTGCTGTAAGCAGGCGCAGCAGTTCGGGTACCAGGCCTGTTTTCATATCTTCCGCCGTATCTTTGGGGCCGGTTCCTCCCGTATTCCTTTCCGGGAAGGTTCCCTGGGTATCCCCCTGTTCGTCCCACTGTCCCCAAATGGTTCCGGCTTATGTATTCCATCCTTCCCCGGATATCTGCCCTGGCATATGCAGCGGTATAATATCTTACTGTCCCTGGCTGGTGTGCAAATCCCCTGCCATGCATTCCATTTCTTCTCTGGGATGCCGGGCGTCCCATGGACGGCCCCTTTCTAAAATACTCTTTTCTTCCCATGCGGCCCCCCTTAAATCATGCCAGCCTCCGTTTTCTCTCTTCCTGCTCATGCGGGTTTGTATTGAAAATCCAATACAGAATACTGTCCTTATCAATCCTGGAATCAAAGGGTACAAAAATATTTCCATGTTTTAAAAGTCCTGTGCCGGCCGGTGCCCCGGTTACATAGCGCAGTTGTTCCGTGGTAATGCCCTCAATGGTTTTTACGATTTCATCCGCATCATCCCCCGACTGCTTTAAAAGCACAACAAACTCTGAATTGGAAATCATGGTGCGGGACGTTTCATTTTTGGTAAGGTCTATAATGTTCTGGGTGATTCCGGTAATAAGCCCCCCGAATTTCCTTACAATCTTCCACAAGTTCTGCAGGTAATCAATAGTGAAGGCATCATGCATCAGAACATGGATTTCATCTATATAAAGCCATGTGGCAATTCCCCGTTTATGGTTTTCAAATATCCGGTTTTTTATATTTTCCAACATAACTAACATTGCAAGGGGGCGCAGTTTCTCTCCCAGTTCCTTGATGCCGTAAATGGTGACCCGGTTCCTTACATCCAGCGTAGTCTGGTTATTGAACAGATTTAGGGAGCCGGATATAAATACTTCCATTGCCAGGGCAATTTTCTGTGCCTCTTCTTCCTCCTGCTCTTTTAAAATGCGGCTGAAATCCGAAAGCAGGGGCTGGGTCCGGCTGGCTAAAGGCATTCTTGCAATTTCCTCGTACATAAGCCGCACACACCGGTCAATGATGGAATCATATCCCATTCCCTGGGACATTTTCCTGCTTCCCAGGCACTGCTCGCAGATTCCAAGCATGAACTCACATTTGTCCCGGATAATGTCGTTGCCATCCAGGATATCCAATTCCTTCAGATTCACATCCAGGGGATTCACGTATTCTTTTGCGTGGGTGGACATATTGATGAACACTCCCTGTAAGATTTCTGCAATGTCCTCATATTCGTTCTGGGGGTCAATGATAATAATGTCATCCTTAGAGCCGTTATTGTTTACTGCCAAAAAGACAGAAAGTATCTCCTCTTTTGTCTTAAAACTTTTTCCGCCTCCGGATACCCCGAAAATAAAACCATTGCCGTTTAAAAGCCTTTTCCTGTTGCCTAAGAGCACATTTTTGGAAAGCTGGTTGATTCCGTAATAATAATTAGGCCGCTTATAACTTAATTCCTGTACATGGAAAGGCAGAAGTGCTGCTAAAGACCTTGTCTGCATGGAACGCATGGTATCCACCTGGCGCACGCCGATGGGAAGGCAGGTGTTGAAAGCATACCTCTGTCTTTTATACATTACCGTCAGCTTGCACCCGAACTTATTCCCCAGGGTAACCACGGTACGGGTTATGGAAGCAAGTTCCTCTTTGGAAGATGCCATGATGGTCATGGTAAGCCCTACGTAAAACTCCTTCTGGTCATTTTCCTTTAAATCCTCCATCTCCCCTTCAATCTGCTCTTTTTCCGACCTGGTTTTATATGAAATATCAGAGGAAAAATCTCCGTTCACGTTCCTCTTCCGTTGCTGCTTTATGATGGATTCCTCAACAGCCATATAAATATTTTCCACCCGTTTGATTCCAACTTCCCTTGGAATGGGGACAATATCTACGGAAGTGATGCTGTAAATGGGCAGGGAAGTAAGTTCATAAAAAAATGCATCGGATAAATCATTGGGATAGCTCTGTACACACAGACAGCAGGCATACATATCATCCAGCTTAAAAAACGTATCCTGATAAGAAGTCTCTTTATAATTGACAAGGTCGTTCCTCCAGTCCTTCCTTCCCTCCAGATATTCCTGAAATCGGATAGGTATCACATTTTCATCAAACATCCGGTAACAGGAGCGCACAGTGGTCATTCTCTCGTCTGCATTCTGTGCCCTTATTTTAGAATGCAGGTTTAAAAATTCTGTCTCCATGCTTCCTTCCACCGTAGCAAACACATTTTTTGCATCCTC
>CANRJF010000232.1 GCA_947630855.1 uncultured Lachnospiraceae bacterium
GCAGAAGCAGAAGCTGCCAAGGGACAATAAGCCCTGACAGCTTTCTATTATGTCTGGCTATGGTGTGAAAAGTAACTATGGTTCACAATCCAAGAATCCGGATGCTTTGTAATGTGCCGGAAATTATAATATATTACCGATATGGGAAAGACTATAGAACCAAAGACGGTTTTACCCCTCTTGTTTTTCGGAAGGTTCAAGCAGCCCTCAGGCGTGCAGCAATCCAGGTAAGGGTTGTCCTTTAATAATTTATTACAGCCTTCTGCCAGCAGGAACTTTCGGTATTTTATTGTACTGTCCAGTTCAGGCATGAAGCCAAGCCTCATGATGCAGTCCATTGACATTCTGACGGTTTCAGTTACCGGGACAATGCTGCCGTGAAGCCTAGCATTATTACCGTCTTCTTTTCGGCCATCTTCCGGGGATGGAACCATAATGTTGTACCTGTCCAGGATATCTTCAAACATTTCGGTGATTTCTGCTGCTTCGTCATGGGTGTAGATTCTGCTGCTTTCCTGCATGATGCGGCTGCATGTTTCTTTGATGATTTCCTGCGCATATTTGTCTGTCACGGCGTCCCTGTCAATATATTCGACCGTTCCATCCGTGCTGATTTTAGCAATTACCGTGCCTTCTTCGTCATCACAGTCTGTCTCCCAGGCGTCCACATAATATTTCTTTTCTTCTTCGTCAAAGAAGTCGCACCTGATTTCCCTGTATTTACTGCATCTGCCCATAATTTTCTGCCCTCCTATCGCTTTCATAATGATTTCAGAAAAATACTCTCTCTGTCTTTCTAAAGAGCCATATTCTTCCCAATCAAAATAAGCAGCATCATCATCTGTTAAAATCTCTTTATCAGCGACAATTCTTAATCTGCGTTCGATTTCTTTTATTGTTGGGAACGGGACATTTCTGTCATTTGTGTAAAATAAATACATATATCCTCTTGATTTTGACATATTATTTGTATTGCCGATAATGACTGCCTTAAATTCTGCATCGTTTCCAACTGTAATCTCTGATGTTCCAAGTTCTTCATTCCATGCAACATGATGCAGTTTATATACAGTATTTTTCTTTAGCTCGTTGTATCCCTTTTTAATTTCTCTTGCAAGTTCTCTATATCCCATAATTGACACCTCTCTTTCTTCGATAAAATTACGGTTTTATGTTTATTGTTATGTTTTTTGGGCACATGGGAACGCCGGTTCCCATGCTCCCTTAGAAAAGAGTGTTTAATAAGATTTTTATAAATCCGGATTTTCCTCGGCGCAGTGGTGCCAAGGACGGTTTTTACGGGAAAATAAAAGAACGCATGAACATAATATAGGAGTTGATAATTTGTTAAATTTTCTGTCAAAATACACTGATATACAAGTATATTTTCGTTAATTTTACATATTGACATGAATGAATACTGGTATTATGATATGAATTATTAAAACATTTTGTATCATAATAACTAAATGGACAAAATAATCATTAAGGTTCTATGTCAGATGATTGTTGATGTACGCTAATCTAAAAATAAGTCTGAGAGGGCAGCATATGGCAAGAATAATAGACATAGACACATACGTATTAAAGAGGAAAAAAATGGAAAAGAAGGAAAACAGAACATTCGGCGATTTCGCAGACAAAACCGTTAAAGCATTAATTAAAAATGGGAATGGCGAGGCATACACACCGGAACAGGCTGCAGGGTTAGCTGATGAGATATTAAAGGCCGCATCATCATTAGGATACCATAATGATTCCGCAACGCCTATTATTGAAATCATCCGGGGATTTGGGATAGACATACGCTGTACAAAGAACATACCGGGAGACAATGCCGGTGTCATTTATGCTGGCGGAAAAACAGAAAAAGTTTATGGAGTCGATACAATTATTTTTACAGACAGCAGGGAACCGTTCGAGCACCAGCGGTTCGTGATGGCACACGAACTTGCGCATTATCTGTTTGATTATGAAGGGAACCCTGTGAACAAAAAGGCAAGCAAGAATATCCGTACATTTGAGGAGACTTATCCCAGGAAGAACCATAGTTCAGAAAAAGAAGTCCGTGCGAACAGGTTTGCGGCAGAACTGCTCATGCCCCGGAATCTTTTTGCGAGGGAATACAATTATGCCATGGACAGAAGCAATAACCGCATCTACACAATAAAATACCTGGCTAAATGTTTCCAGGTGAAAGAAACTTCAATAGAAAGACGGATATACGAGGTACTCTATGATGGCGGGTACTGATTATCATTCAATAAGCAATTCGAAAGAGTATAATAAACATACAGAGAAATATACATCTCTCTTGACAAATTACATAACGCAGACGGAATCATCAAATAAAACAAAGAACCTGCTTAAGATAATATTTTTTGCGATTATTATTGCAATAATGATATTATTGACAGTATCATTTTTAGGCGCATTGTTCATTACATTTCGTTTTGTCTATAAGATGTCTATTGCAAAGAACACGGCGGCAATTCCGGCAGAAAGTGTTGCCAGCCTTATAACAGCTGTCATTTCATCATTCCTTACTATGCTAGTATCGCTCTTAAAGCTGCCAAAAATAATAGCAAAGTATTTATTTAATCCGAAAGAAGATGAAAATATGGCAACTGTCATCAGCCATATACAAAAATATGATGTTGACATGTATAGAATTGAGAGGGACGCAGAAAAAGAAGCAATGAAAAAATTTGAAAATAGGGCAGAAGGCGGACAAAATAATTCTGTCAGTGAAAGCAATGAGAGTGTTGGAAACCCGAGTGATATAGCAACGTAATGTAAACATGAGGCATAAATTCAATAAGAAAAGAGCATCGTATAATAATTAATTTTTTGATTAAATATAGATGGAATAGGCACATCTATGAGAACAAATAAATTGAGTAACAAATTCTTGTATGATTTTATTTCGCTGCTTTATGTTTATGATGAATTTATCAATGTAGGTGTCGTAAAAGAAAGAAGATTTAAGCAAATACAGGAATTTGTAGATGGACGTGCAGTAAGAAATAAAGGGTATTTTGATAAAAATGAATGTATTAAAACAGCATATTCATTTGTGATAAGGTTGTTTCACGAATAAGAATTGTATATATTAGAAACTTAAGATTTTATCGAGGGTAATGGATGCTATACAAAATATCCATTTACCCTCGACTTTTTGTGCGTGTAGAGGTATAATATAGTTAAGTATAGGTGCATTGCACCTATACTTGCAGTGCATTGTATGCAGCGAAAGGAGGATGCCTATGCCACGCACAGAAAAGCAGTACCCAGAATGGGTGCAAAACTATCGAACGAGAGGGACAACTGTAAAAAAACGGGGAGATATATATTACCTCTATAAGCGTACGTCCAAGAGGGTTCCTGGAAAGAAGTATCCACAGCCGGTTGACACTTATATTGGTGTCATAACACCGGAAGGCATCGTTGAATCAACAAAGAAAAAAGTATCCCTGACAGATGCAGTTGTAAAGGAGTACGGTTTTTCCAAAGCTGTTGAAGTCCTTTGCCCGCAGGGATGGAAGGAACCTTTGGGGAATAAATGGCGTGATGTGCTTGACTATATCATTGAAAATGAGTCAGGGGAATCTTATATC
>CANRJF010000233.1 GCA_947630855.1 uncultured Lachnospiraceae bacterium
ATACTCCTTTAAAAGGAGGCTGCACAAATGAACCCGGACACAGAGAAACTACGCAGAAAATATATGGATAACCCACCGGAAGGTATGACATCCGGGGACATTCGCCGCATGAGCGAGGATGACCTTCTTGATATGGACTATTTCTTAAATGAGGATGACTTATTTGATGACGAGGCTGGCGTGGAAGGTTTTTATATCTTCTAAACAGGACACCATCTTATTTTCATGTTCAAACACATGTTTTTCTAACGTATGTTCGACAAACATGCGTTTTCTCTGTCCACAAAAAAATCGCAATTTCCTATAAAGTAAAAAATGGGAACAAACCCCGAAATAGGGTCTATTCCCAAACATCAAACAAGGGAAAGCGTATTGCTTTCCCTTGCAGAACTTATATATAGACTTTTACCACAATATCTTTAAATCTGTTAGCCTTTGTGTACTCCGGGCATTCAGCCATAAATGCCTTCACATCTTCCCTTGTCACCGTTAAGGTACAGAAGTAAATATACTGTTGTCTAATTCCTCTTTTCGTTAATAGCCGCCTGTGCTGCATACACCAAAGGCGATACACCGTCAAACGTAATCTTGCAATGCCCTGTTTGCAATGATTATAGGCTAATCTTTCTATCAATACAGAAAAAAATAATTGCAAAACGGTTATTCGTCTATACAATCTTTTTTGTTATGAAACACTCGCCGCTTTCATCCGCTCCAATTTCTTCTGGACTTCCCTTCCCCTGCTATTGTAGTAATCCATCCGTTCCTTATCGGTCATATCCTTTGTCATCTCGTAGTTATACTCACGCAGTTTATGAATATCTTCAATCGTAAAATCTGGGCTTAAAACCGGCTTTTCCATAATCATCCCTCACTTTCCAATAATACTGACGGACTCCAAATTTCAATCGGCTTGTAACCTTGCAAATTTGTAATTGACCTTACGCCACGGATAGTCTTTACATTTACAATATGCTTAAAATTCCATGATATAATACAATCACAGTCATTTGCTACAGCCACTCCTATATGCTGGCAGTCATCAAAACTTTTTTGTGTCAATATTCCCCTGTCAACAATCTGATGTGCCACTTCTAATGCATCTTCTGTAACATCATACGTTTCATATTCAATCTGATTCAGAAACTTCCAAAGGTGATTTCTTTTCGGTTCTGAACAATCGTCAATCTCCTGTAGCGTCACTGTTGAAAGGCATACATCATATACACCATTCCGAAACATTTCCCATAATTTTCTTGTATCAGCCATCTTCTCAGGCACATCCTCCTGCATCAGATGACTTATGACTGATGTATCTAAATATACCTTTAGCTTTCTGCCCATATTTACCTGCCCTTCTATGATTACTCACGAAGTTTCTCTCTGCATCACAACTCTATCATACCATCAAACAAGCTTTCCTGCAATGTGAATTTCTAATATTCCGCTTTTGTTTTCTGCTTTTTTCAGACAAAACAGCCGCCTCCACCCATTTGCACAATGGGTTCTGCTTAAAAGTCTCACATATATTATTACTATGATACCTATTAGTTAAAAGTCAGCCTAGGCTTGACACTTCATTCAGAAGGGAGAACTATATCTATGGAGCATAGAAAAAAACAAAATTTAAAAGAAGTAATGGAGAGTTACACAAAGAAGAACGTAAACGTATATCTTCTGACAAGAACCAATGGCAGAAAACTCTTTGAAATCATCATTGATACAGATAATCCTCTATCATCTCTTATCATCCACATGGAAGAGCCTTACACGAGTGATCAAAAAAATTTGGTAAATCATGCCTTGTCAGGTGCAATGGCAATCTATGAGGAATACAAACAAATTGAAAGAAACCGCTTTGATTTTAAGGAGATGAAAAACCATTTACACTTGCGTCTTATGAACTATGGGAAAAATATACATCTCTTAAACAATCTGCCCCAGTATCATTTCCTTGATTTAGCCGCTGTTCCTGTCTTTGCATTAAAAAAGGCTATTGAAGAATCCACTTTTTCTATTATGCAAAACATCCAAATAGGGGAATGCCAAAACTACACAAAGGAACTATTCCAAACTGCTTATGAGAATGAATAAAATGGCTACATAATCGAGCCTATAGAGTTTTCGGCAGAAGAATTAGGCTTTGATACTTTCTTTATGAGCAACAGCTTACACTGTGCTGCTATGGACAGACAATCATTGGGAAAATTTGCAACAGAAATACAAAACGAACACCTTTATCTTATTCCTGCCAATATCCATGAAATTTTAATCATTCCAGAAGATAATATTTTTGATGTGACCGAATTGAAAAACTTATCATAGAAAATCATAGAATCTCTTGACACAGAAGAAATTTTCCTTTCCAATAACATATACAAATACAGCAGAAAAACAGGCATTTTGGAAATCATTTCATTCAGATAGGAGGATTCTGGCGGCTATGACTATAAAAATTTGGACAATGGCACAATTTCAAAAGCTATATGATTTACAGAAAAAATACGGCATCCCACAGGAGGTAATCAATAAGGCTGAAAAAATCATCAAAAATTTAGATTATTATTACGGCTCTGAACGTGATGCAGACAGTAACGACGGCGGCTATATATTTTTGCTTCTGCCTGACAGCCTGGAAGATATAAAGAATGCCTTTACAATACTTTTTCAACAACATAACCTTTCCCCAGATTCAGCAGAATGTGAGGAAATTATTTACAAAAATGGCATTGTTGAATGGCATTCAGATCTGTTTCTGATATGCACTGATTATTGAATAACTGTTATGTACCAAACACTGTAAAAGGAAGACTAAGCCTTTTCCCATAAAAATATTAAAAAATAAACCGTAAAGCCTATAATGCCTGCGGTTTATTTTTTTGAGTAAAACTACTATATTTATGCCATTTCAATGTTTATGTTGCCCTTATATTCTGCACTATCCGCTATATTTTCCCAAACCATCCGCAAACCCTCCTGAAGCTTTTCTGCCGTAACGCCTTTTATATGTTCCCTATGTGACACTTTTCGTTCTACATAAGGCAAAATCAGCATTTGGGCATAATACTCCCTGTCACCGCTTGCATACATATCCATTAAATCTTTTCCGCTTATATTCTTACTGATATAGTCAACGGTATCTTCCACTTCATACTCTGTTAAAAGATATTCTGTAGCAATATTCACAAAAACAGTCTCCATGATTTCCACCATAGCATAAGCCCTTGCCTTTTCGCTTGGTAAAATGTCCTCACGCTGAATATGCCATATACCCCATATATGTGGGATTGCTTAAAACTCTGCTGACATTAGAAGATGTCCATTTAATTTGACCGGAAGCAGCTATTCGCCGCCTTCGGCAAAGTTCATTTGCTATCTTGGTTGCACCAATCCCATCATTCAGATGCCTGATAATTCAATATTTGCCAGAATCAGGTCTACTCCCTCGTCATGGTGTAAAATCCCTTCACCCACTTCAATTGGCTCGTCACGGATAATTTTTTCCATCTGCTGAATATTCTTGTGCGGCAGAGCCGCCTGTCCAGTATAGACTGAGCCACCTGTCCAGGCGGAATGAGCCACTAATA
>CANRJF010000234.1 GCA_947630855.1 uncultured Lachnospiraceae bacterium
GGTCGTCTCGGCGATGGGCTCGTTTTTCAAGCTCCCCGTCGTCCGGGTCGCGGACAACGCGGCGCTCTTTGCGTATATCGAGAAAATGCTCCCCAAAGGCCTGGCTCAATGCCTGGTTCACCTCCACAACATCCGGCACAAGTTCCTTTGAAGTAAGCCCTATTACAATATATCTGTCACTGCCTGTATATTCTAACATCTGCCGCTCCAAATCCACCAATTCCTGCACGTTATTTTTATCCGGCGCGCGGTTCGTGCCTGCAAAGAGAATAATAACGTCAGAAGACGACTTATCCCTGTCCCCAAAGGTAATAACCTGGGTTCCTTCTGCTATTTCCGCTTCTTCCCCTTCCTCTGTCCTGGTGAAATAATATTTATTTTCCCCCTCATCATAGCTTAAAATCCCTTCCACCTCTCCGATTGTACAGGGATTTATGCCCATATCACCTAAACGCATCATAACAGGGTCTTCTCCGTCCTGCCACAGTTGTACCTGCACAGGTGATTTATCCTTTGGAATGGTAAAACCGCTCACTGTCATGGGCAGAACCCCCACCCGCATAGCTATCTGTTTTGCCGTCTCTCCCCGGATTCCATAATTGATAACCTCAACCTGCGGAACATGCTCCTGCAAAACCAGAGGGAAAGTAACTCCTTCCCCTCCCTCTCCGAATGTAAGGCTGTCCCCCCAGCATACAATCCTGGAAATATCAGGCTTCATTATCTCCTCTTCCGTTTCTTTTTCATCCTCCGAATATTCTTCTTCACTTTCCAAAATCATTTCATTTTTTGATTGCAAATCAGGCTGCTCTTTATTGGAAACCTTAAAAAATAAACAGCCTGGCAGCAGACACATCGCCAGGACTGCAGCAATCATTATCACAAATTTCCTTTTGCTCATGCTTCCTCCGATTTTTTCATCTTTTTATTTTATAGGAAACGAATTAATTCGCTTCCTATTGCGCCGATTGCAAGCCGCTGAAAGCGGCCTTCCTATCGTAATCGTGTGCATCATTTATTTATAGTAAACACATTTACTTAATGCGTTTACTATAATAAATATAAAAAAGGACATTCAGCACAATACCAAAAACAGTAGCGCAAGGGGCTGCCATTCCAATATTTTTCAGGTTTGCATTCTTTTGTATGCTCATAAAATAAGACATGGGAAGCCTTACCAGAAATGTCTGACTGATGCCCTGTATCATCACAAATAAAGTCTGGCTATGCCCATTATAATATCCAATAAAGCTAAATAAAATACATGTTACCACGGCTTCCGGGGCAAATCCTTTCAGATAATCCGCTGCCTGAAGGATAACCGCTCCATCCTTTGAAAAAACAGACGCCAGCACATCACCATATAAATATGCTGCCAGACACACAAAAATTCCGATTATGCCTCCGATTCCCATTCCTGTTACCATGGCGCGTCTTGCCCGCTTTTCCTTCCCTGCTCCCACATTCTGCGCCACAAAAGATGACATGGACTGCATCAGCGCCCCGGGAACTAACATAACAAAACTTACAATTTTATTAGCCACCCCATAGCCGGAACTTGCCTCCAATCCCAATCGGTTTATAAAGGCACACAATGCCAAAAAGGAAAACTGAGTCAAAATCTCCTGGAATGCAATAGGTGTACCTATCCGGACAAAATTTAATATCTCCCGGTTAAAACAGATATCACTTTTTTTCAAAGTAAAAGGCAAATCCTGTTTTCTGATAATAACCAGGGATAATACCACACTGACCGCCTGTGCCATTACGGTTGCCGCTGCCGCCCCTATTACATTTAAATGCAGTACAGCCACAAAAAATAAATCGCCTGCAATATTTACAAGACAGGCAATTGCCACAAAAATCAGAGGGAGCCTGGAATTTCCAAGACCTCTGAAAATACTGCTGATTACATTGTATGCAATAATAAATACAATCCCGCCGCCGCAGATTCGCACATAAATTACCGTAAGGTCTAATGCCTCTTTCGGCGCCTGCATTAACACCGCTAAAGGTCTTGCAAATATAATCATAAGAATTGTAATTACCCCGGAAAGCGCCAAAAACAGGGAGATTGCTCCCCCAATTACTTTTCCCACTTTTTCTGCCTGGCGTTCCCCCAAATATTTTCCAATCAGCACTGTTACTCCCATGGCAAATCCTGCCATGGTAAATATTACAAGATTTACAATATTGCTTCCTGTGGAAACTCCTGAAATACCGGCTGTTGTTCCAAACCATCCCACTACCAGAATGTCCACTGCGCCGTACATTGCCTGTAAAATCAACGCACCTAGAATAGGCATCATAAACCGCACCATTTTGTTTACAATGCTTCCCTGGGTAAAATCATTTTTATCATCCATCATTTCAACTTCCCGAGCCTTTTATTCAATCAAAATACTTGCACAGTTTACATCTTCTGCCAAATCATATAATTTTCCAGTGGTAAGGCCCACCACTTTCGGCCGCAATATGGTATTGGGCGTATTCTCCACCACCCTTGCCTTTTCTCCGTTACTTAACTGTACCACGCTGTCCACCGGATACAAAATTACACTTTCCATAAAACTGCGCATAACCGTAATATCCAACTCGTCCGTCATTGCCATAATCATCTCCAATGCGTCCCTTGAGCTGAATGCCTTTTTGTATGGGCGCTCTGTCACCAGCGCATCATATATGTCTGCCGTAGATATGATTCTGGCATATTCGCTGATTTTGTCTTCCTGAACTCCCACCGGGTAGCCCCTGCCGTTCATCTTCTCATGATGCTGTAAGACTCCCAGTAAAATAGCCGGTGAAATATCGGATTTTTCTTTTAAAATGGAATAACCAAACAGGGAATGTTTTTTCATCAAATCAAATTCTTCGTCGGTAAGTTTGCCTGCCTTATTTAACACTTCATTTGGGATTTTTGTCTTTCCGATATCATGAAGCAGGCCTGAAATGCCAATCTCGTATACCTGTTTCTCAGGAAGCCCATATTGCTTTGCAATTATCATGGACATGGTTGCCACATCCACACTGTGCTTAAACGTGTACTCATCACTGACCTTTAACGCTCCCACATCCACGGCAATGGAATCGTTATCGGTAATGGCACGCATTAAATCCGACGCAATATTATTGGTGGCATCCACAAAATTCTCGGATTCCGTATTGTTATAAAGAAAAGATACCCCTTCCGCCACTCTCTTTTTTACACTTTCGCTGAGTTTTACTTTTGCCCGGTCCGGTACCTTCACCTTTTCAATAACAGCCTCCGCCTTCGGTGAAACAAAATCCCCCTTTTTCTCCTCTTTGGGTTCTTCTTCCCCTTCTAAGGTGTACACGCCTCCCACTCCGCGGTTTAACAGGGCTTCTATCATATATTCATCCAAAAAAGTCCCCCTGGCAATAAGTGTACGGCCTGTCCCGTCTACCACCGCCTGGTCAATTTTCATTCCCGTCTGCAGCGACCTTGTTCTGATAAATTTCCTTTTAACCAAACCTTTTCCCTCACTTAGTCTTACATATTAAAATTATTTTAACAGAAAATGAAAAAAAAATGATTGATGATATGTTAGTTTATTTA
>CANRJF010000235.1 GCA_947630855.1 uncultured Lachnospiraceae bacterium
TTTTTACTTCAACTGCTTGAAAAAAACTTTTTTAACATTTTTCATTTTACCTATTGACATTTCTTAGCTGGACTTTCAAAGTTCCAATAAATACTGTATCTATATATGCAGCAATCAATTCTAATGACATCTTACCAACAAACATCTGTGGTCTTTTTTTCATATGTACAAGCAGATCTTCAATATTATTTTTCATCGTATCTCTTCTCCTTTTTAAGAAAAGTGTCTGTGAGAAATGATGTTGCCGTATAAATTCTCGTTTCTACAGCCGCCCTAACCCTGCGACTCCAGCCATTACCACTAAAGCAGGTCTTACCTATCTTCATGCGCCGACACACAATACCCTCCTATTCCGTATGTCGATTTTATGCAAAAACTTACAATTATGTTGTCCCCTTGGATAGAATATTAAACTATTATACATATCTATTCATGCAAGATTCTGCCATTTGCACTGGGGAAATTAAGAAATGTACTTCCGAACAATTCATATTTTTTTAAAAGTTTTAACGCATCTTCTATCATATTAGTTATTTCTTCATGCAAATCTTCTGGAATCAATGACTCAATATCTTCTAACTCGCACCCTCTTTCTATTAGAGAAATAATATTTTCATTACATTTTTTCTGCTTCAAATTGCTAACCATACGAGGAGAGAACAAAAATATTTCTGCTTCGTCTATTGTCATAGCATTCTTTTGTATTGCTTCTAAACTTCCTACTATTGCTAATAATAAGACTTTTTCATCCATTTTTTCTAGCCTTTCATATAATTTTATCATCCTGTCACCCCTAATTACTCCATTTGTTTTTAATTTTAACGTCAAATACTTTTCCTGACTTGCTTTGGAAATAATGAATGGATATTTCATTTCCATTAGCATCATAACCATCCTTATAAATTTTTTCCATTCTCCAGGTTCAATTTTCTTAATTTATCCAACAATTTTTTGTTATTGATATTTTGTTTTGTTGTTCCATTATTTACTGCTTTAAAAGCTTTCGGAAAATTTGGTGATTCTATTATAGAATTATAAACTTCTTTTAATTCTTTTGAATCTTGTCCTCCCTCAATCTGAATCCCTTCCTTATCCGGCTCCCCTCCGCTAAGCGCCAGCCATTACTGCTAAGGTAAGCCCTGCGGCAACACCCACCGCCGCTACTGCCAGACCTCCCAGCAACGCTGTAACCGCCACTCCAAGAACCAATTGAAACACTGCCCGTGTATCCTCCAGATTCACCGTCACACTGTTCTCCCCGGTGTCCCTGCCGATTACAATCCCGTTCTTCCCGTATATGTCCCAGGCAGCAAGAGGTTCTCCCTCCTCATTTAAAAGCGCCAGTTCCGTGGCCGCCCCCTCCGGCAGACGCATCCCACGCAAAAGTTCCGGCGGCTCCTGCTCTATACATAAAATGCCCTTCCCTTCCGGAAGCGCCAAATGGATGAAACCCATCAATATGGCGATGGCTGCCCAGGTAAATCCCTCATGCCATCCCAGCTGCACCAGCGTCAAAATGGCAATCACTATGCAAAGCGCCATAATTCCGTATTTTATTTTCCTTTTTACATTCATCTGCACTACCTCTTAATCCCCATAAACGCTTCAAAAAGATTTGTGGTATCCAATGGATTATCCTTCTTTACCCCGGATTTTAATTTTACTGGGTTTACCACGTCTTTTGTATGGGGGTTAAAACCGAAAAACTGCTCAAAGTTTCTGGAGATATTCTGGAAATCCACTTTTACCTGGCCATTCCCGGCGTCTGTCCCTGTCTGGCGTCCGACATTTCCCATTCCCCTGTCTTTTTGTTTTTCTTCCCTTCCCCGGGAAAGCGTCTCGTCATACTTTTTTCGTTTTTCCTGGTCTGAAAGGATGGTATATGCTTCCGTTATCTCACGGAAACGCGCTTCACACTCTTTGTCACCGGGATGGGCATCGGGGTGGTACTGCTTTGCCAGCTTCCGATAAGCCGCTTTCACCTGTGCGTCCCCCGCATCCCTTTCTACCCCAAGGATACTGTACCAATCGTTCATGATGTGCCGCCTTTCTAAACATGATGGAATATATCCCAGTTATTTTACTCGTCGTCTAATTCATCTGCTTCCTTAATAATCTTTTGCAATGTCTCTTCATCCAACTGAAAAAATTCGTCACACAAGTCAAAAAATAATTCAATTGCCTCACTGTCACTATTCGTCACAGCTTGTATCGTATGATACCATAAAGGTATTTCTTTAAAACCTTTATCCACATGATTCCGCACCCACGCCCATAGCCATTTGGAAAAATATAGTATAAATTTCTCATCTTCTTTATTATTCATTTTATTTATTCTATTAGTTGTCAAATGTCCATCTAGCAAATAGTAATAGTAATCTATTTTGCCTTCTGGAACAAATCCCTGTGGCATTTTCCTCACTATACTAATATATTCTTTAACATCCATTTTCTCCTTGTAACCTCCCTGTCCCCCGCTTAACCGCTTTTTACTCGTTATCCTCATCGTCCATTTCATATGCCTCATCAATTATCTTTTGCAATGTCTCTTCATCCGTCTCAAAAAATTCATCACATAAGTCAAAAAATAAATTTATAGCCTCACTTTCACTGTTTGTTATATCTTTTAAGATATGATACCACAATGCGGCTTTTAGCTCATAATTTTTATCCACATGATTCCGCACCCACGCCCATAGCCATTTGGAAAAGTATAGTATAAATTTCTCATCTTCTTTATTATTCATTTTATTCATTCTATTAGTTGTCAAATGTCCATCTAGCAAATAATAATAGTAATCTATTTTGCCTTCTGGAACAAATCCCTGTGGCATTTTCCTCACTCTGCTAATATATTCTTTAACATCCATTTTCTCCTTGTAACCTCCTTGTGCCTAATTATTTTTCATCATTCATTATGGATTGATCAACACCTCCAGCACTCCTTCCCAACTGTTTTTGACGTATCATTCTCAAAACATCTGCCACAGTAATTTCAGGAATTGTCTTATCAATTAATTGATTGTACTACTTTTGAAGTGGATATAATTCCTTATCAGAAATAATAGCTACACAGTCATATATATCTTTTATTTTTCTTGTATCCTCCATTAATTTATACCTCCGTATGAGTCAAACAGTTCCTCAATTCTAATAATATAAGAATTTGCTTTATACTTTATTTTCTTTTACCATGATTCCTATTTCCATTCTACTTAAAGTCCTAAAACATTCATGTACTTTTTTACATAAAATACTTACATTTCTCTAAATAAAACTGCTGTTCTCTCCTAAAAAGTTCAATCATTTTATCCAACTTATTTTCTTCTCTATATTCTTTCAAAGATTCCAAATAGTTATTTCTATTGGCATCTTCAATAACAATCGGCACAATGCCATTCTTCAAACATTCCCTAAAAAGAATCAGCCTACCTGTCCTACCATTCCCATCAGCTCATGTCAAGCATGGGACAAAAAAAATTTTATTTTTTTGCTGATGTCTGCAAACGCCTATTTTATAGG
>CANRJF010000236.1 GCA_947630855.1 uncultured Lachnospiraceae bacterium
GGCCGCTCATAGCAACAATTCGGGGCGATATTGAAAGTTTTGCTGCGCAAAAATCGCCCCTCACTCCTGAATCATGTTCTTACAGAATGCGCAGCAAGTGCGCATTCCTGAGCCGTGAGTAGTAATCAAAAATTACACTATCATATAGAAATTTTACTAAGGAGGTTTAACTATGAGTGAAAATGCATGCTGCTGCACCGAAGAAACCCTTGCTATGGCGTCTGTTCCCATGCAGGAATGGTGTGACCCCTATAAATGGGATACTGCTCTTTACAACGGTTCCATATTCCCATGCCTGAACCTGGAATTTTATGACGCAAAAGACATTCCATGTCCTTTATGCGAAAACGGAGGAAAACTGTCGGAACACGAAAAAAAATTAAATGAAATCAGTACCATCGGGTTTGCCCTTGTTGACTTAACCCTTTATCTGGACACCCACCCAGACTGTAAAAAAGGATTGACACTCTTTAAAGAGTTGTCAAAAAAACGTCTGGAAGGGCTGGCGGAATATGCCAGGGAATACAATCCCCTTACCCAGCTTTCCATGATAACCGGCACACCGGATTCTGACACTTACGGCTGGGGAAAAGGCCCGGCGCCATGGGAAGGAGGTCTTGTATAATGTGGGCATATGAAAAACGACTGGAATATCCGGTAAAAATCACAAAAACTTGTCCCAAAACCGCCCAGCTTATTATCAGCCAGTACGGCGGCCCCGACGGAGAATTATCCGCTTCCATGCGTTACCTGGCACAGCGTTATTCCATGCCGGTAAAAAAAGTAGGCGGACTTTTAACAGACATTGGCACGGAGGAAATCAACCACATGGAAATTATCTGCGCCATGGTATACCAGCTTACAAAAAACCTTACACCGGAAGAAGCAAAAACTGCAGGCTTTGATGCCTACTATATTGACCACACCACAGGATTATGGCCCCAGGCTGCTGCCGGTGTTCCCTTTACCGCACTGGAATTTCAGTCAAAGGGAGATGCCTTTGCAGACCTGTATGAAGATTTGGCTGCGGAACAAAAAGCCAGAACAGTATACGAAAACCTGCTGCGTGTCATTGACGACCCGGAAGTGCGGGCTCCCCTAAAATTTTTACGCGCCAGGGAAATCGTACACTTCCAGCGTTTCGGGGAGGCTTTGGAAATGACAAAAGAAAAGTTAAATTCCAAAAACTTCTATTATTTTAATCCGGAATTTGATAAATCTATGTATACAAACGGAATATAAAATATTTATCTTTTAATAAGAAAAACAGCATGAAAAGCCAAAAGGTTTTCCACGCTGTTTTTCTTTATACAGAAGCATTTATGAATGATAAAATTTGTGTTCCTTTAAAAGTTCCCGGTACAATTCCTCTGGCGTCCAGGTTACATTTGCAGGAGTCAGCACCGCCTTTAACGCCACGGCCTCTATCCCTGCCAGCCTGTAATCCTCTAAAAACACATCCAGCTCGTCAGAATCGATACCGGAGAAAACCATCATCTCTCCGGGAAATTCTTCTCCCCGGTATGGTTTATTTGTTTTGGAAATCCCAACAATGCCTGCCAAAACCCCAAGCCTTTCCCCATACTGCTTTTTCTTAATAAAAAACACCTGAATACCTCTGGCCTGGCAGAAACTTCGTATCATCTCCTGCTTTTCACCGCCTATATGAAATAAAAGTACTGTCTTTTTGCCCATAAACCGCTTCCTCCTCATTCTCAAGATGTTTCCCAAATAAAACGAACATCACTCCCAAAATTCCGTATAGTATGGCGGTTAGAAAAAGGGTACTTCTCCATTTTAAAAATTGGGATAAAAACTCTTTCTCCGAAGTTCCCGGCTTATCCGTGTAGTAATTGCCATTGTATAAAAATACCTGCCTTTCCCTGGTATCCTTTTTTCTCACAAGATCCATGGCATCTCCAATCGAAGAAGTGGTACGATTATACTCCACTGCTTCCCCATTGTCCAAAAATCCCTGATACTTTACATAATTGGTATATGTCCTGGTGGTACGGTATCTTACCCTTGTGGTATGCTGCTCCTGCCAGTATTTTACCGCCTGGAACTTATAAATCCCGCAATCTGACGCCTTCCCGGAGGCATAACCCTTTGAAATAAGAAAAACACCCACTCCTGCAAGAAGGACTGCCAGCGATATAAAAAAAATTCCTGTGCCTTTTACACCGGAATATAAGGCACCGAATACTACAAGCAATACCGCAGCAATCATCATAACAATAAAAGACATCCGCTGTAACAACGCATCATCCTTTCCCGCAAAGGATACACCCAATACCAAAATCATAACGAATAGTCCCACCATATCAAACCAGATACTTGATTTGTCCATAACAGATTTCATTCTCTTTTTCCCCTTATCAAATTATACCCATAAGCCAAATGTGTATGCTCTGGAGTATATACTACAATTTTCGGAAACGGTTAAAATCTTCCACAAGTATTTTTATACAGGAAATCAGATTATCAAAAACCCCCGCTTTCACCAGGTTAATCAATATCATCCCTATGGGAATGGCAATAATCATACCTAAAACGCCGCCGACACGATATCCAATATACATAAAAAACAATGTGAGAAAGGGCTCCATCCCCACGGAATCCCCCACAAGTTTAGGCTGTATCACCTGATGTATGGTAAAAGTAACCGCATACAAAATCAAAAGTCCCACAGCAACTTTCACATTTCCTGAAAGGAGCTTAATCACTGCCCAGGGCACAAGTACCGTCCCTGTCCCAAAGACAGGAAGCATATCAAGAACGGCAATCCCCATGCCTATAAGCCAGCTATATCTGATTCTTAGGATAATAAGCCCTGCCATAACCACGACGTAGATAACCACCATTATCTTTAGCTGAGCCTGAAAATATCCCCCCACAACAAGAATAGTCTGACGGTAAATGTTTAATGTATGTTTTCTGAAATTTTCCGGAAGGTGCTCTCTTAAAAATACTAAAATCCTTTCCCTGTCCGCAATGAAAAAATATGTTGCCAGCAGTCCCATAATAAAATTGACTATTATGCTTGGTATTTTCCTTGCCGTACTGCCGATGGCGGAAAGGCTTCCCAGCCCCTCCGTCTCCGTAAGGATATTGCTGAGATATTGGGAAACATCCTCTATAATCCGGCTGAAATCCACATTATGGACAAAGGGCATCTCATTGAGCACATTCTGCAAGCTGATAAGGGCGCTGGCAATCTCATCCTCCGCCCCCGCCACCAAATCCGGCAACTGGGTAAGAAAATCCCTTATTCCAATGATAAACACAGACAAAATACCGTAACAAGCAAATACAATAATGCCAATGACAAACGTAATGGTAAGCGCCGAACCAAACCTGCGGTTAATTCTAATTTTCTTTTCCAGAAACTTGCCAAAACCCAGTCACGCCCGGTTTGGTTAAGATAATTTCATCGTAAAATTTACC
>CANRJF010000237.1 GCA_947630855.1 uncultured Lachnospiraceae bacterium
TCCTCCCTTTCCCCAAAATAATATAGAAATACATCCTCCAATGTACCCTTTGCCAATGAGGCATTTTCACAGGGTTTTTCCTTTGAAATCACACGAAGTTCCACGTTATCCCCTTCTGCGCGCATATTGGATATTTTATATCTTTTCATAAAATCCCGTACCTGCTCCTGTTTGACGGAACAAATCCACACCTGCTGCCCCATTCCCAAAATCAGCTCTTCCCCGCTGCCGGAATAAGAGATTTTTCCCTCTTTCATAAGAAAAATCTCATTGGCAATATACTCCACATCCGACACAATATGAGTAGACAAAAGCACAATCCGCTGCCCTGCAATCTCACTGAGTAAATTCCGAAAACGGATTCTTTCATTGGGGTCAAGTCCTGCCGTGGGCTCATCCAGCACCAGAATCTTTGGATTATTCATTAATGCCTGGGCAATCCCTGCCCGGCGTTTCATGCCGCCGGATAATTTTTTCATTTTCTTATCCGCCGCTTTAGAAAGCCCCACCTGGCTGATTAAATCCTCAGCTTGTCTTTTTGCCACTCCGGGGCGTATTCCTTTTATAGAACCAATATAATTCAGATAATCCCGCACCGTAAAATCAGGGTAGAATCCAAAATCCTGGGGAAGATATCCAAGCAAATCCCGGTAACTGCTTCCCATAGAAAAAATATCTTTTCCCTCATATATTATTTTCCCCTGGGAAGGAGGCAGCAATGTACACAGCATCCGCATTAAGGTGGTTTTCCCCGCCCCGTTCACACCCAGCAGTCCATATACGCCTTTTTCCATGGTAACATTTATATTATCCACTGCCGAAAATTCTCCAAACTTCTTTGTCACATTTTCAAATCTTAATTCCATACGCCAATTTCCCCCTTTATATTTATACCTGTGAGCCAAATGTGTATGCTCTGGAGCATAACATTTTATGGACACAATAGCCCATATACAACACGGAAAGCATAAGCATCACAAGCCACATAGTTTCACAAATCCAGCCGTAAACCACAGGATTCATTACCAAAACACTCCATATTCCGCTCCACAAAAAACAGGATATCACTGCAATCCCTTCATGAATCATATGCCTGCTGCAAAGAAGCCCGAAACAAATGCATCCCGTCACCGCCATAGGCAGCAAAAACAAAATTATCATATCTTTTAAGGCTATCTGCCACACTGCCATACTGCCTGTGCAAAAAAAAGTGACAATAGCCGTATCCGTCAAAAGGAACAAAAAAAGCCTGGCGGAATATATCTGCCTTAAATCATAATAACAGCTTTCTTCGATTTCCATGGAATTGCTGGATTTGTTTTTCCACAATTCAGGAATCATAAAGACAATAAACAAAGACGCTGCAATTCCAAATCCTTTTTTTAACTCCGTAACGCTTCCTAATGCCTTTAACAAAACTTCAACCATAAACAGCGTAATTCCCTGGAAAAGCCACCATTTTTTTTGAATAAAAAAACTCTGCTGCCATAAAAATTCAAAATAAGACAGACGTTTTTTCTCCTCCTGATAAAAAAACAGCTTCATTGCCCTTTTTAAGCACAATTCCTCCTGTTCCTTTTTATCACTGACATCCATTTCCTCCTCCATCATACAGCGGTACTGATACAATCTTTCCTCTGCCTTCATACTTTTTTCCTCCTTTTTGCCCTGCTCTTTGGGCATGCAGGTATACCTGCAGGGTGTTTCCTCCTTCCTTATCGTTTCACTTCTCACTATCCTCACACATAGTTTTTAAAAGGTTTTTTGCCCTTTTCATGCGGTATTTCACCAATGGCTCCCCTATCTTTAACACTCCTGCAATTTCCCGATAAGTCAAATCTAAAAAATAATGGAAAATCACAATTTCCCGCAAATCTTCCGGCAGTTTACCCAGCATCCACTCCACAAAAAGTTTGTTATATTCCCGTTCCCTTTTGTCCTCTCCAGAATCCGGCAGGCTTGGCATGAGAAGTTCTTTTTTTCTGCCATAATAATCACGGCATAAATTTCCGGCAATGGTGTACAGGTAATTGCCGGCTTTTCCCATGTGACGGTACTGGGAAAAATGCTGGAAAAAACGGGCAAAAGTCTCCTGTGTCAAATCTTTTGCATCCTCCGGGTTTTGGGAATGATATGTGCAGTAGCTTAAGATTTTGGGGTAATATTTTTCTATAAAAGCTTCAAACCCCTTTTTCTCGCCTTTTTTCATCTGGCGGATTAAAAGAAAATCCTTATCCATCGCATCCTCCTTTCCCCGGTTTTCGTGCAGACAGCCTGTAAACTGACGCATAAGATTCCCTTTTGTATATTCACTGCTACTAACTATAACGTTTTTCCCGTAAAAAAAGATAGGATTTTTTCAAAAAAAATAAAAGGACCTGCAATTAACTGCAAAATCCTTTTTTCGCTTTCTAATTCTCCTGCTTATTCTCTTTTTTCTGTAAATACAATTTTACGGCATTAAGAAACATTTTTGCATTGTTTAACTGTGCTGCAGAATCCTCTTTTGAAGCTATAAAGAAATCCGAATAGTCACATTTTTCCCGAATACGATAAGCACTATCAATTAACTTATATGTTGTTTTGTCAAATTCTCCTGTATGCACAAAAAACTGATTAAAATGTGCAATAACGGAACTATGCTTTGATGCATCAAACCCATCTAATATATTAACTGCCCTAATACTATGAAAAATCGCATAATATGACCGATTAATAGCCGCTTTGTAAAAACCTGACTGATGAATATTTTCTGCAGCCAGCAAATCTTCTTCTGCCCGTTCCAGCCTGTATCTGCACAAAACCTCCGTATCAAGCGGCATACAGCACGACTCCTTCCTCTGACACATTCCTGTAAAATGGTGATATCTGCTTCCACTTCTGATATTCCTGATAACTGATATCAATGATAGAAAATACTTTCAAATATTTAAGCGAAATGTTTGTAGATACATCACCAAGCTTCTCATCATACTTTCGGAGTTCCGCAGCATCCCCATCCACTAATACCATGATATCTACATCCGAATCATCTGTATTTGTTCCTCTTGCCACAGAACCATATAATATCACTGCTTTTAACTGTTTTCCATAGACCTGATGTAAAAGTTCTGCAAGTTCGGTCAACATTATTTTCATCTGTTTATCCTTAATCTGAGCCATGACATCAGACCCCCCTTTTATATCTAACAATTTAGCCGCTTTCTATTTATTCTGGATGCAATATACAGCCTTCCTGAAAAATTATCAAAGTGACTCCCCATTCTTTCTAACCACATTCTAGCCATTATAACCATTCTTGTCAATCTATTTAGTTAGATGATTAGAATCAAATATTTTACAAAGTTACTTTTCACACCGTAGCCAGATATAAATAGGACGCATATCTAAACTGCATAGTTTTGCAACCCTGAAAATATT
>CANRJF010000238.1 GCA_947630855.1 uncultured Lachnospiraceae bacterium
AGGACTAACTGCGACTGGAAAGAAAGTTTATGTATATTTCCCCTGCCGCAGTACTCTAAAAATTTATGATACCATGCCGCATCCCTGCTGATTTTTTCCAATGCTCTGTCACGATAAATGCCTAATACATTTTCTTTTTTTGCCATGTTTTTTCCTTTCCTGATATTCTTCTGCCGTCGGTTGTCAAGGCGTATGCAGATTTTCATTCCCCTGTACTAGCGGCCCTTTTCCTTGTGGAGTTGTTCTTCCTCCATCTGGCGTTCATCCTTTTCCTGCTGCTGCTCATCCTTTCCCTGGTCTTTCTCTTTTGCCTCTGCCAGTCTCCTGCTTTCCTCTAACGCCTCAATCATCTTTATCTCAATCTCATTGCTTAATTTAGTTGTAAGCGGGTATGCGTATGGGTAATATTTCTCTTTCCCATCCTTTTCCCCTTTACGTGAGGGAAGGTTGACATAATAATCCCCCTGTCTCTCCTTTTTCTCATAGATACTGATGCTGTCAATTTTCAGGCAGTCCCCCACCACAACCGTTCCAATTCCTGCTTTGCTGCTATTCTCCAGATAAGAAGCAAAACTCCTTGTGACGGAAAGACCGGTATCACCTTTTAAAACGGCTTTCCCGGAATTGTCCGAAAATGCTTTTAATGCTGTGCCTGTAATAGCTTCCTTTTCGGAAAAATAAGATGGGAAGGAAATGAACAGGCCGTTATTTCCCTGCATCACCGTAACGGATGTTGACAGGGCTTCCCCCAGGACCACCCTGACCGTTCCCCTGTACGCGCTCTCCTCATTATCCAATTTGTGCATTACTTTTGCCTCTACTTTTACCATAGTTTTCTGTTCCTTTCTTTTAAAGTTTTGATTTCGTGCTTTCATTATACGAAAGGAATTTTGTGATAAATAGTGACCATAGGCAACATTTTTAAGTATTGAAACAAAAAAAGAAGCCCTCAGTAACGGCTTCTTAAACTTTTCTATTTAAAATATTTTATTTCATTTTTTTGTAAATATAAGTACTTTTATAAATGTACGCTTCATTTTCTTTTATCCTCTCTGTTTTCTATCTATACAATACGGCATATTTGTTGTTACGTCAATATAAATGTTAGCTTCTTTAAAAAATTTCCCACTTTTCCTTCTTTATCGTATGCACTGCCTTCCGGCAGACAGCAAAAAAGAATATCTGTCCAAAGACTATCCAGGCTTGCTTTCCTTGTCTGGATGCTTCTGGTTTACAGGCAAGATATGGTTAATAAAAAGAAATAATTTAATTAAAAAAGGATTTATTATCGTCCAAAATCCTCAAAACTTCCTTGTATCCCAAGGCTTTTTGGGATTCCTTCCCTGCACGGGATTTGAAAAATAAAGCCTCCTTTTATCTGTGATATTTGAATACTTTTACCGGCATACGTCTTAAAACTGGAATACTATGGTAAAAAATTACAGTAGAATTTGAATAGATTTTTCCCGGCAGGCAAAAAAAAGAAGCCCTGGGATATTTCTCTGGCTTTAAAATTTCATCTGTACAATTTTTTCTATATTTTATCTGCATGCCGCATATACGAATAGGCCTGGCACTGCCAGGCTTTTAAACTCTGCTTTTCACTTTTCCTGCCGCAGGCAAAATCAGGACATACATGCCCGCAGCTCTCCGATGAGCAGTTTATGTATCAGCGAGGAATTTAGATACCGTTTCCATCTGCTTTTATTCCTTATGCCGGCATTTATGATTTCCAGGCTGTTTTTAACAATATCGGACAGTGATATGCCTGCCTTTTTCAATTCACTGTGATGCTGGCTTAAAATTGTACAGATTTCCTTCCTTTCTGCATCCGTATCATTTTTTATCCGGTTGCGCCTGCAGGCCGTAGATACATTGTGCTCTCTCAATTCCTCGTTTTCAGAATTTTGTCCGGGAACGGAGCTTGCCACACTGCTGAGAAATGTAATATAGTATTTCTTTCCCTCCTTCAGATACACGTTCAGGAAAGGCTTTAACATCCCAAGATATGACCTTACCGTCCGAGCTGTCATATGGAATAATCCCATAAATTTTTTAAGAAACGTATCTTTTAATATCTGATAGGAAAGTTTACCGCTTTTGCTTTTATATATGAGCCATTCTCTTAACAGCCACATAGTCATTAATTTTGCTCCTGCTTTTAAGTTTCTGAACTCCTTCATTGAAAAAAGCTTCAGGTGGAGGGAGATATACCCCCTGCCAAAGTTTTCCTTTCCTGCAAAAGAATTATCCAAAATGGTTATGTCATAGTCATAATAGGAATTTTTGGTACACAAAATAATGCCCTTCTCTTCCAGGGATTTTTTGCAGTTATAAAACCCCTGGACGGACAGACTTACAGCATCACAGATATCTTTATAGTAAATTCCTTCAGCCGTTCCATATTCATTTTGAAACTTGCCAACGTACAAAATAAAATCCACTTCCCTGCTGGAAACCCCGGACTCTATCATACGTTCCAAAACAGTTACGCTTAATTTCTGCATGATGCACCTAAAAAACCGATATGGCTGTTATTTCTTATTCTTTCTCTTGCTTCCTCTGATTACTTTTCCATTCTTCCAACAACCCGAAGATTACATTTTCAATCTCTTCTCTCGTATATTCTTCCGGAAAGTACCTGCTGATTTTATCCTGCTGGATGGTAACTTTCCTTTCTTTAGGTTTGTCCTCTGTTAAAATTAGCTGTACCATTGGAAGGGTAAGTTCCCCTTTTTTTCCATAATCCTTCAACTTTGCTGACTGGAGATTAGAAATTGACACGCCTGTTGCCAAAAGCACGTTTTTTACCCATTCCTGCGCCTGCCTGTCCAAAAAGGAAAGGTCTATTCCCTGCACCATGCCTATCTTTTTATTGTCCACCATCTCTAACAAGTCATCGGAAAGCCTGGAAAGCCAGATATACCTCTGTACTGTTTTTCCGCTCTCCCCAGCGGCTTCCCCTACTTCATCCAGGGTATGCCCACTTCCTTTCTTTCCCTGGTGTTTTAGAGCTTCATATTTCATCTTGTAAGCTTTTGCCTTCTCGCTGGGCAGGATATTCTCCCTTTGGATATTGGAATCCACCATGATGATAACTGCTTCATCATCGGTATAATTCCGGACAATCACAGGCATTTCCGTCTTTCCTGCAAGCTGTGAGCCCCGTTTTCTGCGGTGCCCGGCTATAATCTCATATCCCCCGGCTGCCCTGGGTCTTGCAATTCCGGGAACTAAGACGCCGTACTGGCGGATGCTCTCTGCTGTCTCCTCCATTTTTTCATCATCAAGGACACGGAACGGGTGTCCTTTGAACGTATGTAAATCCTCTAACTTCACATTGATAATCTGCTCCCCTGCTGTGTTCTCCGCACCGCCGAATAAATCATCAAAGCTGCTCAGTTTGACTTTTGAT
>CANRJF010000239.1 GCA_947630855.1 uncultured Lachnospiraceae bacterium
GGTTCCTTTATACACAGGTATCGAATTGCAAAAAACCTTATTTTTCAACAAAAAACAGCTTGACAAAATGAGGAGGGTAAAAAAGGAATATGATATTCTTATTGTCGATGAATGTAGTACGGTAAGCAATGCTCACATGAGGAAGGTGTTGGAGAAAGCCTCATTTAAGTTACTTCTCCTTGTAGGAGATACATTTCAGATTGCATCAATTAGATTTGGAAATTGGTTTAGCATTGTAAAACAATTCATTCCAAAAACATCTGTATATGAACTATTGGCACCATTTAGAAGTGAGGATAAACGATTGCTCGAACTTTGGAATCGTGTCAGGAATATGACGGATAGTGTTAGTGAATTGATTTCACGTCCAGAGTATTCTAGGAGGCTAGATGATTCTGTTTTTGTTAAAGTAGAAAAAGATGAGATAATTCTTTGTTTAAACTATGATGGTCTGTATGGAATTAATAATCTAAATAGGTTCTTGCAAGAGAGTAACGAGAATAAATCTTACGAATGGGGATTGCAACAATTTAAAGTAGGTGATCCAATTCTGTTTAATGAGTCTGAAAGATTTGCTCCGGTTATTTACAATAACATGAAGGGAGTGATTAGAGGTATAGAAACAACATTTGATTCAGCTATGGGGGAAGTGATTACATTTGATGTTGAGTTAGACAAAATATTAGATGGATTAGACGCATCTGGGAAAGATTTTGAGATAATTAATGAATATGAATGTGCTAATACGGTAGTTCGTTTTTCAGTATACAAGAGACGAAGTGAAGATGATGACGATGACATTACATCTAATACAATTGTTCCGTTTCAAGTTGCATATGCTGTATCTATTCATAAAGCACAGGGATTGGAATTTGATTCAGTAAAGGTTGTCATAACTAACGAGGTAGATGAAAATATTAGCCACAATATTTTTTATACTGCAATTACAAGAGCAAGGAAACATTTGAAGATTTATTGGTCTCCAGAAGTTCAGGAGAAGATTCTTACAACAATACAGCCAAGAAATGATAATAAGGATATTGCATTATTGAAAAGAACGGTACTTGATTAAAAATATTGGTGCTGATACAAGTTGTATTTTCGTTTTGATAAATTGTGAGTTATAATGCATACATGGATTAGTAAACGGTGTTTATATTGTTAATGAACAAAAAGTTGAAAATGGCATTGTTCGATAAAACATCAAGAAAAAACAAAAATATTATTCATGAAACGATCATCTTGTTCACAATCCTGTTCAAATTGAACAAGATGTGAAAATTAAATGAAAAGATATGTTTGGGTACAATTTGGGTACACCAGCTTTGAAACCATATAAACAAAAGGCATAATCGTATCAAAATGATACGATTATGAAAGGAAAAACAACGAAAAACAGGACTTGCAACGAACTGGAAAAAGAGTTCGAATGATGAAATTTTGAAATAGGTTGTTTTAAATGGCAGATAGTCTATATATTATCTGCCATTATCCATATTATATGCAATTTGTGAAATAGATGGAAATTTTGTACATGGTAGTTTTGCTTGAACTGAAAAATAGTAATATTGAGATGTTGATAGAAAGCAGGTGTATAGTATGCCGGAACATCAGACAATGGAATACAAAAAATCATGGCACGATGAGTTCTTAGAGTGGATTTGCGGATATGCCAATGCTTATGGTGGCACACTTTATATCGGCAAAAATGATAATGGAGATGTTGTTGGACTCAGCGATAAAGACAGAAAGAAATTATTGTGGACAAGTACCCTTCTCTTATCAGCTATCATGGTAAATATTTTTATCGTTCCGGCAGTACCATGAGAATGGTAACCGGAAAAGAACTGGATAAAGCGATCCTGAAATCGCAGGGCAGAACATGGGACGGTATGCCGATTTCCGAATTAAAGGACGGTTATTTAATCAGGGTGGCAATGTTGGCATTTTATAAAGAACCGGAAAAATGGGTTACAGGTGCCTATGTCAAAATAGGCCATTTTGCACAGTCAGATGCAGATTTAAAATATCAGGACGAAGTATATGGCTCTTTGATTGAACAGGTGGATAAGACGGTTGATCTGGTTTATGCCAAGTACATGAAGGCTTTGATCAGCTATGAGGGAATCCAGAGAATAGAACAGTTTATGTTTCATCAGGATGCGTTTCGGGAAATTTTGCTTAATGCCATTGTTCATAAGGATTACAGTAGCTGCAATCCTATACAGATTAGTGTGTATGAAGATAAAATCTACATTTGGAATGATGGAAAATGCCGAAAGATCTGGATTCAACGGATAAACTGTTTACAAAACATTCTTCAAAACCCTACAATCCTAAGCTGGCAAATGTATTTTTCATGAGTGGTATGATTGAAGCGTGGGGACGGGGATTTGAAAAAATCAAAGAAGCATGTGCATAATATGATGGTCCTTTACCGGAATACAATATCAGTGCATCTGGAATTATGGTGCTTTGTAAGGCGTGTGATAAATATTTGAGATTGCTAAAGAATGATGCTCATCATGAACAAAATGGTTATGATGTGGTCATGATAAAATCGAATGTTAAAGAGAGAAACATTTATTGTTATGAAAGAGGTGCTAAATATGTGTGAATGTGTATTTTGCCATAAAGAACAGATTACAACAGATTTTGTATATGAGGATGAACTTGTAATGGCTTTTATGGATATGGAACCGATTAATGAAGGGCATATATTATTGGTTCCGAAACAGCATTATTTGGATGCGGATGAAATACCGGATGACTTATTGGCGCATTTGATGATTGTGTCAAAGAAGATAGTGAAAGCATTAAAGGAGATATATAATCCAAATGGTTATAGTATCATGCAAAATGGTGGTGAGTTCAATGATGTTGGACACTATCATTTGCATATATTTCCAAGATATGTAAGCGATGGATTTGGCTGGACCTATGGTAGTGAAGAGAAGACTGTAAATTCAGAAATAGCAGAGCGGATAAGAAAACAGATATTGCAAGAAACATAGGTGATGAAAATGAAAAATGTAATACATATTATGTACACACATCATATAGAGTTCATCGAGTGGGCAAGAAAATATGACACCGGCAGTGTGGATATGAGAAGCAAGGCAAAGCATGACGAATGGCAGAAGCTGTTATTGTGAAAGCAGGTTGTTTTGGATGGTGCAGATGATTTGGAGGAAAATTTCAAGAAAGTGCAAGCAGAAATGATGATGTGGAAGAGAAATGGGTTGTTGCGCCGGAAGGGATGACTTTTACCAAGGAAGAAATCGGGGAACGGATTCATTTTCAGGAACAGTATTTTGATAGGTATCAGGTAAATAACTCGCATCTTGAATAAACACCTCTCGGTTGAGATAATTGAAAAAGCTGAAAAAGTTCACA
>CANRJF010000240.1 GCA_947630855.1 uncultured Lachnospiraceae bacterium
AGAGATAATCAAGATTTGCCACCTCTATCAGGTGGCAATACTTTTTCGGGCAGGCGAGTTATTTGCCTGATACGATGACAGTAAGAAAAAGTTCAGTATTTCCTGCTACAAAACAAGACATATATCGAAAACTACAAAAGTTGAAAACCTTACAGTATATTGCTTATCCGTTTGCAACTTTTGAACCGATGAATGGTGATGAAAAACTAGTATGGAAGGCATACTTACGAACGAAACCAATAGACATGTACCAGTTTGGAATCATGAGATTACGTTGGAAAAGCTTGACGAGAATACTACCAGCTATACAGATATCGTAGAAATTGATGCCGGGTGGAAAACTGTGTTTGTGTATTTGTGGGCGGTTTGCTTTTATATGCATAGGCAAAAGAAGTGGATAAAGATGTTGAGAAAAACGGAAGAGGTGTAAAAGATGTTAAATACTATTTTGTTAATAGGTTTAAGTGGAGCAATCCTTATGTTTATTGGGGATATGGTATTATATTATAGCAAAGATGATTATGCTGCTGATGGTACTTTGAATCCAATTATTGATATTATGAAAACTGAGAGTCGTACAAGACTTTATATAGGTGGCTTAATCGGACCGGTTGCTGCTTTTCTATATTGTATTGGCTACTATCATTTGGTCTTAGTTATGAATGAACAATATCAAATATTGGGATGGGTTTGTTTTTTAATAAACTGCTTAGGAATAATATGTGGAGGAGTATACCATAGTCATTGTGCATATTTTGGATTGATAGGTCGACATGATAATATTAAAGCCTTAGACGAAGTTCATAAGTATTTGAATGTACAGAAAGCAGTTGCTTTTGGATTACAGGGGTTAGGTTTTTTGCTGCTTGCTATGTTTATCGTTTTGAAGTGAACAGTGTTTCCACGTTGGATGATTGTTGTTTCGCCGGGAATTTTATTTTCACCATTTACAAGTAAACTCCCCAAGGGATTACATATGATTATCGGTGGTGGATGGACGAATCTGATTTCTGTAATCTATTATGGGGTGGCATTAATGGTTTGGTATTTTGGATGATAAGAAGTCAGAATGTGGGAGGTTAAGTATGAGTGCTATACTTAATGTAGGAAACAGAATAATGAACACCTATGTTTATATAGATTTTCCTGCTTGGCGTGACTGGATATAGCATATAGCCGCTGCTGTTGTCAATGCTTGTGACTGTATCATATCATGGAATTTTAAACATATTGTAAATATTAAGACAATCAGGGGAGTAAGAGCCATTACTAATTTGGAAGGTTATAAAGGGATAGATATTATCAATCCATCTGCATTATTGGAAAGTGAGGAATGATTATGGAAGCCTTAGTTATTAGTCCAGATTTTACTATTGAAGACATTCACAAAATCAGGGAACAGAATTATGAATGTACAAAAAATATGACAATAGCGGAAAAGGTAGAATATTATAATAATTCTGGTAAAGAAGCAGAAAGAGAGATTGAACGGCGCAGAGCATTGAAGCGGAAAGTTGCCGCCAGTGTATAAAAAACTTGTATATAAATCATATTTTTACGCCTCAAACAGCAAGTGTTTGAGGCTGGTCTGAACAGTTACGTTAATATTACAAAAATGGGGTGTAAATGTATGAATATATGACATTAAGTGATAACACAGCTATTGCTCATTCAGATATGAAAGCTGATGGTACAGTAAAAGTATATATTGAAAAGCCAGTGGACGGCGGTTTTCATCATGCGACTTGTTTCCTCCCTAAATATGAGTGGAAAGAAAAAGAAGGGGGTTTTGTTAATGCCGCAAGTTTTTAAACTGCTCTATAATAAAAGCCACATTTTCCTCAATAGATTTTGTTCCATCAATGCGTATGACAGGACATTTCAAAGACTGTATCCATTCTTCAACAGTATTTTCCGGTCGAGATTTAACGAAGTCAAAGAACCTTTTTTCCTGCTCAAATAAATCACCGCCTGTCAGCATTCTATTGCCAAATTTCTGAAAAGAACGATTTCTAACCCGCTGTATCCGAATATTCTTTGAAACATCAATCAATACAGCATACCGAAAAAAAGGATAGATAGTTTCTCCGTAATCCCCCTTTACGGAAGCAAAAACAAAGTTTTCATGTGTTTTTATCTCACGAAAAAGGAGTTTTTCAACTTCTTCACGAGTGCGAGGGGAGGCATAAATATAGTCAGGGTTTGTCTTGGGGAAATATATATCTTCAATATCTATAAAATGAAAATCTAATTTCTCTGCAAGCGCTTTTCCCAGTGTACTTTTTCCAGAACCATTTAGACCACAGACAATAATACCTGTTCCCATAAATCCTCCTACTATTATCACAACCATAATAAACCACTTCGCGCTGGCATTCTGTTCTTTTACCACACAAACGGAATGATTTTATATTTCACTCGTATTTTATATTCTGTATAGCCTTGTAATTCTTCTTCAAGAACCTTTTCTTCATTGCAAATCCGCTTTGATATGATAACCGGATAAGCAAGGAAAATTATAAACGAAACAGGAGAGCCAAGCACCAGCGGCATGGAAAGAAACAACATAACAGTTGCGCTGTACATAGGATGACGCACAATGCCATACAAGCCTGTATCAATCACCTTTTGATTTTCCTGAACTTCTACTGTACGGGAAAGATATGTATTTTCACGCAGCACCTCCGCATACATCAGATAAGCAAGCAAAAATACAATAATTGCAGCCAGAACTATCCAGTCCGGCAATATAAACCAACCGAAGCGAAAATTTAATCCTGCTGTTATAAAGCCAAGAACAAACATCAGTCCGCTCAGCTTTATCACAAATTGCTGTTCTGACTGTTCTTCTTTTGCATTAAGCCGTTTCTTAAGCAGCATGGGATTTTTCCACATCATAACAATTCCTGCAAAAAACATTGGAAAAAATAATATGCCCATGAAAACCCATCCATTTAAAAAGTGGATTGTACCTGCCGGAATGAATATTAATGCCCCAATGAGAACTATGCCCAGCACGAATTTTAATATTGCCTGAAAAAATAATTCTTTTGTCATTTAACACCACCTCCAAAAACAAGTAAATTTATATTTGTCAATTTTAACACTATTATCTTACCACATAAGCACATATAACGCCATGAATGGTAACATAAAATATTTCATTTAGAAAATGAGTAATGCATTTTCTGTACATGTGCCATGGATTATGATATATTGGAATTAATTGTTAGGACAGCCTCAAACACTTGCTGTTTGAGGCGTAAGAATATGATTCAGGCGTGCAAAAATGC
>CANRJF010000241.1 GCA_947630855.1 uncultured Lachnospiraceae bacterium
GATTCCTATACCATCCCCCGTAAAGAAAATCATCCATAATTGTATCTACTGCCAGAAATTCCGGATCTTCCAATACCTCCGGCAAATTACTGCACAGCACAACTGCCACGCTTCCCGCAATTGAAAACCAAAATCCATAACTGTGAATCAGCCGAAACAAATCCTGCCGAAACATTGACTGCTTCATTTTCCCCTCATTTCTACAAAATATCTCCTGTCTGCGCATCTACCATAGTAAAAAACACGGAATTTCCTTCTCCAACGCTCCCATACATACACCATGCCGGAACAATGTCATAAATTCCTTTCTGAATATCCCTTAACACAGGTACATAGTCCAGGCTGATTTCTGTAATTAAAATTCTGTCTTTTTCTGTTAATATTACATTGTCATAAACTTTTTTAATCTGTTCTAAGGCATCCCCGGCCTCAATTATCTGTCCTGCCACATTTTCTTCTTCAATTGTAAACCGGGCATTCGTGCGAAAACAAGTTAATCCACCGGGGGTATATATTGCCATAACATAGGCGCCGTCTATTCCCACGCCTCCCCCTTTATGTATGTTTCCATTCCGAAATATCTCTCCGTGAGGCGTCAGCACGTTCCATAACATATAATAGCACTCCATACCCTGTTTCACTTCAAAATCCGGCAGATACCTCTGTACTGCTTCTTCCCCGTTTCTTTCCAATTCCTTTTTATACAAGGCCTGAAAACCTTCTTCATCAATGCCTTCAAACACAAAAGGCTCCTCTGCCAGACGGATATCCACCCTTTCCGCCATCTCTTCCACTGCCTCTTTGGCTTCCTGGCGTCCTGCAAATGAAAGCTTCTCCACTGTCTTGATTTCCGAAAAATCCTCAGGATACATATGCGCTACATCCCCGGTGGATAATAATGCATAATATTCGACGTACCGATTATCCATATAGGCTATTCCCGCCGCCGTTGAAGCGCGTTTTGTCCCATCCTTTGTTTTGCAGACAGACCGCTTCCAATCCGGCATGTCTTCTATTATAACCTCCGTCTCATCCGGCATAAATATTTCTTTTAAACCGCTGCCGTCAGGCATATGGCATACGGCCGTGTAGGAGTGCAGTTCATCCGGCTGGTCAGCCACAACATCCGCATCCACCGTAAGATAAGAATCCAGCTCCTTAGAAATGTGCCCTGGCGTCTGCAAAGAAGCTGTAACATGCTCCTGCCCTGCTTTTTGGCATCCTGCCACTGTACAAATGATAATCCCACACAATATTGTTTTCCATGCCTGCCCTGTTTTCATAAGCCATCTCCTGTTATGATGCCCAATGACCTTATACCAGACAATCTTTAGACACGCAAGTGTTTGATATTGTTTCAACCAGTTACAATTTATTATATCATAATTTACGCGGTGCTTTTAATATTTTTTTAAAACTTTTTTACATAGTTGCCCTTAATGATTAAATAAAAGGCTTTACACCCGGTATAAAACTGCTTATAATATTTGCATAAGTCAAATACTCCCAACAAACTGACGGGACATCAAACTTGCAACGCTGCAGACCAGCGGGGTATTTAACCCTCACGGCAATCGCCAAATGCCTGAAGCAGTCACTTGGCTCATTGCTCACGGAAACAAAAAAGGCGGTGATTATATGGAGGTGGCAGAAATGACAGAAAAAGAAATGATGCAAAAAAATATTGAAGAATTTGAAAGATTACAAGACTACATGATATCTTGTGAAAAAGATTCAGAAACATACAAAAAGATGAAAAGAAGATATATTGCACTAAAAGTTATTTTAACAGCTTCAGGTATTAATCTTACTGAATTGGATATAATCAAAGAATAACAACTGAATAATCACATATAACCAAAAGGTGTAAAGTCTTTTATCTAATTTTTAAGAGCAGGCTTTACACCTTTTTATACCCCTGAGCATACACATTTGCCAAATGATTTGCTGTTTCCATTGAAATTGCTACAACAAGCTCTTCTTTCTATATGCCAGGCAGAAAACCGCCAAAGCCGCCGCCATATTTAGCAAAATGACAGCCGCATTTTCAAATGTGACATGCAGATTCCCTGTTTTTTGTATCAGCAAACTTATTTGTTGGGAATAAGTAAGTTTTGCTATCTTCTCCACGGTATGGTTAAACGCAGCCATCATAGGCAGAAAAGAAAAAACCAGCATAACCGGCACGGTAACTGATGTGGCAGACATCTGGCTCTTGCTCCATATGCCTATGCCGGCGCCTATCAGCATGGCAACCACAATCCCCACTGCCATAATGCACATAAACTGAAAAGCCGCAAGACCCCTGTATTTTCCTGTGGCACAGAATATCAATCCGCCTGCCATGCATAAAAGCCAGATATACCCTCCTACCCCTGCAATATATTCCAAAGGCTTCACATCTGACATAAGAAGAACCCGGAGGGTATTTTTCTCCTTTTCTTCCGCAATAATAGAGGACATGGCAACTAAGGGGGCCATCCCAATGTACATAGATGCAAACATATTTACAAAATAATTCTCCGGCATACCCTCTATTTTTACGACAGAATTCATAATTACAGACAATATGGGAAACATAAGGAACTGAATAAGCACTTCCTTATTTTTCAGGGTATCCTGCAACTGTTTTTCCATAATAATCAAAATCTTCATTTAAGAAAACCTCCTTCCTGTCAGTTCCAAAAATACAGTTTCCAAATCCGGTTCCGTAGAGTGGATGGCCGAAATTTCCTCCTGCTCCATAAGTGTTTTTAATTGTTCCCCACTGGTTTTTTTATTGGGAAATTCCATGATTTTTCCGTCCTTTTTTCGGACGACAATCTTATTCTGATGATTGTACCGCCTGCAGATATCCTTAGGATTTCCGTATTCCACAATGCTTCCCAAATTTAAAAGTGCCACATTGTCACACAGCTTATCTGCTTCCGTCATATTGTGGGTAGTGAGAAACACGGTTGTACCCTTTTCCCTCTGCTGCAAAATCAGGCTGTGGATTTCCTTTGCGGTAGCCGGGTCAAGACCCGAGGCAGGTTCGTCTAAAATCAGAATATCCGGTTCCTTTAACAGCGCCCTGCACAGATTTACCCGGTTCCTCATGCCCTTGGACAAATTAGAAACCACCGTTTTTTTTGCCTGGGCCAGATTTGTTTTCTCTAAGGCTTCATCAATTTTTTTATACGGCACGGAAAACAGCCTGGCATAAAATTTTAAATTATCATAAACGGAAAAACGTTC
>CANRJF010000242.1 GCA_947630855.1 uncultured Lachnospiraceae bacterium
CTTCTTATCGCACCACCACCAATCGCCTTATTATTTTCATAAACAACTATTGCTTCTTGTATTTCATCTAACTGGTTGTATTTCCTGTATTTATCTCTCTTTATCTTTTTTCCCACACGTCTATCCAAATCAATGTCAAGAAGTCTGCAATTTTCTATAAAATCTTTATTCTTGCCATCAGTCCTAATAAAATCCATTAAAATTGCCTCCGCACTCCAAATTGATAATTTAAATTATATCACGTCCATTCTCCATTTACCACAAAAATATGGGACATAGCAGCCGCCACGTTCCACATCTTTCATCGATTTTTTTATGCCTCAAACAGCAAGTGTTTGAGGCGTCCTGAACCGTTATGGAATTTCAATGAAAATTAATATAATACTCCGGGTCGGCCTTTTCATACTTACATACCTTTTTATCCAAAAGCAGATAATTCATCACCGGATACAGTTTCCTGTCCCGGATTACCTGCACTGTAAGGAAATAATCAGAACTTCCGCTGATTCGTGTCATACGAAATATATAATTCTGCCCATTGAATTGTTCAAACCACATGTCCCATGGAAGACAGTAAAAATGGTCCGGAAATCCATATCCCGGGAAATCAATTTCTAACCGCCTGACATATGAACCCTCTTTTTTCAAAATCGCCTCTGCAAGCTGTGGCCAAGTTGTACTGCCAAACTCCAGCTTTTTGGAACAACATTCCAATTCCCCGTCATTATCAAAATCCACCAGCGTGCAGTCTGAGGCATCTCCATACAGATTAAAGGCTTCCAGGCTAAAATCATATTCCGACTCCTCATAGGGTATCTCCACTTCACCCTTCCACACCTCATTATTTTCGATTTCACTCTTTTTGCTTTCTATATAAGACTGGATGCTGTCCAAACTTGCAGAATCCATAGTTTCATTTTCATACAGTTTTTTCCAAATCTTCCCATCCTCCTGGGATTCTATGGTGACTTTGTCCAGCTTCACCGTCCCGTCCTCCAAAAAAGAAAATACAAGAAATCCCTCATATTCTCCTGACGAATCATCTATAAGTTCTGCCTCATAATAGTAATGCCCACCTATGAAAAGAAGACCCGTATAAGAAAAAAAGTATGTATAACGCTCCTTCCAAAAGACATCGGCGCTATCTTCTTTTTGCCGCCATATATCAAAAAATCTATAACCAATGGTTCCGTCGGTACGGGTCAGCACGACCATTTCTTCTTTCCCGTCCCCATCCAAATCTGCAATATACGCTTTCCGCAGGTTCTCTGTATAAGAATCATACGGCATAGAATCCCCCAGAAAATTTTTAACTCCCTCCTCGTCCACCTGACAGTCCTTTGCCATATAGGGTTCCAGGCAATCCTCCACTGAAAACTCTTCCGTAAAACTGCTTTCCGATAACTGCCTTATCAATATATCCTGAAGCAGTTCCGCCAGCTCCCTGGGCAGTTCTGTCTCCTGTTCTGCTTTTTTCACATCCCGCTCCCTCCGCAGGCTCTTTAATTCCTCCCAGCTTAAATCATATGCCTTGGGGTCTTCCCCGGTAAAATCCAAAGGCTGCATGGCATTTACGTTTTCTTCACTTTCTGCTTCACTTTCCGGCACCCGTTTTGTCCCTATATTCAATTCCCTTTCCTCCAAAACCGAGACAGTATCTCCCTCCACCAAAAATGCATAAATTCTAAACAGATTTTCCGTATTTTTTACCATACTAAAACTAACTACTGTCCCGTCCATATCCAAAAACCAAAGATGGCGCGGTTTTGATTCTTCTTCATATTCCTGTCTGAACAATTCCTGCAAATCATAGTCCCCTGTTATCCTTTGCCCGTCCTCACTGACCTCATAGCCTGTGGCTGTGAAACTTTCTCCCTCTATGATACGGTAAATATAATCCTTTTTACCGTCGTTATTGTAATCAATTTTTCCGTATCCCATATCTCCGGTTGTTGCCTGCTCCAAAGGATTCACTAAATCCCAATCTTCCTCTGTCCAATCCTTTTCCTCGTCCCCTTTAAAAAGACGGGGCTGATTACTGTTTTCGTCCACAAAATTCAAGTTTATCAGGGAAACTTCTTTTGCAGTCAGATAGGTATCCAGCTTTTGTATATTGCTAAAATTTTCATCCTTTTTCACAATTCTGCTGTCAATACCTGTGCAAATCGTTACCATGGGTTCCGGTTGGGTTTCCGTCTCCTCTGTTTCGGCCGGTTCAGTTTCCGTCTCCTCCCTTTCTTCCGGCTCCTTTTCTGTCTCCTCCTCTGTTTCTGATTCCGTCTCGATTTCGGTTATCTGCTCCGCAGCTTCTCCTGTGGTTTCCTTTTCCTGGCTTTTACTCCCCTGCCCACAGCCGGACAGCATCAAACATACCGCCAATAAAAATGCATATCCTCTTTTCATGCTTCTCCTCTTCTTCCTGCACTATTGTCCTATTTTTCTATTTTTTCACATGTACACACTTTGTCATCCAGCAGAAAAAACTTAAGTACCGGATACAGTTTATTGTCCCAGATAAGCTGCACCGTTAAAACACAATCCAGGCTTCCGCCCAGCCTTTCCACTTGAAATATATAATTCTTCCCTTCAAATTCTTCAAACCATAACTGCCATGTATAATAGTCCACATTCTCTGTATAAAATTCCTCCATAAAATCAGATTCTAACTCTTTTACATAAGGACCGCGTTCTTTCAAAATTCCACATGCAAGAAAATCGGGCTTGGGAGCAGAACTGGTATCATGAGTTTTAAACTTATAACAGCATTCCCTCTCCCCGTCATTGTCAAAATCCACCAGCGTACAATCTGACGCATATTCTAACAGGAAAAATTTCTCCAATAAAAAATCACAGCCCGAACCTAAATAAGGCTCTTCCGCCTTTCCCCGCAGTATCTCATCCTCTTCAATCTCACTCTCTCTGCTCCTGACATATGCCTGTATACTCTCCAGAATCCCAGAGTCCATATCTTCATTTTCATAGAGCTTTGTCCACATCATCTCCCGCTCCTGGGATTTCATGGTAATTTCGTCTACTCTGACAGTTTTATCCTCCGAAAATGAATACACCTGCCAAACTGTGGACGCAAAATAAGATTCATATGTTCTCGCCACATAATAGTATTTCCCGTTGATAAAAAAGTGTCTTCGACACATCAACCCCCTAGCCCCCATTCATGGGGGAATTAGGGGTTTCTTTTTGTATCGTTT
>CANRJF010000243.1 GCA_947630855.1 uncultured Lachnospiraceae bacterium
CAGTCATTAATTGTGCAAATCGCTGAAATTAAAAAAATATTTATCAACACCAAACAGGCTGTTTTAAAATAAATGTGGATATCCTTCTGCTTTCTTTTACAGCCTGTAATTCTTTTGTCCTGATTCATGCAGAATCCCTCTGTTTTGTCGGTTCTAAAACACATGGACTGCCTTTTTTGTAAAAATGTATCCGAAAATTTTCACCAAACTGCCAGGTTATCCACATTCGCTCTTTTTCCGGTTTTTTGTTATATTGAAAACATGGAGGAACACAGAAATGAATTACGAAAGCCTTGAAACAAAACTCATCCAGAAACAGAACCAGTATATCCGGCAGCTTTAAGAACAGCTGGCTGTGTACGGGAAAAAAGACAAAGCCCAGGAACTTTTAATTGAACAGCTGAACCAGTCGCTTGAGCTTCCTGCAGGGGAGCTTTCCCGTTTAAAAACAGAAAAAGAAGACAGACGGAAGGAATAGGACTATATGAATGACAGGGAATATTTTCTGACAACTTCATTATCATACCGGCTCAGGGCGGCACAGCAGGAACTGGCTTCCTTCCGGTCAGGGGAAGCTTACGTAAAACTGCGGAAGGATTACGAGGAAATCATCCGCGGTCTGAACCTTACGGTAAAAAAGCTGCGGAAAGAGCGTGATGATTTTTCCTTTTCCCGCAAGGAGATCACAGGAAAATGGATGGAAGTGCTGGAGGATGTCCAGAAAGAACATGAAAAAGAAGTGAAAAAACTAAAAAAAGTCATTGCTGAACTTTTAGACATGGTGGCGAGCCTGAAAAACCGGAATGCTGAACTGGATGAAAAAAGGAAAAAAGCGCTGCATGACTACTATGAGGCGGCGTCAAAGCTTGAAGATGCGCAGGGGCTTATTGTAAAGCTTACTGCGCAGGCCAATCATAATTATGAAAACTCATCCCTGCCCTCATCCAAGTGCATCGGCCGCAAAAAAATCACAAACAACAGGGAAAAGACCGGGAAGAAGCCGGGCGCCCAGCCGGGGCATCCCCATCATCCAAGAAAACCCATGAAGCCGGATAAAGTTGTGGAGATAAAGACGGAAGAAAAACTGAAAGACAGTACCAGATATGTTCCCACCGGAAATATCGTTTCCAGACAGGTAATAGGGATCTCTGTCGTCCCGACAGCCACCGAATACCATGCCGCAGAATTCTATGATAAAAAGAAGGGCCGGAATGTACACTCTGCATTTCCTGCCGGGGTAAAAGATGACGTGAATTATGGGGAATCCATGAAGGCTGTCCTGTTCCTTCTGAACAGCAGGTGCAACGTGTCCCTGGAAAAAACGGCACAGTTTGTTTCAGATGTTACAGGCGGGGCATTGTCGCCATGTGTGGGAATGATAAACGGCCTGTGTCAGGAATTTTCATCAAAGAGCAAAGAGGAGCAGGATGAACTGTTCAAAGCGCTTCTTGACGCGCCAGTCATGCATGTGGACGGCACATCAGCAAGGGTCAATGGAAACAATAACAATGTCGTTGTATGCAGCAATGGCGAAGCGACCATGTACTTTGCGAGGGAAAGCAAGGGGCATGCAGGAGTGAAAGGGACACCTGTTGAGACTTTCGGCGGAATCCTTATACATGACCACGAGGCGTGTTTTTACAGTTACGGCTCTGATCACCAGGAATGTATGGTACATATAGAGCGTTACCTGAAAGACAGCATAGAGAATGAGAAAAACCTTACATGGAACAGGCGGATGCTGGAACTCATACAGGAGATGATACATGAGAACAACCTTGCCCCGGCGGAAGGGATAGCGGATGAAAAAACCGCTGAATTTGAAGCGAGGTACGACGAAATAGTCAGGAAGGCGGCGCAAGAATATGAAGATGAGCCTCCATCCGATTATTACCGGGACGGATATAATCTTTATTTACGGATGGTGGAATACAAGCATAACCATCTTCTGTTCCTGTCAAATCCGCTTGTGGCCCCAGATAACAACCTGTGCGAACGGAAGGCCAGGATTATAAAAGGAAAAATAAACCAGGCCATCTCACTGCGGAGTCTGGAACATCTGACATACTTTTGCGAATGCTTAAGTGTCCTTGACCATTTCGCAACAGACGGTGCGGATAACCTTTACCAAGCGGTAAAAGAAATTTTCAAAAGGCAGAGACCGGTTAAGCCGAAAATTGAAAAGTCGGAATCTCATAATACAGATATATCTGAGCAGAAAGCAGGATAAGGGGCCCGCAAGAGCCCCTGGTTGTCATACCCTATTTCCCCACCCCGTGAAAAGTAACGATAAAGATATTTTTCAAATCTAAGGTCGAAAAGGGAGAGATTTTTCACTCCCATTCCATATTTTTCAATGCCTTAATCAAAATAATATCTGCTGGAAGCCACTCCACCGAATCCAGTTCACTTTTAGTAAGCCATCTAGCTGCCTCATGTTCTTTGAGAATCAAATCACCCGATACAATTTCACACCAAAAACAATCCATGGACAGATGGAATGTCGGGTAATCATATTCTATCGTGTCAATTAACGCTCCCACTGCAATTTCTGTGTCCAACTCTTCTTCAATCTCACGGACAAGTGCCTGTTTGGGAGTTTCATGTGTTTCAATTTTGTCGCCAGGAAATTCCCAGCCACCTTTCAGATCTCCATAACCGCGCTGAGTCGCAAAAATAATTGCTTCCCCTTTTTTATTTTCAGCTTTCATCACCGCTGCAACTACACGTATCGTCTTCATCCTACCTTTTCTCTCTCTTTCTCGATATTACTCTGCAAATACCGCAGCAAATCATCTCTCACAGGATGGCACATTTTCACTCTTACTTTTGCAATATCCCGCTCTCTGCCGTGGTTATCCTTTTTCTTATCCGCCTTTATATCAACCACATCGAACAGACCCATATAATAAAATTTTGTTTCTGCATCACTTTTCTTTACCAATAAATGCTTACGTGGCGCCGTAAT
>CANRJF010000244.1 GCA_947630855.1 uncultured Lachnospiraceae bacterium
TTTTACTTGTGATGCAAAAACCTCGTAGGGCAGTCTACGAGGTTTTTGCTATTTGGTTAGGCCGTGAATTGTAACTTAGTAAATTTTGATTTCGCCCTCATAGTTATTGGCTCTTTCCAACAGAGGACCAGTTGCACCCATTGTAAAAGCTATATCACTGCTTCGGATAGATAAAAGCTCCATTCCAATTTTCAGATTGAGGAAGTTCAATATCTGCTGATTAATCTGAATGACACCATTCTCTGAAATATTTACCCAACAGTATGACCGTCCTTTGTATTTGATAAATTCGCCCTCTATGGTCTGATAATTCTGTAGAACCGGATTATCAGTAAGAATGTGTCCTAACCTTGACGGTTCCAATAAGCCTTTTCTTGTCACACAAAAGCCGCCAGTGACTTTACTCCCGGTAAAAAGATAGACTTTTCCTTCTGCTGTGGCGTTGTACTCTGTAAGAGCCTGTATTGGGAGATGGATTGTTAAATTATCTCGTATCAGTGATTTCCCAAAAATAAATTTACCGCCTTTGTTCATCTGTGGCATATATCATCAACTTTCTTAAAAGTGGAAGTCCACTATATCACAAGAAAATTCAAATGTCACTAAGGCTCTCTAAAGTGTGGCAAATATTTTTCGGCATAGTGAGAATGGTTAATTGTCGGGATAAATTTTTACAGAGAGAGTGCTTGTTGCCTCTAATTGTTTTCGGGAGCGTTATTCTCCAAGTAATAATGGAACGCTTTTACGATATAATCAGAAGCCCCTTTTCCATACTTGCTATCAGTTATGCTTTTGATATAATCGCTTGAATATGTGTCAATAAGAACATTGATATAGGGCTCATCGAGGGATGCATCAGCGCAGTTTTTCTGTATAAACTGTAATAGCTCGTGTACAATAGATTGTATTTTAGGCGAAGAAACATCTTCTGACAAGTCGGCAGTTAGTCTGCCATATAGTATATCAGTTTGTCTTTCAATTTCTTTCACTTCCTCCGTTAATTGTGTTTCCATGAGTTCAGAGAAATGTTCTAAATTATGTTTCATGGCTTCGGTGTATTTTTCGATACTGCCGAATTGCTTGATGGCAAGTTTGGCTACTTCAGATTCATTATCTCTGACTTTCTGAATACACATATCAAAATTTTCAATACTTCCAAAGTACTTGATAACATCATCAGTGCTGTTATTTTTAAAATCTTCTAATGCTGCGATGTAATCAGACAGGTCAAATTCCTTAAAACTCATACATTGTTCTCCTCCTTTCTCTAAACGGCTAAGAAGCTGTATAAGTCGGTCTGTCCGATTGCGCTTCAGAAGAAGCAACTCTTTTTGCTTTTTGAAAGCCTTGATCTTGTCAAAGTTGGGTTTTTGCAGAATTTCTTTAATCTCTTTCAGCTTAAATTCCAATTCCTTAAAAAACAGGATTTGTTGTAGCTTTTGCAAGGCTTCATCATCATATAGGCGATAGCCGGATTCGGTCAATTCACTTGGCTTTAACAATCCAATCTCATCATAATATTGTAATGTTCGTGTGCTTATGCCTGTTAATTCTGCAACTTGGCTTATGGTTCGCATTCTTATCAGATCCTTAAATTTGTGAAGAAGCAAGACAGAGATTGCCGGCTTATATCTATTCTGCTCCTATGAGAAAAGAATACAGTATCACGTTACGTGGAAGTCAATACTTTTTGCTCAAAATTTTTATCACTCATTTTCGGGATATATTTTAACGGATGTTCCCCGAACACCTTTTTTCACAATCTTGCTGTCATCAAGAATGCTTTGCTTAACAGCGTCTAAATCCTTTGAGAGTGCTTCAATCGCCCGTTGGTGTTCTTCCTCTGATGAGAAGCGTTCCGTATCATTTAAAAGGTTCTCCTGCAATTCCCTTGCTTTCATGTATACGCCCAGTTTATGATTGAGCAGGGAGTTTTTAAAGGATATTTTGATTGTAGAGGGATTGAAACTTCCGTCTTCGTACCTCTCTGCTTCAAAGTTCATATCTAATTGTTCGTCCATTTTTAACAGCAAGGACAAAACATCTGATACCGTTTCTATATCAAAATCCATGAAAACATTGATACTGATACCCAAAGCATTTGCAATTTTCATCAGTTGGTCGGGCTTGGGATTGCGGATGCCATACTCATATTTTTTAATTGTAGCGGAATTGATGCCGGAAAGCTGACCGAGCGTTTCCTGTGATATACCACGCAAATTCCGAAAGTGTTTAATCTTTTCCCCGGTAGTCATGCCAATACCTCCGATTTTTGAGATTTTCGTTAGTGCTTAGTTCAATTCTATCACATAAGGACACATTTGTGTATAAAAACTTAAAATAAATACTTGACGTTCACAAAAGTGTACCGTATAATAAAAACACAAAGGTCACATATGTGTACCTAAAATAAAAGAGAAAGGACAGGACTATATGGAGAATGGAAAGAAAATGTATGTAACGGCAGAGGAAGCGGCTGAAATGCTTGGTGTATCAACGGGTTATGCCTATAAGATTATCCGGGGGCTGAATGAGGAACTGAAAGCAAAGGGCTATCGGACAATCTGCGGCAAAGTCCCGACAAAATACTTTGAAGAAAAATTCTACGGTCTGACCGTAGCCATATAGGAAAGGAGAGATTTTATGTCAGCGACAAGGGACGGAAAGATGTGGCGCTGTCAGTTCTATTATAAGGACTGGCAGGGCGTAAGCCACAAGAAAAACAAAAGGGGGTTTAAAACAAAAGCAGAAGCGGAACAGTGGGAACGTGACTTTCTGCAACAGCAGCAGAGGAATTTAGACATCAATTTTGAAAACTTCGTACAAATTTATTATGAGGATATGGAACACCGTCTGCGTGAAAATACCATGCGGACAAAGAAATTCATTATTGATCTGAAAATCAT
>CANRJF010000245.1 GCA_947630855.1 uncultured Lachnospiraceae bacterium
CGGAAATGGATGTCCCCTATTTAGAGATGCAGAATTTGAAAAAGTTTTACAAACACACTTGACAATACTTCTCTGATGAAGGATATGATTTTATGGTATCATATAGTGCGAAGGGAAATTCCAGAGTTATTTTAAATGAGAATGAGAAAACAATAGAATTTCTTGTATATGACAGACTTTCGGAAAATGAAAAGTGCGAATTATATGTTTTATACAGATGTAAGAAAAACGCAGATGGTTCATGGTACATTTCAGAGGCAGAGATTCTTGATATATTTGCTTATGAAATGTCTACAAAAGATGTAGTTAGTAGCGGTAAAACATCATGGTCAGCCACTGGAAATGAAATGTATTATGAAGTAACAGGCGAAAAATAAAAGAAATCGGGTAAAGGATTGTATGGTTTGACCTTTACCCGATTTTGCTATTTCTGTAAGCAACGAGCCAGGCGGGTATGCTTGCGTATCCATTTGGCGACTGCCACAGGAGTCACATACCAAAGGTATGTGACGTCCAGATATTCATGTCAGACAATATGGACTTAGTTATTTCAGTTGCATTGCTTCCGGTGGCATTTGTATCATTTTGAATGTTTGTGGCAAAGAAGTATGTATTGCCATTGGTGCAGGCAAAACCTATAAACCAGCCATTCACATCCTGACCGTCTATGCGTCCGGTTCCGGTCTTGCCATAAAAATTTTTGTCCTCAGATGAAAAAAGGCAAATGGAATCCTTCACTGCATTTATGTTTTCAGGGATAAAGTCCAAGTCATTGTTATACAGGCTTGTTAAAAGCTCAACCTGCTCTACCGGAGAGATTTTCAGGGATGACTGCATCCAATAAGAGGAAAGGTCTGCATTTATGCTTTCATTTCCATATTCAATCTTTTTAACATAGTCCCTGATTGCAGATGTGCCAAGCCTGTTATCTATTTCCCCGAAATACCAGTTGACCGAGGACTGCATTGCAGAATACAAATTCTGATCAGCTTTCCATGCCTCAAATGGGTAGTCGCTCCCGTTCCATGCCATGAAAGAATCATTGGGTGTAATAATGCCTTCTTCCAATCCAAACAGTGCGTCATATATCTTGTAGGTAGAATCTGGTGCTGTCCTTAAAGTGGCATGATCCATATCATAAATGCTCCACATATCATCCTTTTGGTCATATAGGACGAAACTGCCCTCGTATTCACCAAAATATGCGGAAAGGTCGATTGTTGATATTTTTTCAGAGTTTATGCTCCAGTTATAATGATTTTGGTCTGCCGCATATGTGGACAGCATCGGGGTAAGCCCCATAAGAATAACAGCAATTACAGTAAAAGCTGTAAAACCCTTTAATTTTCTCCATACAGTAGGTTTCTTATAAGAGGAAATGTTCATAATTCTTTTTTTCATCTGCTTCATGCTTCCGCTGATCCCCGCAGTAAAAGGAAAAGGGGTAAGTGATACTTTTTCGGCAAAGTTAATCAATGTGTTTCCATAATCTTCATAGTCAGCTTCTTCCAGCATTTTTAGTACGGAAGTATCGCAGGCGAGTTCCCTGTCATTACGCATTTCCTTCAGCGCATACCATACGAAAGGGTTAAACCAATACAGTACACCAAAAAGGTTCATAAGATAGTTTGCAAGGGCATCTTTATGTTTGTAATGCTGTAATTCATGCAGGAGCATATATCTCATATCTGTGGCATTGAAATCTGATATCAGGTGGATTGGCAGGTAAATACAAGGCTTCCATAATCCTACGATAATAGGAGATTTCAAAAAAGCGGTACTGTAAATTGGAATATATTTTTTAATTTTCAGTTCGCTTAAACAGTTGTTATATAATATGCGGGCATCTTTGCTTTGCAAAGGAAGGGCAGATTTTTTTAATGCATTTAAACGGGATTTTGACTTTATCACTAATAAAATCATTGCAAGGATGCCGATCAGCCATACATCACATAGTATAAGCCCGATGATGGAAGGGGTTTTTCTGCTGACAGAAAGCGCAAAGTCGTTCATTTGTTTTACAGTGCCGGACATATTTACGTTTCCGGTTGATTTGGCAATAGCGGTTGCATTTGACGTTGCGGCATTTTTTAGTGTGCCAAGCAATAGGAAAATCTGTGAAAACGGGGTTGGACACAGGGGAATAAATGGAACTGTCAGAAGCCCCAGCAGCAGAAACCATAAATTAAACTGCATCCGGTTTGTTAAGTAAGCCTTTAATGCCTGTTTTGCTATAAGCAGCATACTGATTATGACACAAATAATAAGATTGCATATAAAAAAACGTATTCCGAAATTTGCCATACTACTCCCTCCCTTTTTGGGTTCCTTTGAGGAGAAGTGAGCGCAGGGTGTCTATTTCTGATTCAGAGAGTTTATCATTTTCAATATAAGAGGAAAGCATTGCGGTAATATCTCCGTCATAATATCGTTCAAGAAAAGAATGGCTTTTCTGTCCGATGTATTCTTTTTCATCAATCAGAGGGGTGTAAACAAATACCCGGCTCTGCTTTTCATAGGTAAGTGCGCCCTTTGTGACCAGACGTTTGATCAGGGTTTGTATCGTTTTAGGACGCCAGGTTGTGGTTTGGGTTAAGCGGTCAGTTATTTCATTTGTGCTGATAGGCGCATATTTCCATACAACCTTCATGACTTCATATTCGGCTTCTGAAATTTGTGGTAAAGCTGGCATAAAGAATTCCTCCTTTAAATCTTACGAATGTAATAAAAATATTATAGCTGTTATTTTTAGAGAAGTCAATTGTTGAAAAGGACGCATTATAAAAGTAAGAGTGGTAAGTGTTACCATTCATGGCCAATGTCATTTAGTTAAGCCATAGGGTTAGATCTCAACTTAGGGGTCTAACCCATATTTTTTGAAAAATTTTCC
>CANRJF010000246.1 GCA_947630855.1 uncultured Lachnospiraceae bacterium
ACAGGTGAAATTTTCGATTATGGATACAGAATGCAACAAATCTGATGGGATAAAAGATTACAGCGAAATTAATTCTTTATAGATTCCTATTTGTATATAGGGAGTGGTATATTTGTACGCAGAAAGGAGGAGTTGAGATGATTGAATTTATAAAAAATGGTAAGGAACTTATACTGGTCTATACTCCTGATTATGGCGCAGATGAAATTTTGAAGAAGATTAAATCTTCTGAGGGACATAACATAAAAAATACTTTTGGAGTAGAAAAGAAATTATTAAGGGAGTTGGAAGAATATGACGAAAATTCAGTGTGTCTTGCTATAGGAAAGGTGATAGATGGCTATATAGAAGTTAGTCGTGATGTTATTGGTACAGCACATAATTTCTTCTTTGGGGAAGATATAAAATTAAATCAGAAAATGTTTGTTGCTTACAGAAATATATCTATATTAAAGAAACTGGACCAAGTAATTGATAAGGATTTATATATTGGAGGCGATGAAACTGAAGACGGTTATAATATATCTTTTGATGGATACAAAAAGCTTGTAAAAGTGTTTCCAAATTCTTTTGAGTTGACCGTGTATACACATAAAAGGATTGCAACATTGGTAAAAGAATTTGTACCTCAATGTGATAAGTATGAGCATATATATGAAAAATATATTGAAAAAAGGGAACAGGCTTATTTGAAAGACAATTGCTTAAATAATTCAAGTATTAATACAAAAATCAAGTTAGAACAATTTAGTATTGCATTGAGTGAATTAAGAAGTTTGTTAAATGAGGTTGAATATATTGGTGAAACTACATGGCAACAAAAAATTGAAAATATACTTCAATTGTTATATCCGCAATATATACTATGCACCAGAGAATTGACTTTTCAGGGGGTAGACGGATATGATAAACGTCCTGATTTTATACTAGTGGATCCAAATGGTTTTATTGATATTATGGAAATAAAGAAACCAACTGTGGATGTTTTATCAAAACAAGCATCATATAGAAATAATTATGTGCCTGCAAGGGAATTTGCTGGAGCTATTCAGCAAATTGAAAAATACATTTTTTGTTTAAATTTTATGAATAGAGAAAAAAACAACTTTTTTGTGAAATTATCTAAGATGTTGCCAGAGGATGTAAATCCGCAAGTTGTAAATCCGCAAGGGATATTGCTTCTAGGTCGTAGTAAGGGTTTTAATGAGCAACAAACTAGAGACTTTGAATTAATAAAAAGGCAATACAAAAATATAGCGGATATAATGACCTATGATGATTTAATTTCTAGATTTGAAAGAATTATTGATTCATTAAAAGGGTAAGAAAATATGTAGATAGGAGAAAAAACAATGAATATAGCAGTATTGGCATACCACGATGGTAGCGATTTACAAGCAATTATAAATGGGTGTAAAATTTTATTGTAAATGCCGGTAGATTTTTGTGTAATTTGGTAAAGACAGGAGAAAGCTATATCCTATCTTCTGCTGATTATTTTTAGGATTGAGGCGGTAAGATGCAGAATGAAACGATGCAGGAAGAAACAAAAGTAAAAAATATTGCCAAGTATACCATAAAGGATAGTGTATTTTCTGATTTATTCAAATGGTGTTAGTCAAAAACTGTGTTGGTATTGCCTCATAATGTTACCAGTTGATAGCTGCGTACATCCTTCACGCTATGCCAATAGCAGGTCTGTCCGCTGTTACAAAGAGCTGCAAACAGTGTATTTTTCAAATCTTTAGCACAACGAAAAGCGATTGAAAACAATGCATTATAACGGTTAATATACTTGGTTGCTACGCCCCGGTAATGGTTATATGTTTCCTTGATGTAGGAATGCAGACTGTTTACGGTATTTAAGTTAAACATTTCTTTGCATTCTTCATGATTTACATTTATAACTTTACAATTTGTAAGTGTTTCAAGAACGTTATAGCTGCGAAGTCCATCCGTAAGAATAAGAGTATCTTCGGCTATGTGTCCGCGAAATACCGCATTAAGTTCCTCGGCCAAAGGTTTTGCACGGTTTACCGTTTCTGCGACAATGCCGCCGTTACGCTGGATGCCGGTACAGATTGCAACATATTCATTTGATATGCCGCGTTTTGCTGCTTTAGCACCATGCTTGCGTGCATTGCGCTCTGCGCATTCAGGAACAGGAGCGCCTTTATAACAATCAAGTACGAAAGTTTCATCAAACTCCACTATACCAGAAAGAAGAACCGATTTCTGTTTGAGAAGATTTTGAAGTGCCATGAGTACCTTGTGCCGCATATTAAATGCCGTTTGATGGGAAAAGCCAAATTTCTCTGCTGAATTATCCAGCGGTTCACCATAAAGCGTGTCCCGGATAAAATCAGCCCAAATTACCTGGCTGTAATGGGAATTAGCCATCAGTGTATTAGTTATATGCATAAAGGTATGTGTGCAGTTTTTGCAAAAAAACCGTTGTTTTCCATTTTTGTGGCCATATTTTATGACACGGCTGCTGGCGCAGTGAGGACAGCCTGGTCTGTCTGTTAATTGCTGATTAACGGAAACTATGCCGAGAACAAAGTTGATAATCCGGTCCAAGTCGGATTTACACATGTTTTTGATACAGTCAAAGAGGGTTTTGATTTTTTCATTCATATGATTATCTCCTTGTAAATGCTTTGATAATCATATTATACAAGTTATACTATCCCATAAGTGGGACATTTAAGTAAAACCAACACAGTTATTGACTAACACCAAAAATATTTATGCAAGCAGTAATCGGGAATTGTATGTACAATCAATTATTCTGGATTGTGTGAATCCGATTTTGAG
>CANRJF010000247.1 GCA_947630855.1 uncultured Lachnospiraceae bacterium
TGCCTGACAAAAGCAGTTATCATTAGGCTTCTGGCGCTTCAAACAATGCAAAAAGGCGCACCAGCATCACAGATGCAAAACAAAAGTCCTTCCTCAAAAGCTAACTGCCGGAACATACCAATGAGGATTTTCACCATGCGTTTTTTCTGCAAATGTCAAAAAACATTCTACGGAATATGGCGGAAAACACAAATTAAAAAAATAGCTTTTGCCGATAAAAAATGAGAAAATTCAAACTTTTTGCTGTCTATTCATTTCGTTGGCGGGTATCATTTGGCACATCTCTAAACTGCGTCATAAAATCCTCTTCTTCCACGGTGTAATAATATACCCTGTCAGGAGTAACCCTGGACATTCCCAGTTTTTCTGCTTCCTTTTTTATCCACTTATAATCCTCCTGGCCTGCCAGACGCTTTTCGGCTTCTTTATTTTCCTTCTTTGCGGCGGAAACTTCCGCCTCCAGAAGAGCAATCTGCTCCTCCTTCTGTTTCACCTGTATATTCAGAGATACCATGGAAACACAAAGACCAATGATAAGAAATACCACCGTCGAAAAAAACGCCGTCAGTTTCCGGCTGGTTTTCAAATCTTTTTTATGCTGTATATACGCCAGCCGCTGCCGCCGTTCCTTCTGTTCTTTCTTATGACAATAATCAACAATTTGTTCCGCCACAAACAAAGCTTTGTCATCGCCTAAGCTATGTAAGCTGTTCAAACCTTCTCATCCTCACTGCAAATTCTTCTATTTTGTCTGCCGTTCCTGAAGCTGCAACACGAAGAACCTGCTGCTTGCTCATAAGCTCCCAGGCAAAAACCATATCTTCCTCTTCTGCCATCATCTGTCTTGCTTCACTGCAAACCTTATCTATCTCTTTTTCATCCGAAAATGGAATATCCCAGACAACACAACATTCTGCCTGCCTTCTTTCCGTCTGTTTTAAAAATTCAGAAATGACATCTTCCGGTTTTAATATTTTCATCCCCGCCGCATCTACTTCCGAAAACAGGCGGTTAATATCTTCCTCCGTAAAACGCCATTGGACGCCAATTTTTTTGCCCCGCAATGTGCCATCCTTCAGATAATTACGGATTGTACGGCTGGTAAGCCCTGTCAGTTCTGCCACATCTGCCACGGTATACAACTTCTGCTCCAGCATCTTGGCATCCTCCTTTTCCCTTCATTATATTTCATTTATTTTCCTATGTAAACCTTTATTTTTCATTTTTTACATGATTTTTCTTAAAAATTCTTTCATATACATTCATTTACCTTTGTTTTCCTGCTTTTTATATGTATTACATAATATAACATTATTTTTCATATTTATGATTTATTTTTCATATCTTTTCATATTATGACTCGCCCCAATATGAGCATGAAGTGGTGCGTAAGCGCCACGAGAATGCGAATATGGGGCAGATTGTGGGTGCTGCGTGCCAGTGGCACGCGTTAAGCACCGACCGAAGCGGAGCGTAGAGCGCGTAGCGCGTAGCGCGGAACAATCTGGTATCAGGTTTTGACCCTAACATCATATTATATGGTAAAAAATAAATGTTAAAACAGCCTCAAACACTTGCTGTTTGAGGCGTAAGAACATGATTCAGGTGTGCAAAAATGCCATCGCGAAGCGATTTTCATGCATTTTTGCAATGTATTGTGAAGGTACGGAACAAACACAAAAACAGAGGCTTTTACACCTCTGTTTCAAAAAACCCTTCAAACAAACCTAATACACATTTTCTTTTTTTAATGATAATTTGTTACCATTCACGGTCTAACCGCAAACGGTTATCCCCTGAATGGTAACGATAATTTACCTTTAATATAAATAACTTCCTGAAAATCCGACTGAAAAATCAGAAGTATTTTCTATGGCAAAAGAAAAACTTCCTGCGACTGCCATAGTCCATGACAAGTTCGTAGTATTCAAATTTTCTTTTGCATGAACAGAATACATTGAAGAAAAAACATTATTTGCATTATTCCAAAGCCCAACATTATAATAACAATCCTTTGACGTATTAGCTGTGACAGAACATGTAACAGTATCGCCTACGCTTAAGTTCATCTTGGTTGTAGAATAAGTTGTATGGTTCGATGCAATAGTCCAATTAAAGTCTCTTGACGCATATACAGAAGCAGGGACTTCTGATGCATCAATTTCTTCTACGCTGCTTGCATAAGCACATGGCTCCGTCTCATTCACATACTTATTGTCTATGGTAATTGATTCCTCTAATAAATTTTCCACTTTATAGGATTCTATATCACCGTTTTCATGTTGGACAATCATATATGCAGCGTTATCATTCACGCTAATACCTGCTTCCTCCCTTAAAGATGCCGCATCAACCGGCTCAAGGATAGCGTGGTCTGATGCATAATCATCCTCTGCGGTAAACATTGTTTCTCCTTCCGCAATGTTCGGTACTAAATTACAACAAAACAATACCGATATTACAATGATACAAGATAAGACTTTTTTATAATTTTTCATGTGCGCCTCCTTATAAAATATGGATGTTTAAAGGATGTTCTACAATGAATGTCCAAATAGTAAAACTTTTCTTAATTCCAGAATCACTGCATTGATTTGTCAATTTCATTGTATGATGAATTAATTTCGCTGCGGAGTTTTGCATTGTTACAGCGCCTTTAATTCCCTTCCTTCTTCCAACCGGATAATCCGGTCACATAGAATATCTATATCATCCTTGTTATGGCTTGCCAAAAGAATGGTTTTTCCCTGTGCTTTCAAATTCAACAATAGATTTCTTACTGTTTCAATCCAA
>CANRJF010000248.1 GCA_947630855.1 uncultured Lachnospiraceae bacterium
AATTCCCATTTATTCGGCTATAATAGCCGACCGATAATGCATATTTACAGTTCGGTTAGGCCGTGAATTGTAACTAAAATATGTTGTGAAATCTATCTTTTTTATTTATAATATGGAATAAGATAACTGTTTTAAAACAGCCTCAAACTTTTGCAAAGGAGATTCATCCATGGACGATTACAGAAACTCCCGGGAAAATACATTCCTTAGAAAAAATCCTTCCAGGAAAACATGCGAATCCATTATACGAAGAATTCTTATGACAGAAATCGAGCAGCAGGGAAAAAATCAGCATTTTAAACATGCGGTTGATTTTATGAGTTATTTTGAATCTCTGTATCCCACATCCGACAGCCTTACCAAACAGGTGCAGCGTGCCATCAAAGCAATGAATATGCCAAAGGATGAAAATGGATATTTTATCATAAATAAATCTATGGAACAGATGGAGCAGGATTCTTCCCTAAAAGAAGCTTTCTCTATGTCTCATGTAAAAATCCATTCACTGTCAGAGTATACACCCATATTTCTTGAAGCGGATTCTGAACTTTGTCCTTACCTTAAAAAACTTATTACGGAATCTGAAACTTTTAGGGATAAATTTCTTACCATAATGGAAACATCCAACGGATTAATAATATACACGAAACAGCCGGAAGAATTGAAAACCATATGTGAATCTTTCTGTGATTTTCCCGGGGAAGCTCTTAAGTAACATAAATTATTAGATATTATACTAAATTGATTTAAATTATAATACAATTACCCTTAAGTCTTTTTATATTTAAAACGACAAGATATTAATACATATCTTGTCGTTTTCACTTAATCACACATTATTTTTTATTCTAAAAGCGTTTTCTTCTTTTTCTGTGTCCTCCGCTCTGCTTAATTTCTTTGTAAGGTGATTTCACCCTGTGAAACATTTTTATCCTTCTCTTAATACGATAGAAATTATTATAAATTAAACCAATTAATAAAATAAGGATTATTATAATTCCTATGCCTGCCAAAATGTAAAGAACAAGATTTAAATTAAATTTTACATGAGATATCTTTTTTCCAATTTTCTCAATTAAAACTTCTGTTGACTCTTCTTCTTCCTCTGCCAGAGATTCGCTTGCGTCTAAATCATGAAATTGAAACTGTTCTATCTGGGCATCCGTGGAAACTATGTCTGCCCGTCCCACAATCCGGTCTGCATAAGTATATTGAATACTTCCAAGTATATCACTGTCTGCATAATCATAAATTATCTGGGAATCGGCATCTTTAAATTCCGCTGTCACAGGAAGAATTACACTCCCCTGCTCATCTAACGAAACAAAAGGCTGACTGTTGTTAAAATTTCCAATTTTATTTTCTTCGCCGCTATCGTAAGATGTTTCATTTTCCGAAACATTCATTTTCTTAAAATTATCAAAGGAAAAATCCAATAACGCCCTGGTGTCTTCATAATGTCCCGAGCCCGGAGCATCCATTACCACACAAACCAATGTCATATTGTCTTTTTCCGCATAAGTTACCAATGTAGAATTGGCAGCCGTAGTGTATCCCGTTTTCCCCCCAAGACAATAATCATAAAGATATTCTCTTGTTTTAAGGGGATAAAGCATTTGATGATGATTCTGTAAATATGTTTCTTCATCAACATGTTTATTGGTAAAGGGAATGGTATACGTTTTTGTCCCGCATATAATGCGAAATGTTTCATTAAAATATGCTTCCCTTGCAATTAACGCCATATCATATACACTGGTGTAATGCTGTTCGTCCGGCAGACCGTTACAGTTGTTAAAATGTGTATTCTGACATCCAAGAGCTGCGGCACGTTCATTCATCATATTAATAAATGAATTGATATCACCTGCCACATGCTCTGCCACTGCGTAGGCACATTCATTGGCAGACGCCAACATAACCGCATAAAGGCACTGTTCCATAGTCATTTCTTCGCCTACATCCCTTGCAATTCCCGAACCTTCCGTTTTATAAACGGAGTCCTTTGAAAAAGTGACTACTTCATCCATACTACTGTTCTCAATTGCAAGCAACGCGGTAAGTATTTTAGTTATGCTTGCTGGATAATGGACATCATGAATATTTTTCTCATAAAGTATTAACCCCGTATTCATTTCCATTACAATAGCTGCAGAAGATTGTACCTCCGGTCCCTGGGGCCAATACTGCAATTCTGCCCCTTGAGCCATTCCGGAAAAGCTGTTGATTATTACAGCAATGGCACCGGCGCAGCCCAAAAGCCTTTTCCATAATTTTATTTTCTTTATCTTCAATGGACACCTCACATAATTTTTGTTAATTACTTATAGTATAGACTTATATTTCCTGTGAAGCAATCTTTTTTGTTTTATTGCTTTTCTTTTTTTTTAAACTATTGTAAAATAAAACAAAATTCTTTTACAAGGAGTATCTATGCGCTTAAGAAATATTAAGGGAGCTGATGAAGCAGTTTCAAACAGTATTTATTGTATACAAAATCCTATGGAGAAAAAAGGCAGCTGGAATACTGTTTTTCATAATACTTATCCCATCCATATAGAAATCGGAATGGGAAAAGGACAATTTATCATGGAGCTTGCCAGACAAAATCCCCATATTAATTATATTGGAATAGAACGCTATACCAGCGTCCTCTACCGTGCTTTACAGAAAATGGAGCAGGAACCTCTCCCAAATCGTATCAGGTAAATAACTCGCATCTTGAATAAACACCTCTCGGTTGAGATAATTGAAAAAGCTGAAAAAGTTCA
>CANRJF010000249.1 GCA_947630855.1 uncultured Lachnospiraceae bacterium
TTTTTACTTCAACTGCTTGAAAAAAACTTTTTTAACATTTTTCATTTTACCTATTGACATTTCTTAGCTGGACTTGTATAGTCGAATATCCATGCAGGCATGGCTATTTTCTTCACTGCTTGCGGGAATAATCTGTACACTGATTTTCTGTTTCTCTTCATGTAATACCAACATCATCCATATTCTTCTTCGGTATCTGCCAATAATGTTTTAAGAAGTTCCTCTCTTTGTTGCTCCCGCAGCCATTCAGGCGGACCCAGATACCTGCCAGGATAATCATAGTAATATCCGCCGGGGCTAAATTCATCTTCCGGTTCATATGTCATGCAGTAACCGACTTTCTGCAGCAGCTTAAAATCCCGTTGGCGTGTGCGGTCTGATAAATTGGGATAGTTACTGTGATACCAGCCTATGGGGTCCTTTATTTCGCCTATGATCACGTCCACCATCACAGTACACAGCCGGATAATTCTTTCCATATACATCCTTTGATTCTTGTTTTCAGGCAGTTTGAGAGGCGAAAATCCATGCTGATTCACACAAAAACCATGCATAATATCACCATCTGCCGGTATGTATGCTTTTTCTTTTTGGGAATAGTATACCTGCAGGATACCGGCTCTTTTTAATAACAGGACATCACGTTCAATTGTTTTCCTGGATGTTTCAAATCCGTATTGCGCCATACCCTCATTGATAACATCAAAAGATACTATTTTACAGGTATAAAATATGTGAAAAAGACATAATATGCGGCATGTTTTATCCATTCCACCACCATCCTTACCTATTTGCTTATCTCGCTCTGCACCTAAACTACCGCACCACAAATCATTATTAGTGAATGATGAATTAACATCATAAAAATCAATATTTTTCTCAAGGATTTCTTTCATTTTTGTTTCCTCCTTGATATAATTAAATATCAAGAGGAGAATTAGTTACCAATATAGGATAATTTTCACCTGATGTTACAATAAATATGGTATCACCAGTATAAACAGGTTTCAACCAAAAACAAGGCATTAACTGACAAATAAATCCTTTTTCTGTTGCTAATTTTGTTGTTAATGTTTCGCCCATAACAGCACAACATTTTTCAAAAGTTAATCCGAGTATTTTGTAAGAATTGAAAATAAGTGGTTTATACTTATTCTTCTGAGTACATGAAGATAATATATATTTATAATCACAACACTCTAACATTTTCTTTTCTGCCAATTCTTGATCAATTTCTCCTGTATTAAAAATATATCTTCCTTCCATTTTCTCTAAATCTACTTCAAAAGCATAATTATAATTAAGAATATTTGAATCCATATTATACCTCACTTCACCCATGCCTTCAATGGACATCATCAATACGCAAGCAACGGGGCATCAAGCTTGAAACGCACCAAGGGGCGTGGTATTCGACCCTCGCGGCATTCGTCAAATATCCATGCATACCCAAAGGGCACTTAGCATGGCTATTTTCCTCATTGCTCGCGGGAATAATCTGTACATTGATTTTCTGTTTCTCTTCATGTAGTAAACATCATCCCATATGAAACAAGGTGAATATTGTCACCTTCCATCACCTCCCTTTCCACTTTCTCCTTAAATAAGCTGATTCCAATTCCCGCAGTGCCGTTTTCAAACGCATTTCAATCCTCTCTGTCGCAAAATAAGGAAATATAATATTCTCATGGGTATACATATAATGCTTCTCCTCCTGAGGCAAAAATGGATTGATAGCAATCCATTCATTAACCCAACTGTCAATATCACGACTGATATCCGTAAAAATATTTTCCGTCAGATTCATAATAGTATAACCCTCATAGACCCACATCTTCCTATTAGGAAAATAACAGTCATATAATATACTGGTACGGTAATCATCTGCAATCACAAATGTACTTGTCATATTCCAATAAAAAGGAAGCGTAACCGGCAAATGATTTTCTAATGCATATTTACAGGCCGAAAGCCAATTAAAAGGGGGATTTGCATGAAAATAAAGGGCGCTTTCGATTCTCATATCCAAATCGAACAAATGTATAGCACTATCTCCGCCGCTAGGTTTTTCTAACATCACAATCTATCTCCTCTCGTCAAATGTTATACCCGTGAACCAAATGATTTGCCAATATGTATTCTCTGTTTCAAACAGATAGGCAAATCATTTGGCAAATGTGTATGCTCTGAAGTATAATAGATTTTTACATATTCAGAGCTTCTTCGGTATCTGCCAATAATGTTTTAAGAAGTTCCCCTCTCCCCTCATCCGGTCCTCCCAATATTTTTGCCGGATACCAATTCACCCAACCTTCAAAAAATTTCCTGACATCCTCTATGAGCTGCTCCGTAAAGGTTGGTAAATTTATTTCATACTCCACCATGGACCTTTCCCCATCCACATCCTTAATCAACACGGCTCCTCCCCCATTTACGAAAAAAACAATATATTCGTATCCATTGTCCGCCAAAATGAACGAAGCTAAATACTCATTTTCCAGTGCAAACTTACAGGTTCGCAGCCAATCAACAGGAATATCTGTAACACAACTCATCTGAATATTAATATCAAAAAGCGAAAATGTACATCGCCCATTCAAAGGTTCTGTCAGCATATGACTCCCTCCTCTCTTTGTCTTGGTTAGTATTCCTGCTCCCGCAGCCATTCAGGCGGACCCGGATACCTGCCAGGGTAATCATAGTAATATCCGCCGGGGCTAAATTCATCTTCCGGTTCATATGTCATGCAGTAACCGACTTTCTGCAGCAG
>CANRJF010000250.1 GCA_947630855.1 uncultured Lachnospiraceae bacterium
TTATCCCTGTCTGGCAGCCTTTTATTTTCAGGGTTTTCCAACATCGAAATTAATTCCTTTATTAATAATAGGCATCCTGAAAAGACGTTACAATTCACGGTTTAACCGCAAGCGGTTATCCCATGAATTGCAACGTCGCGAGCCCCAATTTGCTACGCAAATTGGGGCTCGCACACACTTGAATCATGTTCTGGGCCTACCGCTCAACAAGTGAGCGGTTAGGCCATGAATGGTAACGAAAAGACGCTCATCCTATCAATACGGTTTTCCCCTGAAAGGCAAATCCGTACTTTCTTATCTTATCTGCCGGGATTCCCTGGTGAATCAATGCAGTTTCATATTTTTTATCCTCTATCTGTTTTAAAGCCGCCTGAAGTGTTTCTTCCAATGTTTTCTCTTTTCTGGGATTATGCACTTTAAATTCTATAATATAAGCATCATCTTCCGGCTTTTGGGGGTTTAGCGCAATATCATATCTTCCAAATCCACTTTCCCTGTTGGAAGTAATCTCATAACGTCCGGCTAAGTCTACCATAAGACCCAGCACAAATCCATGATAAAAGCGTTCCGGTTCTATAAATTCAGACGGCCGTTTTCCTGAATCAAAGAAACTAAAAGTATAAAATGCCACCCGGTTCATATATTCGTTCATAGCATCCACATCATTTAACAGTAATGCTTTGATAAAATCATTGTAGTATGACGTATAATTAGAAAACCAGTTCTGTATCATTCCCTCAAACATAAATTTTACTTCCCGGTTTGTAAGTTTCAACTCATATACAGGATGTTCCGTCACCTTATCCACACTGTATTTTTCCACCTTTAAATACCCACTGGCAAGGAGAAAACTCCATATGGCAGATTGATTCTGGTCCAACTGATTAAATACAATCTGTTCATCAATTTCCGTACACAGGCTTCCGCCTTTTAATAAATCCTCCATTGTTATCTTAATATCTGAATTTCCCTCCCGGATTAACTTTCCTGCCAGGCTGTTGGAACTGGTATTGGCCCAGTAAGGTGCAAACTTCCTTTTATCTAAGAAATTTATCACAGACCAGGGATTATAAATATCCCTCCTGTTTCCAAAAGTAAAACCGTCATACCAGTGCTTTATGTTCTCTTTCTGTTCCGGGATGCCATACTCATCTAATACAGCAAAAACTTCTGCCTCTGTAAATCCGAAAACCTCCATGTATTTCACAGAAGTAGATGTAACCACTTCAAGATTATTTAAATCAGAAAAAATGGACTGGCATTGACTGCTTAGCGAGGTTTTTTCGAGCTTAGCAGGAAAGCCCACCTCGTCCGCTTGGCGAGGTTTTTTCGAGCCTAGCGGCGATGGTGCATCCAATTCTGGTTTTAGCAATATTCCAATCATAAGACCCCGTTCAATATATGGATTCGTTTTAAATGTGGAGTTAAACAGACTTCGGGTAAAGGAAACAAGTTCTTCCCAGTATCCATTCACATACGCTTCCTGCATGGGGGTATCATATTCATCCAGAAGAATAATTGTTTTCTTGCCATAATACCGGTATAGATACTCCGATAAACGATGCAGTGTAAGAGACGCCGTACTTTCATCCATATCGGGAGATACCCTGTCAAAAAATTCTTTTTCTTTCTCGGTGAGTTTTCCACTCTCTTTTAAAAAAATATTTTTATTATATAAATCCATCAGAATTTCATTTATTTTTCTTCTGACAATTTCCCATTTGTTTTCCTTGACATTGGCAAAAGAAAGGCTTATCACAGGATATGTCCCCTGCAGTTTCCGGTACTCTTCCTTTTCCCATATGGAAAGCCCTTCAAACAAATCGGAACGTCCTGCATAATCCACGGAAAAAAACTGCTCTGTCATGCTCATGGTCAAGGTTTTCCCAAATCTCCTGGGACGGGTGATTAATGTAACCTGGTCTCTGTTTTCCCACCATTCACGGATAAAGTCCGTCTTATCTATATAAAAAAGATTTTGTTCTCGTAACATAGAAAAGTCCTGGTATCCTATGCCCACTGTTTTTTTCATATACCGCTCCTTTACATATTTCCTTTTGCTTTTATCCTATCAATACAGTTTTCCCCTGAAAGGCAAACCCGTATTTTCTTATCCTGTCTGCCGGGATGCCCTGGTGAATCAATGCAGTTTCATATTTTTTATCCTCTATCTGTTTTAAAGCCGCCTGAAGTGTTTCTTCCAATGTTTTCTCTTTTCTGGGATTATGCACTTTAAATTCTATAATATAAGCATCATCTTCCGGCTTTTGGGGGTTTAGCGCAATATCATATCTTCCAAATCCACTTTCCCTGTTGGAAGTAATCTCATAACGTCCGGCTAAGTCTACCATAAGCCCTAGCACAAATCCATGGTAAAACCGCTCCGGCTCTGCCCTCTTAGAAGGCTGTTTTCCTGTGTCAAAGGAACTAAACGTGGCGAAAGCCACACGGTTCATATATTCATTCATGGCGTCTATGTCACCTAAAAGAAGCGCCTTGATAAAATCGTTGTAGTCACTGGATATCCCCTTAAACCACCCCCGCACCATACGGCGGAACATCTGATGTGTTTCGTAGTTGGTCACTGTCAGTTCATATTTTTCTTCCCATTCCCCGTAACTGTCTTCCCCTGCTTCAAATTTCTGCACTTTCAGATAACCGCTGGCAAGCAGGAGGCTGAAAACAGCTTCATCGTCTGTGTCTAACATGT
>CANRJF010000251.1 GCA_947630855.1 uncultured Lachnospiraceae bacterium
CAATATTTCCTTTTATAGCACCTTCCATAAACAATTTGAATGCCATATCATCATTAGTTTCAACTCCAAATCCATTTAAATAACAACTCCCCACAGTATTGTATGCTGAAAGATTACCGTGCTCTTTAGCCCGTACATAGTAACTAAATGCCTCTTTTTCATTCTTTTCACAACCCCAACCATGTTCCAAACACCGACCAATTTTATACTTTGCCGGATTATAACCAAAATTCGCAGCCTTTTGATACAATTCAAAAGATTTTTTATAATCTTTTTCTACTCCTTGTCCTTTATCATACATGCTTGCTAAATGCCAATAACTAAGTACCAACGGTTCTTTATTAAACATTTCCATAACAAGTTCTGTATCAATATCAGTATCAGTACCAATATCCCTAAACCATCTTCCACATTCTTGCGCAGCAAATTTCTCTCCTTGACACCCCAATCTATATAAATCATCTAAAAGCCCCACCATTATCTCTGCCTGCTGTTCTTCCTCTTCTTCGTTCATATCTTTTTCATCATTCAACCAAGGCAAAAGTTCCCTAGCCACCGCTGGATCATACCCCTCCTTAACACACTCAGCTATCAGCTCCATAGACTTCTGATTATCCCTCTCCAACCCGGCACATCCTGTCTCATAGAGCAACGCCAACATATACTTTGCCTTTACATATCCATAGTCCACCAACTCATTCAACAACGGAATCAGCTTTTCCGTCTCATACACGGAAAACAACATTTCCGCTTCTTTCAACTTATCATCCAACGTTTTTACATACTGTATCTCCTTGATTTGCTCCAGATTATAAAGCATTTCCAGTATAAAATCGTAACAATTCACTTCTGAATTCACGTCTATCTGTGCCCTGTCCCGTTCAAAGGAATCTAACATTTCATCCCTCACAACTTTCGGTGACACCTCACAACCATACTTTATCATCATTTGAGACGTATTGTCAACAAGATATTTCTCCTCTGTATCCAACAGTTGTCTTTTCTGAATTCCTGCGGATACCGCCACATACTCTGGATACTCCTCCATCCCTGTGACTGTGATTCCGTCAAACAATTTTTCTAACAATTCCCTTTTCTCCGACACGGTATCTATAAACTTTTTGTAGCTAATGCTTGCTTTTGGAGAAAGACCTATGGAAGCCATTGCCGCCTTTAATAAAAGCAAGTCAGAGGTTGTCCATTTTGCTTTCGTAATATCATAAAAATCCCTTGTCAAGCAGATAATCTTTGACACATCATCCAATTCAGAATATTCAATGCCATCATACATCTGATATTCAATAGAATTTTGCCAGTTCAGCAGGTTTACATTCCGCTCTAACCGCTCCACCCTGTTTTCAAGCTGGATTATATCTGATTTTGTCCTCTTAAAAAAAGTAACCAGTGTGCCGTATATATTATTAATTTCATTTTCCACCTGCAAAATAGAAGAATTCAGCTTATTGTTCACGGCGGTGATAAGTTCAAAACTCATTAAATTCTGCTCTGCAAGCTTCTGAAGCGTCTGCTGTGAGGCATACTGAGCCGCTGCCAGGCTGTGGTCTATTTTGTTTTGTAATTGTCTGTTCTTTCCGGTTATCCCACCCCAGAATCTTTTGATTGCACCCTGGGATGCCAACTCATTAGAATAATTTTCACTTACTGTCAATGCGGACACACTCTCAAAAACAAGTTTGTTGACTTCATATCTGTTGTTTTTGTGTTTGGAAATAATGTTATCTATCTGCTCATCTATTTCATTGCGTTCCGTTTCCGCCAGGCAATTATAATTTACAATATCCAATGCTGTATTCATCGAATGTTCCTCCTATAAACTCTCCAACTCTTTCAATTTATCCTTTGAATACTTATTTCCCATATCTGCTGCTTCTCTATAATATTTTTTAGCCATCTCAATATCTTTATTAACACCATGTCCATATTGATATGCCCAACCAATATCGCTTATCACCCCATCCGGCATATTTCCTAATTCGTATGCCTCCATAGATAATTCAAAAAATTTATCATAATCAGTTTGCATGCCGTATTCGTTATTATCCTGGCTGTAACACCATGCAAGATTTGCAATTGCTATGTGGTTACCTAACTCATAAGCCCTTTTATACCATTTCCCGGCTTCTTTATGTGAACATTCTGATGTCCATAAGTTTTGATTTGCAATTCCAACATAGTTTACTGCCGGACTGTAATCATATTTTGCAGATTTTTTTAGGTAATCTAATGCACATTCCAAATCTTTTTCAACTCCCTCTCCATTAATATATCGTATTGCTATGCCATAATACCCTAGTACTGCAGGAGCTTTTTTTAAATATGCAATTGCCTTTTGATAATGTTCTACATTTTGTTCTAAACCCAGAAAATGTGCATTAATATAAACACGGGCGCATTCCTCAGCAGCAAATTTATCATCCATTGCCTGATTCTCTAATTCATTAATTAACAATGGTAACTCTTTTTTACAAACTTCAGCATCAATAAATCTCTCTAGTGGTATTACCCTTCTAACCATTGCTGGCAAATATCCAGCTTCTATACAATCCTCTAATAGCTCATCACATTTTTCATCATCACGCTTCAAATCTGCACAGCCAGTCTCATACAATAATGCCAACATATATTTAGCCT
>CANRJF010000252.1 GCA_947630855.1 uncultured Lachnospiraceae bacterium
AAAAAATATGGGTTAGACCCCTAAGTTGAGATCTAACCCTATGGCTTAACTAAATGACATTGGCCGTGAATTGTAACTATCAAGAAAATCTTAACTTTTTTTATTTAAGTTATTCTTGCTATTTCTACTGCACCATGTTATACTAACTTCAACAGATTTGTTTAAGTAAAGTCATGCACGAATGTCAGAAAACAGAACTGCGGGTGCCTGCACACGCTGAACTGCTTTCTTTCAGGCGTATATGGCGCACCGCCACAGCGGGATAAAGCGAGGCATATCGAGCTGGCATGACTTTACCGCACTTCACTTAAATGGAGGTTTTACTATGGCAATTGGCAAACGCATCAAATTTTTTCGCAATAGAAAAGGCATGACACAAAAACAACTGGGCGAAATCCTCGGCTTCCTTGGAAAGACTTCGGATGTCCGTATGGCACAGTATGAATCCGAAGCCAGAGTGCCAAAGCATGACCTTGTAAAAGAAATGGCCAACCTTTTCGGTGTCAGCACCTACGCCCTCACTGTGCCGGATATAGATACGAACATCGGACTTATGCATACCTTTTTTGCGCTGGAAGATATGTATGGACTGAAAATCGGGGAGATTGGCGGGGAAATCTGCCTGCGTCTGGATAAGTCCGATTATTCAACCTATTCTTCCATGTATAATATGCTCCACGCATGGCAGTTGGAAGCTGCCAGACTGGAGAAAGGCGAAATCAGCAAAGAAGAATATGACCAGTGGCGCTATAAATATCCAGAACTTGACACACACCAAATCTGGGCAGACGTTCCTTCACGCGAATTGTTTGACTTCATCAATAAAGCCGCTAAAAAAGCAGAAAAAAAAGAAGCAAAACGCAAGAAAAAAAATGAACGTAAAAAAACCTTACCCATTTTCAATTGCCATTTCTGAAAATCAGTAAGGTTTTTCTGTTATTGAAGTATTCTTTTATTCAGTAAGTGATGCCTGAAATGTTGCCAAATCGTTGCCAAAGCTTAAACAAATTTGTTTGGAACCCCTATAAATACTAGGGTTTTCAAATCCATTTCATCACTCGAACTCCTCGGCGGATAGCTTGAACTGGCTATTTTTCTATGATTTTTAATGGATTTATTATCCATATTCTTTGAAAATCGCTCTTGTACTTGTGTCAGTTAAAATTTTTAGAGCCAAAATAGAGCCAACTTAATCAAGCATTATATCATCAAAAATGATTGGTATCTGTTTCTGAAACTGTTTCAAAAGCGGAATAGATATTTCTCGCATTTGAGGGTGTGCTCTATTCGCTGTTCTTAATTTAAAAAAATGTCTCCACTCACGTAAGTTCATTGTTACAATGATTTCTGTTTTTAAGCTATTAGGCAAAATACTCCTCGCTTCTTGCGCAGTAGCACCTTCTGCTATCATTTTTAGATAAGACTTCTCACATTCTTGCATTATATTTTTCCAAATAGCAAAATTGCTATCATCTTCTGCCCAAAAACATGGTTTGATAAAGGATAGTTCACCATCAAATTTTTCTTTACTGTAATTACAATATCTGGTACTCTCTTGACTATAACTTGCAATTCTATGTCTTACGATTTCGTGTGTAACACCACGATCGCAAATTATACGAACGGTAATTTTTTCATGTTCTAATACTGATTCATGTCCACTTTTTATTATATTTCGTACAAATTTTTGAGCCGATTCTTCTGTAATAACATTTTCACTTTTATAGCATACACGCCCACATAGTTCTATCTTTCGTAAAATTTCCGCTCCATTAATTTCATCCATTATTTGAAAACTCGGACTAATTATTTTCATTATCTTTCTCTCCTTCATTAATTTTTCTATTTTGAGCAATACATTTATTTTTTTTATACATGCATTCCTTTTTTTCAAATAACTCTATGCTAAACATATTATTGATACTATATGTCTTAGAAACTAAGCCATTGTTTGCACTAACTTTATAATTTGGTCTATAAAAAATAGTATATATGGAATCTATCCTTGTTTTTAAGTTATATTTTTCTATTGCTTGCAAAATAGTATCATACGTCACAATTACATCTGTTATTAAAATTATATTCTTTGTTTTCTCAATGCTTAATTCGATTTCAGGCCTAGCATTATTTAACTCCTCCTTTTCCGATACTATGTAAGACAATGGTCTTTGTAAAGCGAACGCAACACGTGATGCCAACAACGAACCCACTAAATCAATACCAACAATTGCATAATCACTATGTGTGTTAGAATTTATATCCTTAACAATAATATCTACTAATTTATTTAATATTATTTTTGTTTCTACTATTTCCCTTGTATCAATCCAATCTCTAGCACAATAAATTTTATTTAACAAAAAATGTCCAAATTTAATTAAATTTCTCTTTGTTATTTCCTCATAAATATATTTTTCCAATTTTTCATCCAAAACTATTGGATATTCCCCACTTTTTGTGACAGATTTTGCTGTATTTGAGGCTTCATCATCTTTTTTTGAAACTAAACGTCTTACACTTAAACCATCTGATATTTCCTTGTCTAGTAGTCTGTCCTTAAAATATCTATTTAAATATTATCATATATATTTGAGTTCGGGATCAATGTCAGCCTCTGC
>CANRJF010000253.1 GCA_947630855.1 uncultured Lachnospiraceae bacterium
CAGCTCTGTCTGGATCCGCTCCGCGCTGATTTTTGACATGAGGGAAGATAATTTTTTCACGGCTTGGCTGGTGCCCTCCTCCATGTCAAACCCAAGCTGGGCGCAAAACCGGACAGCCCGCATCATCCGCAGGGCATCCTCTCCAAAACGGGCCTCTGCGTCCCCCACACACCGGATTAATCCATGGCGCAGGTCGTCCTCACCCTCAAATAAGTCCACCAGGCCTTCTCTATCGTTGTATGCCATGGCGTTAATGGTGAAATCCCTGCGGCCTAAATCCTCTTTAAGGCTGGGGGTAAACACTACTTCTTTTGGATGCCTGCCGTCCTCGTATTTACCGTCAATGCGGTAGGTGGTAACTTCAAATCCCTGACGGCCTAACATTACCGTTACGGTTCCATGGAGAATCCCGGTGTCGATGGTTCTGGGGAAGATCATTTTTACCTGCCGGGGGGTGGCGGAGGTGGTGATGTCCCAGTCCTCCGGCTCCCTGGAAAGGAGGCAGTCCCGAATGCAGCCCCCCACCGCATAGGCTTCATGGCCGTTTTTTTCTAATGTTTCTATGATATATGCAGCTTTCTGCGGTAAATCTATATGCATTGGCGTCTCCTTTCACTTTTTTTAATATGCCTTGCCCCAGTATACCAGCTTCTTTGCCGGTTTCCCGCAGCATACGCACACTTCAGAAATCCTCTCCTGGTCAGAAAAGGGCATACACCGGGATGTAGCCGCAAAATCTTCTTTTATCTTGTCCTCACATGCCTGCCCGCCGCACCACATGCCCCGGATAAATCCTGTTTTATTCTCAATAATCCCGGCAAACTCCTCATAGTCATGGGCATCGTAGATATGGGCATCCCGGTGGGCTTTTGCCCTCTCAAACATTTCTTTCTGAATGGTTTCCAATAATTCTTTTGCTTTCGCTGCTGCATCACTCAGGGATACTATGGTTTTCTCCCTGGTATCTCTTCTCACGAGAACGCACTGTCCTGCCTCTATGTCTTTTGGCCCTAATTCCACACGGATGGGTATGCCCCGCATCTCCTGCTCAGAGAATTTCCAGCCGGGGCTCTTTTCCGTATCGTCTAATTTTACCCGGATGCCCGCTGCTTTTAATGCTTCTTTTAGCTTCTCCGCCTGGTCTAATACCCCTTCTTTATGCTGCATAATGGGAATGACCATTACCTGGGTAGGAGCAATCTTTGGAGGCAGCACAAGTCCTGAATCGTCCCCGTGAACCATAATAATCCCGCCAATCAGCCGGGTGGATAATCCCCAGGAAGTCTGATGGACGTACTGTAAGGTATTGTCTTTATCCGTATACTGAATCCCGAAAGCCCTGGCAAAACCATCTCCGAAGTTATGGCTTGTACCGGACTGCAGTGCCTTGCCGTCATGCATCAGCGCCTCAATGGTATACGTGTCCTTTGCCCCTGCAAATTTTTCTTTTTCCGTTTTCTGGCCGCGGATTACAGGCATGGCCAGCACTTCCTCACAAAAGTCTGCGTAAATGTTTAACATGCGGATGGTTCTCTCTTTAGCCTCCTCCTCCGTAGCATGGGCGGTATGGCCTTCCTGCCACAAAAATTCCCTGGAACGAAGGAAGGGCCTTGTCTCTTTTTCCCATCTTACCACGGAACACCACTGGTTATACACTTTGGGCAAATCCCTGTAAGACTGGATATCGTTTTTGTAAAAGTCACAAAATAAGGTTTCCGAGGTAGGGCGGACGCAGAGACGCTCCTGTAAGGGATTTGCCCCGCCATGGGTCACCCATGCCACTTCCGGCGCAAATCCTTCCACATGGTCTTTTTCTTTATTTAAAAGGCTCTCGGGGATAAACATAGGCATGTATACGTTTTCCACACCCGTCTCTTTAAAACGGGCATCCAGTTCTTTCTGAATGTTCTCCCAGATGGCATATCCCTCCGGTTTAATAATCATGCATCCCTTTACGGAAGAATAATCGATAAGTTCCGCCTTTTTTACCACATCTGTGTACCACTGTGCAAAATCCTCCTCCATGGAGGTGATTGCTTCTACTAATTTCTTTTCTTTTGCCATGATTTGGCTCCTTTCAGGTTTGTTTTGCTATACTTTTATAAATATAAAAAAGCCGAGCAATCCGTCCACAAGGACCGAATGACTCGGCGGTACCACCCTGGTTCATATATGCAATCATAAACTGCCGCTGCAACACTGCCCGACATGCATATATGCTCTTTCTATCCGGTAACGACGGAATTACGCCATATCTCTATGGAAACTCCAAGGCGGGTTCAATCGGATACAAACAAAGACATCTCAGCATTTTGTCTTCTCTCTGGGGAATGCTGCCGGTTTACTGTTCCTCTTCTTCGTTTTTTCTATTTGCCTGCGTTGCTATTATAGACTGAATCCACTGAGGTTGTCAAGGTGATTTTCTTTAGAATTAATTTCGCTGTAATCTTTTATCCCATCAGATTTGTTGCATTCTGTATCCATAATCGAAAACTTCACCTGTTTTTACTTTACAGGGAGACATTCTGCCCGGATTGTTTTCGGTCGGCATTACATTTCTCCTAAAAATGGGTATACTTTCCCCTTGTATATTCGGATTTTTTTTATTCCGTTTCTA
>CANRJF010000254.1 GCA_947630855.1 uncultured Lachnospiraceae bacterium
TTAATTTTTACTTTTGCTTTCTTTTTGCTTCCGTCTTTTGCCGTGGCAGTAATGGTGACCTTGCCTTTTTTCTTTCCTGTCACCACGCCTTTGGAGTTTACGGTAGCTACCCTCTTGTTGGAGGATTCCCAGCTTACCTTGGTATTTTTCGCTGTTGCCGGAGATACCACAGCCTTTAATTTCAGCTTCTTTCCTTTCTTCACTGCCTTTTTTTCTGCCTGAATGGAAATCTTGGTGACTTTCACATCTTTGGACTGTACCTTCACTTTAAATGACGCCTGTTTTCCATTGGAAGATTTCGCCGTGATGGTGGCAGTTCCCTTCTTAATGCCCTTCACCACTCCTGTGGGGCTTACCGTAGCTATCTTACTATTGGAGGATTCCCATGTCACTGTCTTATCCACCGCATCGCTGGGGGAAACTTCTGCCTTAAAAGTGTATTTGGATTTTGTTTTAATAGCCAGGGTCTTATTGTTTACGCTGTTTCCCTTGTAGGTTACATTTACTGCGGTTACAGCCTTTTTGGTGTTCTGGGTATTACCCGGTGTATTATTCTGGTTATTATTATCAGGTGTATTGCCTGTGTTTCCATTTTGAGAATTGCTTCCGTTAGTAAAATGAATTGTTACACTGTCACTTAATTCTGCTTTATTGTCAATAGCTGCCCACTGTGCCTGGGTGCCTCCGTAATAAATATCTTTTAGAGCTTCACACTCTCCATAATCGCTCTCTCCAAATGCTCCCTCTCCTATGCTGGTGATACTGCTTGGTATCGTTATGCTGGTTAAGTTTTCGCACCAGGAAAATGTATAATCTTCTATGCTGGTTACACTGCCTGGTATCGTTATACTCATTAAGCTCTTGCACTTTTGAAATGCACCATCTCCTATACTGGTTACACTGTCTGGAATTGTTATACTCGTTAAGCTGCTACATTCATTAAATGCGCGACCTCCTATGCTGGTTACACTGCCTGGTATCGTTATGCTTTCTAAATTGCTGCATTCACTAAATGCAAGTTCTCCTATACTGGTTATACTTGACGGAAGCGTTATGCTCGTTAGACTGCTACATTCCCTAAATGCATTCTGTTCTATACTAGTTATACTTGACGGAAGTGTTACGCTCGTTAAACTGCTGCATCCATAAAATGCACCACTTATGCTGGTTACACTGTCTGGTATCGTTATGCTCGTTAAACTGCTGCAGTTCCGAAATACACCACTTATGCTGGTTACGCCATCTTCAATCGTTATGCTGGTTAAACCACTACATCCATCAAATATATTGTACCCCATGCTGGTTACACTTCCTGGTATTGTCATGCTCGCTAAACTGCTGCATCCATAAAATGCATAGTTTCCTATGTCGGTTACACCATCTGGTATTGTTATGCTCGATAATTTTTTACACCCAGCAAACGCTTCTTCTCCTATCAGTGTAACACCTTCTTCAATCGTTATGCTGGTCGCTTCACACTCCTGAAATGCCCAATTTTGTATATTCTTTACACTGGATGGTATCGTTATGCTGGATGCTTTACAATTCATAAATGCCCTCGCACCTATATCGATTACTTTAGTTTTCCCATCCTGCAAAGTACTAGGTATTGTTACTTGCGTCGTATCATTCCGTTTCAAATATGCCAATATGCATGCTCCTTCTGCTGTTACTTTATATTTGTAATCATTTTCTTCCAGAATTTGATAATCATCTGCAGCATATACATTACCCCCCCCACTATCGGGCAGAGAACCGTGCTTGCACATACACTTATGGCAAGCAAAATTGTTAATAATTTTTTCTTCATATTTTTTCCCTTTCCTTTTGTAATTTTAATATTTTATGTTTATGTTTTTCGTGAATTGCTTCAACAGCCCTCCTTTCTTTTTTACTTTCACATAAACATCCTTACATTTTAATAGAGCATCCTTTTTCCTAAAAGGTTGCAGTTTTTGTAAATTTTTTATTTTTTGTCATTTTCTGCGACCATTAGTTGTATTATACATTTTGCTGTATTATTTTGCAACTATTTGTTTTGTTAAAATTCTTATTACTACCTTTTTCCTCTTATATTAATGTCAGTTTTTTATATCGAATACTACTTTATCATACTTTATCCTACTTTTCAATATAATATCTTACAAAATGATAACATTATAAGCATTAAGTAGGTGATAAAATGAAGCCATTAAAAGGTAAAGTAAGCATAACGCTTGATGAAGATATTATTGAAAAGATAAAAGAACTGGCTGAGAAAGACGATAGGTCATTCAGTCAATATATCAATATGGCACTTAAAGATTTTTTGAACAGAAATACCAACGCCGCCTCAAAATAGCTATTGATTAGAAAAGAGAATGTCCATGCCACAGCACAAAACATTCTCTTCTTTTGATTGTTTTTTGAGTTTTTCGCTTTTTTAGTAAAGAAAAAACCTTGAAAACGTTGAATTTTCAAGGCTTTTTACAGCGTGCGTGAGAAGATTCGAACTCCCGACACCTTGGTCCGTAGCCAAGTGCTCTATCCAGCTGAGCTACACGCAC
>CANRJF010000255.1 GCA_947630855.1 uncultured Lachnospiraceae bacterium
TCCTTCCCAAAAGCGTAAGGCTGCGGAACATACCAAGAGGATTTTTATCCATGCAGTTACTTTTGCAAATGTCAAAAAACATCACAGCAGATAAGGCAGATACCAGTAAATTAAGGAAAAGCAGCTTTTGCCCATAAAAATGGGGAAAGTCAAACAAAAAGCAATGGAAAAAATTATCTGGTTATGGTAAGATTTTTCAAGACATATGTGAGAGAAAGGAATGAACAGGATTATGAAGACAGCGGCGGAGTTAAGAGAATTACTGGGCAGGATAGACCACAAAGGTTATCCTGCCTATAAAGATACAGCGGGAATGTACCAGTTTCAGGGGTATGTTCTTTCTATTGACCATGTACAGGGAGACCCTTTTGCGTCACCTTCGGATGTGAGTGTCCGGGTAAAAGGGGATAGGGCAGGTTTCCCGGGAGAGTATTATGACAGGGAATACTGCCGTATTGCGCTGCAGGATATGATAAACAGAAGATTTTGCAAAACGGCGGAGGAATTTTCCTTTAAGGCGAAAGGCTCCGGGAAAAGCGGGCTGCTCCTTGTCAGCCGTCCGGGACAGGAGATTTTAGAGCGCAGCGCCTGCAGGATTAGGGAAGACGGAGAGATTGTATTCCGGTTTAAAGTGGGATTTCCGGCGAACGGCAGAACCATTAATGCCAGGGAACTGGAGAAAATTCTTTATACTTTTGTGCCAAAGTGTGTGGAAGCGTCCCTTTTTTATAAAGCATATAAAAAACAGGAAGTTTTGGATGTGGTGCATTTAGCGGAAGACCAGAATTTTATCCGGTGTGAGCTGAAAAAAGAAAATTTAGCGGCTTTTGTGGCAAATGGGGCAATTCTCCCCAGGGAGTCCGGGGTGTCTTCCCGTCCCATGAAAGAGGGCAGGCCCTTTATGTCCCCTCCCTCTTTAGAAGTGGAATTGCAGCTTCCCCATGCCGGAAAAATCAAAGGCATGGGAATAAAAACAGGAGTTACATTAATTGCCGGAGGAGGCTACCACGGGAAATCCACTCTTTTAAAAGCCCTGGAAATGGGAGTGTACAACCATATTGCCGGGGACGGCAGGGAATATGTGATTTCCGATGATACGGCAATGAAGCTGCGTGCGGAAGACGGGAGAAGCATAAAGGGAGTGGATATTTCCATGTTTATCCGTAATCTTCCCAACGGGAAAGATACGGTGTCTTTTTCCACGGAGGACGCCAGCGGCAGCACTTCCCAGGCGGCTAATGTGATTGAGGCAATGGAAGCAGGCAGCAGGGTATTTTTTATTGATGAAGATACCAGCGCTACCAATTTTATGATTCGGGATGAATTAATGCAGCGTGTCATCCATCGGGACAGTGAGCCTATTACTCCCTTTATCGACAGGGTGGAAGAGTTGTACCATACATTTGGCATTTCCACCATACTTGTGGCAGGAAGCTGCGGTTCGTATTTTCATAAGGCGGACTGTATTATTCAGATGAAGCAGTACCAGCCGGTGGATATTACGGAGGCGGCAAAAAAGGAAGCGATGAATTTTCCCCTGCCCCAGGAAAAAATAGAAGCTGCCGGAAAGCCCAATGCAAACCGCAGGGCAAAATCCAGACAGAGATTGTCTGAGAGAATCAAGGTAAAATCCATGGGGTTAGAAGGTGTTTCCCTTGATAAGGAATATGTTGACCTTCGCTATGTGGAGCAGCTTTGCGACAGCGAGCAGGTAAATACACTGGGTTATATCATGAAATATGCCGTAACAGGACTTATGAACGGAAAATATACGGTGGTGGAAATAGCGGAAAGTATCTGGCAGGAAATAGAAAAGAACGGCATGGAAAAAATATACGGGGGCAGGTATGTGCCTGCGGGGCTGGCAGTTCCAAGAAAGATGGAGATTGCGGCATGTTTAAACAGATACCGGAAACTGTCTGTATAGTCCGGTGAAATGGAGGATATCATGTTTCCCCTGGAATTTAAAGAGAGAATGGAAGACATGCTGGGCAGGGATTATCCGGCATTAAAAAACGCCCTCCGGGGAGAATCTTACCACGGACTGCGAATAAATCCCTTGAAAACAGGGAAGGAAGAATTTTTAAAAAAATGTCCTTTTTCTTTACAGCCCATTGCCTGGGAGGAAAACGGATTTTATTATGACGGCAAAGATACGCCGGGAAAACACCCCTACCATGAAGCAGGGGTGTATTATATCCAGGAGCCTTCCGCCATGGCGCCTGCAGGATACTTAGATGTAAAGCCAGGGGAGAGGGTATTGGACCTTTGCGCCGCCCCCGGAGGAAAAACCACCCAGTTAGGTGCTGCCATGAAAGGCAGGGGGATTTTATTCTGCAACGAAATCCATCCTGCCAGGGCAAAGATTTTATCGGAAAATGTGGAGCGCATGGGAATAAAAAATGCCATTGTTTTAAACGAATCACCAAAACGCCTGGCAGATGAATTTGCAGAGTTTTTTGATAAAATCCTGGTGGATGCGCCCTGCTCCGGGGAAGGGATGTTCCGCA